>DATGCS010000001.1:0-9036 GCA_035311685.1 Wenzhouxiangellaceae bacterium
CGCGCCAGCAAGCGGCAGCCGAACCTGGATGAACCCGCCGTTGTTTTCCAGCCGAACCTGGCCGGACATTCGCAGCACCGAGCCCCGTTCGGTCTCGACTATCCCGGCCTGCATATCCGAAAGCCCGCCCATGACGCGGTCGGAAAAATCCTGCCAGCGTGTGCCGATGGCCGAGACGCCGTCGCTGCGGCTGAAATCGTCGAGAAGAAGCTTGTCCATTTCAGCCATGACGCTGATGACTCGAATAAACGAGGCGGCCGGTGTCGGCAAAACGACGTATCGACTCGTCGCGCCGCGGATTCAGTTGCAATTCCGCCAGTAGGCGGTTCGGAGCGCGCTTCGCTCGGCGCGCAGCCGATTGCCCCGCGGTTCGCCGTAGCCTGCGCGCAACCGCGCTTGAATGCGATCGATCCGGGTTAGATATCCTGCGCAGGCTGCTTTCCGATGGTCTGCGGCCGCGCCGGCGGCCGAGCGGCGGCTTTGACCGGATGAAGACGAGTCGTGGCGTCTTTGGTCGACCAGAGGCCGCGATTGTTGAATGTAGTCCGGTTGGTAGCTGGACAGGTTGGCAGCCGAATCGCCCAGCGCGCGGAAGTCGACGCCCTCGGGCTTCTGGTCGGAAAAATGACGGTTGCCGTCTTCGTCGAACCATTCGTAGACCTGCGCCTGAGACGCGGAAAACAGCAGGATGCCCAACAGTAGTGAAAGCATGTGTTTCATGATCAAGTCTCCCCGATGCCGTGATCGATATTGCCACATTTGCCAGCCATCGGTAAAGCATGCCGGGATTTGCCGGTCCGGCGCTGTTGCAGGTTCTTCGATCGTTACCCGGGCGTGCTGGACCGCAGCTCGAGCATGCCGGTAAAGATCAGGAACTGCGCGATCGTGTAAATACCGACGATCACGATTTCGGAATACGGGAACGCTGCGACGAAACGATCGATGCCGATCAGTGAATCGGCGACCAGGAACAGCACCGCGCCGAAATAGACGCGTCCGGGACGAGGCTCGATTCCGGCGGCCAGAACGGCCATGGCCACCAGCGCCGAGACGTATACGAACACCGGCAGCAGGAACGCCCCAAGTCCCGGAAGCATCATGGCCAGCAGCACCGCGCCATAAACGGTCACCGGCAGCCGATATTCGAGCCGCTCGCCCAGCGGCGCCTGCCTTGCGAGGAAGGCCGACGAATAGGTCAGCTGCGTGACCAGAAAGCACAGCAGCCCCTGCATCAGGTATTCATGGCGGTCCAGCGCAAGAAAGATGTCACCGGCGGCGGCGGCAAGAAAACCGATCATCATCGGGACGCCCAGGCGGGCGGGAAGCGTGACCAGAAGCACGCTCGCGGCCAGCACCATCGGTGCGGCCTTGACCGCCCAGTCGCCGGGAAAACCGGTGGTCCAGAGACTCAGCCAGTAACCAAGCCCAAGGGCGGCGAACAGCAACGGAGACAAGCGTGCAAAAGGCATGCGTCAAGTTTAGCGTTTTCGAGCCGCACAGGCGGACGACCGCGCAGTCGTGAAATTCGAGGAAGCGTCATGCTGTAGCTCGAATCGGCGCGTTGACTGCCACGTCGGCAGCGTTGAGCTGGAACGGTTCCGTTCTCACCGGGTGCACACGTTTTCCGGCGCGCAACGAGTCCTTAGCCTTGTCTTGACCGGACCCGACGTGACCGCCAAGGCGCGTTGTTTCCGATACGCTTGTGTGCGAACCTGTTTTCAGTCCTGCGACTTGCGCGCCCGGCGCCAGGCCGCGATGGTCGAGCGGGGAATCGGGAAATAGCCGTTTATTACCGCCGGTGCGCTCGCCTCGGGATCGGCGTCGAGTCGAACGTGCCAGTCATCGCCCGGTTCGACCTCCAGTACGTCGTCGATCGCAACAAGGTCGTCGCGATGAACCGATTGCTTGCCGGTCAGCAGCTCCCGCTTGGCCCTTGCCTTGACCTCGGCCCTGCCGGCGCCTGCGTAGAACCCATAGGCATGGCGCTCGCCGAATTCCCCGGCGACATATCCGCCGATGTTGATGAAATACAGCTGCTGTTCGGCCTTGACGGGGGTTTTTCCGAGCGAGACCCGAAAGCCGGGAACCTGGTCGAGCTCGGCCCAGGCGTCGACGTGCAGCCCTTCGGGCTCGCCGAACCAGCGATCCAGAAGCTGCGGATGGACGGCTTCGAGCGAAGTACCGACGGCAAAGACGACGTCGTGCAGCTCCACGTTGCATCCATCGGCCCGGCCGCCCAGGCACACGGCGAACAGCCGAGGCTCGTTCGATTCCGCATTCGGTATGTGCTGCATTGGAAAATCCTGTATCGGTCGGTCAGCGGTTGGCGCAACGGAACGCCCGCGGTTCGAAGCGGCGCATCATGCGCATGTACTGCCAGGTGAAACCGGGCCACAGTGTGGTGTTGCGGCCCGATTCGGGGTGCAAGTACCAGCTGGAACAGCCGCCGGAATTCCAGACTGTGCCGGCCAGCTTGCGATTCAGCCACCGGTTGTAGTCGCGTTGGACGCCGGGCTCGATCTCCAGCACCTGTCGGCCCGACTTGCGCCGATATTCAAGCGCGCGCAGCACGAATGCCATCTGCGCTTCCAGCATCAGGATCACCGAGTTGTGGCCCAGTGCCGTATTGGGCCCCATCAGCAGGAAGAGATTCGGGAAGCCGTGGACGGCGACGCCGCGCCACGCTTCCGGCCCCTGTTTCCACAGCACGCCGAGATCGAGTCCGTCGCGACCGCTGATCATGCCTTCCGGGACAGGATCGGTTGCATGGAAGCCGGTGCCGAGAATCACCACGTCGGCAGGTCGCCGCCGCCCGCGCCTGTCGATGATCGAATCGCCTTCCACGCGATCGATGCCGCAGTCGATCAGCGACACGTTCTCGCGCATCAGTGCCGGGTAGAAGTCGCTGGAAAGGATGACGCGCTTGCAGCCGATGTCGTAGCCGGGCGCCAGTTTTTCTCGCAGTTCGGGGTCTGAAACCTGTCGCCTCAGGTGTCGCCTGGCCAGCCAGCGATGGAAGCCGGCCAGCCGGTTGTTCCAGGCAAGCCCGGGCACCCGCGCCTCCGAGATCAGCCAGATACCCAAGCGCGCCATCTTCTGCAGCAGCGGGAATCGCCGGTACAACTTGCGGCGGGCCGGGCCGATTGCAGCGTCCGGGCGGGGCAGTATCCACTGCGGCGAGCGCATGTAGACGTCCAGCGATTCGACCTTCTCCGCGATCTCGGGGACGAACTGCGCCGCCGAGGCGCCGGTGCCGATTACGGCGACGCGTTTGCCGGCCAGTTCGACGGCGTCGTCCCACTGCTGCGAGTGGAACACCGACCCGCGAAACTGCTCCAGTCCCGGAATTTGCGGCCAGGCCGGTCGCGAGAGGCCGCCGATGGCCGAGACCACCACGTCGGCCGACCACGCCTTGCCATGGTCGTCGGTCAGTCGCCAGATCGCCATCTGCTCATCCCAGACGGCGCGCTCGATACCGGTGCCGAGCACCAGGTGAGGTTGCACGTCGAATCGGGTTACGCAATGTTCCAGGTAGGCCTGGATCTCATCGCGCGGCGCAAATCGCCGGGTCCAGTCCGGGTGTGGTGCGAAAGAAAGCGAATACAGGTGCGACGGCACGTCGCAGGCGCATCCCGGGTAGCGGTTGGACCACCACGTGCCGCCTACACCGGTCGCGCGGTCGAAGATCAGGAAATCGCGCATGCCATGACCGACAAACCGGGCGCCCAGGCCGATGCCGCCGAAGCCGGCGCCGATGACGGCGACGGAGACGTGGTTGTTGCGCGATTCATTCATGGACGGCATTGTATCCGGGACGATTGTCGCGCCAGGTCTGTGGAAGCATTGCACTTTGCACCGGCTTCCAATAGTCTGGCGCTGTCCGACGTTATTCGCGGATGGCTGTGCAGAATCCGGGATCGCGCTTGGCCCCGCGCCGTCCAGGCGTCGGTCCCGCTCGGATCTGCCCGGCCCGCTACCCGTTCCTGGCGACGGGATGGCAGTGCCGCGACGGAAAAGGTGGTGAATGAGAAAGGTAAAAATCGGTTTGACCAGGGAACCTAGTGCCGGATATGAGTAAGAAACCAGACAGGCGAGAGCGCGAAAACAGGGTTCTCGCCGAGCAGAACAGGCACTTGTATGGTTCGCTGCCGAGCATCCTGGTCATCACATCCCTGGTGGCCGTGTTGCTTGTTGCAACGCACTGGAATATCTTGCCGCGCATGCCGCAAGTGGTCTGGCTGTCGGTTTTCGCGCTGTTTACCATCGCGAGATTCGGGCTGTTACTGGCCTATCGTGGCGAATACCCGCTTCCTGAAAGCAGTCGCAAGTGGTATGCCCGTTACCGAAACCAGACCTTTCTTTCCGCCGTTGTCTGGGGTTCCAGCGCCTGGGTGTTCTTTTCCCCGGCTGCGTCCAACGACCAGGCCCTGTTGACCTTCATCGTTGCCGGATTGGGCGCCGGCGGCGTGGTGAACCTGGCGGCGCGCTGGCAGTGCGCATGGCTCTTCCTGCTGCCGACGCTGCTGCCTTTCTTCGTCAGGTTCCTGATGCTCGATTCCCCGATGGCGACAGCGACCGCCGTGCTCATCCTGCTCTACATCGCAGCCTTGATGTCGATGAGCGTGCAGCTTTCGCGCAAGACGCTCGGTCATATCCGGGCCGAGTTGAGACAGGCCGAGCAGGCGGAAATCGCGCGGCGCCAGCATCAGCACTACCAGTCGCTGGTGGAATCCACAACGGCAATCATCTGGGAGGGTGATCCGGAGACGCTGGAATTCAGATATGTCAGCCCCGAGTCCGAAAAACTGCTGGGGTATTCGCCGGGCGAGTGGACTTCCGACCCGCGATTCTGGCAGCGCCACATTCACCCGGATGACCGGGACTGGGTCCTGGATTACTGCAGCCGGGCGGTGCGAAAACGAAGGAAGCATACTTTCGACTATCGCATGATCGCTTCGGACGGTCGCGTCGTCTGGCTGCGCGATATCGTCAACGTGGTGATCGAGAACGGCAGGCCCGGGAAGCTCGTCGGCGTGATGATAGACATCAGCGAACTGAAGGAAATTCAGAGCGATCTGGAGTACGTGTCCGGACTCCAGCGCCTGATGGTGGACGTTTCCCGCCACCTCTTCGAAGCCGCGGAGGGGGCCTTCGACCAAGTGCTATCGACAACCCTGGAGAAGATCGGGTGCTGGTGCCGGGCCGATCGTGCCTACCTGATCCGGTTTTCGCCTGACCTGAGCTACTACAGCAACACGCACGAATGGGTTGCGCCTGACATCACCCCGGAAATCCACAACCTGCAGAATGTTCCCTCGACGACCATTCCGATGCTGCTGGCCAGACTCAAGCGCAAGGAGCGCGCCGTGCTGCCGAACGTGGCTATGCTGGATGATAGCTGGATCGCGGAGAAGCGTCTGTTTGCAGAAGAAGGCATCCAGTCGCTCATCAGCCTTCCGATCTTTTCGGGCGAGCGACTCGTGGGCTTGATCGGGTTCGATTCGGTACGTGAAAAACGTGACTGGAGCGACGAGGAAGCAGCGCTTCTGCAAGTCCTGGGCGACCTTACAGGCGTGGCCATGGAAAAAATGGAAAAGGAGCGACAGCTACGCGCCAGCGAGGCGTTGCGCGCACACGCCGAGGCACTGGCCGGCATGGGAAGCTGGGAGTGGACGGTGGGTTCCGACGAGTTCATGGCATCGACCGAATGGCGCAACGTGACCGGTTGCGGCAACGGCCCGCTGACGCGTAACCAAGTGCTTGAAATCACGCCGCCCGATGATCGCGTGAGGGTGACCGACGCGCTTGAAAAAACCGTTGAAACCGGCGAATCCTACAATGTTCAACACCGAATAATCAGGCCGGACAATGGCGAGCAGCGATGGGTGGAAGTGCATGCCGAACTGATCGACCTGGGAGAAGAAGGCAAGAGCCTGCGCGGGTTCGCCCAAGACATCACCGAGCGCAAGGCGACCGAGGAGAAGCTCTTCAATCTGGCTCATTACGACAACCTCACCGGGATGCCCAACCGGGTGCTGGTTCTGGATCGGTTGCAGCAGGCGCTCAAGCGGGCCCGCAGAAGCGGCAGCCAGGTTGCGGTGCTGTTTCTCGATCTCGACCAGTTCAAGAAGGTCAACGATACGCTCGGCCACGATGCCGGTGATCGGACATTGAGGGATGCGGCCTCGCGTCTGCAAGGTCTATCCCGCGAGCGCGACACCGTGGCGCGCATCGGTGGTGACGAGTTCGTGATCGTGCTGGAAGAATTTGACCGCGTATCCGACGTCATATCGGTAGTCAGCAAGGTGATCGATGCGTTCCACGAGCCCCTCATGGTCTCTGGCCGCGAGTTCGTGCTGACTGTCAGTATCGGCATCGCATTGTCGCCGCACGACGGCGCCACCGCGCACGATCTCCTGCGCAACGCCGATACGGCCATGTACCACGCGAAGAACAGGGGGCGGGACGGTTACCAGTTCTTTACCCGCTCGATGAACGATGCCGTCGAGCGCCGGCTGGCACTGGAAGAAGCCCTGCGCGGGGCGGTCTCGCGGCAAGAACTCTTCGTGCATTATCAGCCGCTGGTCAGGCTTTCAGACCGCGTGTGCGTCGGTGCCGAAGCGCTGCTGCGCTGGCGCCATCCGGAACTTGGTGAGGTTTCGCCCGACGAGTTCGTGGAGGTCGCCGAGCAGGGCGGGCTGATCCAGGAACTGGGCGAATTCGTGATCGATCGGGTCGTCAAGCAGGTGGCCGAATGGCGCAGCCGGCTGTCACCCGATTTCTGTGTTTCGGTGAACGTATCACCGCGCCAGTTCCGCGATCCAAGACTTGCCGAGAAGGTCATCTCGGCGATGAAAGACGCCGGGGTGGGCGGCGACGGCCTGGAGATCGAAGTGACCGAGGGCGTACTGTTGCCCGGGCGGAAGGAAGTCGATCATACGTTGAAGACGCTGCGTCGAAACGGGGTGGGTATCGTGATGGACGACTTCGGCACCGGCTATGCGTCGCTCAGCTATCTCCGCGATCATCCATTCACGAGCCTGAAGATCGACCGCAGTTTCATCGGTAATCTGGACACCGATCAGCGCCAGAGACAGCTTGTGGTATCGGCGCTCAGGCTCGGCCAGGCGCTCGGGATGAAAGTGGTCGCCGAGGGCGTGGAAACCGAAGCGCAGCTCGAGGTGCTTGTCGATGAGGGCTGCCAGCTGGTCCAGGGCTTCCTGTTCAGCAAAGCGGTCGTGCCGGCACGCATCAGCGAAATGCTGGCCGCGCACAAACCCTGAGGGCAAGGGGCCCGCATCCGGCTCAATCGACCCTGATCTGTTCCTCGGCCCGAAGGTCGGCCTGGGTATCGAGGTAGGCGCTGATCAGGTTGGAGGAATACAGCGCGCCGACGAGCTTGCCGCGATCGTCGACGACCGCGACGCTCTCGCCGTCGAATCTTTTCAGCCGCTGCATGGCGCGCCAGATGCTCAAGTGCTCCAGCATCACGACGTCGTCGCGGTTGCGTAATTCGATTGCGACCTGGCCGGGATCGCCGCTCAGCACATCCTTGACCCGGACGCTGCCCTGGTAGATGCCGTTGCCGTCGATCAGGAACGCCTGGTGCAGGTGCCGGTCTAGCATGGCTTCCCGCGCCTGCTCCACGCTGGCGTCGTCGCCCAGCGAGATGAAGTTGCTGCTGACCAGCGGCGCGATATCGCGCCACTCGAGGATTGCCTTGGTCCGGCCTGCCGAAAGGTCCAGCTTCCGCTGCTTGAGCTGGCGGTCGAACAGGCATCGTCCGAAAAGCCTTGAGACCATCGAATTGGAAATCGCGACGCTGGCAAGTGCAGCAATGGTCAGCGTGTAGCTGCCCGTCAACTCCATAACGATGACCACCGCGGTGACCGGCGCGCCGATGACCGGGGCCGTCACCGCGACCATTCCGCAAATGGCGTAGACCGCCGAACTCGTCACCGGCAGACCCAGCCCCTGGTGCAGTGCAACGCCGAATACGGCGCCGAGCAAGCTGCCGATGACCATGGCGGGACTGAATACGCCGCCGGTAAACCCGAGCCCGAGACACATCGCCGTGGCCAGCAGTCGGGCCGACAGGATCAGCAGCAGTGCACCGACGGGCATCATCGCGCCGGTCGTGACCGAAAGCAGCAAGTCGAAGCCCATGCCCATGACTTCGGGCAGCGCGAGCGCCGCCAGCCCCAGCACAAGCCCGGCCAGCGCGGGCTTGAGCACATCGAAACGGCGAATTCGCGCTGCCGCCCGGGTGGCATACAGGATGGCGTGCATGAAACCGATCGCCAGTCCGGCGCCGGCGACCCCCAGCATGGCGAACAGGCCGAACTCCCAGAACTGCGGTGTCCCGATCTGCTCGGCGGCCAGCAGCGGCTGACGCACGGTCAGCGCGTTGCCGACGATATAGCCGATGATGGAGGCCAGTGCCACCGGCGCGAAGGCACGCGGTGCGAAATGCCTCAGAATGATCTCGTGGGCGAAGAGAATGCCCGCTATCGGAGCGTTGAACACCGTCGAAATCGCCGAAGCCACCCCGCACGCGATTGCGATGTTGACGGTGGTGATATTGCTGCGGAAAAGCCGGGCAAGCGCGCTGCCGAGACTGCCGCCCATGTGAACAAGCGGTCCGTATTCGCCCACGGCCGCTCCGGATCCCAGCGAGACCAGGCTGGAAGACGCGCTGGCCCATGCCGAGCGTGCCGGCAGCTCGCCGCTGCGCGTTTGAACCGCAGCGATGATTTCGGCCGGACCATGGGCCGCGTGTGCGCCGGCGAAGTGCCTGATCAAGCCCACGACCAGGCCGCCTATGGTCGGAACGGCAAGCGTCGCGATCACAAGGGTTTGGTCGTCGAACATGCTCCGGCTGGAAGGCGCGACCAGCAGCAGTTCGTTGAGCTTCACGACCAGGGCGACGAACAGTTGCGCGACCAGGGCCGAAAGTACGCCGACAATCAGCGGCAATGAAACGGCGCGTGCGGATCTGGTCCAGCGGTTGCCAGGCATGTCTCAGGAATCCGCCAA
>DATGCS010000002.1:0-5909 GCA_035311685.1 Wenzhouxiangellaceae bacterium
TTGCCTGATCGGCATGGCCGTCCTGCTTCTGGCCTATTTCGGCAGCAAGGCCGTGCTCGAACTGTTGCTGGACCGACGCTGGCAGGCCAGCTAGCGATTCCCCGGGCGCGCGCATGAGCTCCCCGGAATCCTCGCTGCAGGTCATCGGTATGCCGCACCCGGCGGCCCGCCTGACCGCGCTGATCAACCCACTCAGCTTCCGGATGAGCCTTCGCGACCGGGCCGCGCGCAGCGCAGAGCGGGTTCGCGAGCATGGCGGGCAGGTGTTCGAGGTCACCGACCTGGCGGATATAGAACACGCGCTGGCGCAAGCACTCCGGCGGTCGGTCGGTTACCTGGTGATCGCCGGCGGCGACGGCACGCTTCAGGGGGCCGTCTCCTACCTTGCGCGTCACCTCGAGCCGTCCGGGATGCCCGAGCTCATCCTGCTCAGCGCCGGGCGCACCAATTACGTGGCCGAAGACATCGGCACGCGCAGTCATTTTCTCGAGACGCTGGAGCGCATTCTCTCCACGCCGGCCGAGCGTCTGCATCCGGTCGAGCGTCCAACGCTGAAGCTTGAACATCCGTCGATCGGCGAGCAGCATGGTTTCTTCATGGCCGGCGCCATGGTCGACGAGGTGATCCGTTACGTTCACCGCTGGCAGGCCCAGCGCGAAACCTGGCTTCGCAGAAGACATGCAGCCTCCACCGCTGGTGTGCTCTCCATAGGCTTGCGCTGGGCCTTGCGGCGCCACCGGTTCGACCTTCCCCGGCTCGTAATTGACACCGACGGCCTGGGCCGTCTCGACGACAGCTGTCGTTTTCTGATGCTCAGCTCGCTGAATCACGACAGCAGCCTGGTCGATCCCTACGCACAACGCGGCGACGGCCCGCTTCGCATCACGGCCATCCGGGCGGGTGCAAAACGGCTACCATTGCGGCTGCCGGCCGTCGTGCGGGGTCAGTTCAGCAGAGAAATGAATGAAACAAATGGCTATATATCAGGTCGTTGCAATAATGTCGTGATAAACAGCATAAAATCAATCACGCTCGACGGCCAAGAGTTCGATCTGGACGAAAGGCACCCGCTGAAAATTTCACCCGGGCCCGTCTTCAGGTTTCTACGCCCATGACTCCGGTCCAGGCACACATGGCAGCCGACCTTGCGGCTGGCGCACCCGAAGGCCTGGCGCCGCTGGTTGACGGCATCCGGGCGCGCTGTGGTTCTTCGTTGCGTGCCATCGTGCTTTACGGCTCCACGCGACGAAACGCCAATATTCGCGACGGCCTGGTGGACCTGATGGCCGTCGTCGGCGACTACCGATCGGTGCACGGCGCAGGGCTTGCGGCAGTGTTCAACCACCTGCTCCCGCCCAACGTCTACTATCTCGAAGCCGGCCCGGAGCACGCGCGCGTGCGCTGCAAGTACATCATCGTGTCCGAAGCCACTTTCAGGACCCGCGCCAGCGGCGGGCTGGACGGCTATTTCTGGGCGCGGTTCAGCCAGCCCTGCAGACTGGTCTGGCGCAGCGACGCCGATGCCGTCGACCGGGTGGCTGAAGCCAGGGCAAACGCCGCTGAGCATTTCGCACGCCAGGCGCTGGCACTGGCCAACGGCAATTTCACAGCCGCGCACTTCTGGGTACGCGCGGTGTCGGCCACCTACGGCTGCGAACTGCGGCCCGAGCCGCCGGGTGCCGCTGATGCACTGATCGACCGCGATCCTGAATTCTGGAGCGGGCTCAGCCAGGCGCTGCTCCCTTCACTGGCCGGTGTATCAGCCACCGAATATGGCACCTTTCAGATCGAACTGCCGCGCGCCCGGCGGATATCGGGAAGACTGCGCTGGGCGTTGCGCCGCGGCTGGAGCAAGTCGCTGAACGTCTTGCGCCTGCTCAAGGCCGCCGGCACGTTCGCCAACGGCGTCGATTATCTGAGCTGGAAGATCGAGCGCCACAGCGGGATCAAGGTCGAAGTGACCGACCGCATGCGGCGGCACCCCCGCCTGGCCTCATGGAAACTGCTGTTCCGGATGTGGCGAAGCGGAGCACTCGGATGAACGAGATCAAACTGGACTCGCAGGTCGACCGCGGCACCGCCGACATGCTGGTCAGTCTGTTCCGTAGATACCCGGCACGCAGCGCCATCGTGCTGCTCGCCTTGCTTTTGGCCAGTCTTCTCGACGGCCTGGGCCTGTCGACGCTGCTGTCGATGATTTCGCTTTCCAGCCAGCTGGGCGGCGACGCCGACGCCGTTCTGTCCGACACTGAGGATGCCTCGCTGCCGGAACAGTTGATCAATGCTGCATTCGGCAGCGTCGGCATAGAACCCACCCTGCCCTGGCTGCTGGCGCTGGGCATCGTACTGATCCTCGGCAAGACACTGGTCATACTGCTGGCCAACCGCCAAGTCGGCTACGCGGTGGCCCAGGTCGCGACCGACCTGCGCCTGGACCTGGTGCGTGCGGTCGCGGCCAGCCGCTGGCGCTACTACCTGTCCAAGTCGGTCGGCAGCCTGGCCAACGCGATGGCGACCGAAGCCCAGCGCGCCTCCGAGGGTTATCTCCAGGGCGCGATCATGGCCGCGCAGCTGATTACCGCGGTGGTCTACACCGCGCTTGCGCTGATGATTTCCTGGAAGGTGACGCTGGGCGCGCTGGTACTCGCCGCGCTGGTGCTCGGCGGTCTCAACATCCTGGTTCGAATCGCCGGCAAGGCGGGCCGGCGCCAGACCGGCCTGCTCAAGATGATCCTGTCGGTCATGACCGATCAGCTCGCCGCGATCAAGCCGTTGAAAGCAATGGCCCGCGAGGACCGCTTCGACACGCTGATCTCCGGACAGACCGAGCAGCTGAACAAATCGCTGCGCAAGCAGGTGTTTTCCAAGGAGGCCATGAAGGCGCTGCAGGAAGCCATGCTGGTGATACTGGCCGCGATTGGACTGGTGATCATGCTGGCGGTGATCGACATGACGCTGTCGGCGGCGATGGTGCTGATATTTCTGCTCGCGCGGGTCGTGACGCTGCTGTCCAAGGCACAGCGTGCCTGGCAGCACATGGCGATATCCGAGAGCGCGTTCTGGTCACTGAACGAAGCCATAGACGAAGCCCGCGAGGAGCGCGAGCCGAAGCGCGGAGAGCTTGAGCCTCAGCTCGAGCAAGGCATTCGCTTCGAGCGGGTCAGCTTCGCCCATCCGGATCATCCGGTATTCGACGGTCAATCGCTCGAGATCCCGGTTGGCCGACTGACCCTGATTACCGGTCCGTCGGGCTCGGGCAAGACCACGCTGATCGATCTCGTGGCCGGCCTGTTGCGTCCGGACGACGGCCAGGTTTCGATAGACGGCGTCGACCTCAATACCATCGACCACCGGCTGTGGCGCCGCAGCATCGGCTACGTGCCGCAGGAAGCATTGCTGGTCAACGATTCGGTGTTCAACAACATCACCCTGGGCGCCCCTGACCTGACACGCCAGGACGCCGAACGCGCACTGCAGAAGGCCGATGCGCTGAGCTTCGTGGCACAAATGAACGGGGGCCTGGATGCTTCCGTGGGCGAGCGCGGCGGGCGCCTCTCGGGCGGGCAACGCCAGCGGCTCGCGATCGCGCGCGCACTGGTCCACCAACCCCGGCTGCTGATCCTGGACGAGGCGACCAGCAATCTCGACCAGGCCTCGGAACAGGCGGTACTGGCAACCATTGGCCATCTGAAGGGCGAGCTGACGATGCTGGCGGTCACCCATCAGCCCGGTATGCTTGAACTCGCAGACAGGATCTATCGCGTCTGCGACGGGCGGATCGAAGTCGAGCCGCCGCACGCATGAGTGCGCGGCCCGTGCGAAAGATCAGGCGACGCTTTGCCAGCCGCCTCACGATCGCCCTGAGCGGGCTGGCCAGTCGCGGCGGACCGACGCGCATACAGCGAATCGGCCGCTTGATCGGCCACGCCCACTACTGGCTGACCTGGCCGTTCAACGGCCGCCTCAGAGCCGACGTCGCGCGCGCGCTGAATGTCTCGAAACGCGACGCCGGCGCCTATCTGCGTCAAGCGTTCCGGGACAACGATCGCGCGGTGTTCGAAAGCATCGCGCTGGCCCACCCGGACTGCGATGCCGACGCGCTCGTCAATACCGTGCATATCGAAGATTCCGAGCGACTCGGCAAGCCCGGGCGCGACGGCGGCGGAAGCATCCTGCTGGGCATGCACATGGGCAACGGCATCCTGATGGCCGCGCGACTGGCGCGCGCCGGGTTCCCCGTACATGTCGTTTTTCGGGACCCGCGGCGCTTGCCGCCGGGCCTGCTTGCACGCAGCCTCGAGCGTGCCGGCTGCCGTTCCCTTGCGCTGGACCGGGACAATCCCACCCGCAGTTTCCGCCGGATGATCAAGATCCTGTCCTCTGGCGGCATGCTGTACGTCTTGATGGACCAGGCCAACAAGGGCGAAGGCGCCGAGCGGCGCTTTCTGGGCAAAACCGTCCGAATGCCCAGCGGAATTCCCAGTCTGGCGGTGCGAACGGGCGCCCCTGTCATCCCCGTTCACGCCGAGGCCGCGACACCGGACTGGCATTTTCGAGTGCATCCGCCACTGGTGGCCGACACGCCGGAGACCATGCTGGACGCGATGCTGGAATCGATGAACAACCAGATCATCCGCTATCCCGGACTGTGGGCTTGGCACCACAGGCGCTGGAAGCGCTATCATTTCGATTCCTGAACCCGAGGAAAAAATTCGTTATGCCCCTGATCGCGCAAAGAATCGTTCGCGGCCTGACCCCGTTCATTGATCCGATCATGACCCCGGCGACGCGTCAAAGGCCGGAAAAGATCATCCTGGGCGTGCGTCCCGGCCACCGCCCCAGCAACAAGCCGCCGGTGCGGATCTTTCTCGGCTCCGAGCGCCGGCAGTTCCGCGCCGAGCGCGTGTTCATTTGGTCGGTCGAAAAGCACCGCGACCCCAGCCGTATCTATGAAATTCACCTGCTCAAGGGACTCAAGGGTTATGTCAGCGGTTTCTGGATCACCGGGTTTACCAATTACCGCTTCGCCATCCCGCATTTCTGCGACTATCAGGGCCGGGCGATCTACAACGACGTCGACCAGGTCTGGCTGACGGACCCGGCCGAGCTGTTCGATCGCGACATGGGCAATGCCGGCTTTTTGTCGATCAACGACCACGACACCTCGGTAATGCTGATCGATTGTCAGAAAATGTCCGGGGTCTGGAACCGCGAAGCCGTCGTCAAGACCACACGAAAACGCATCGAGGCGCGCGCCCGCGCGGCCGGTCTGTGGGGCGAGATGGAAGACAGGTACAACGCGCGTGACAAGGAATACGTGCCCGGCGAATCGGCTTGCGTCCACTTCACCACGCTGCACACCCAGCCGTGGCGGCCGTTCCCGGAATGGTTCGTTTACCAGGACAATCCGACCGGATCGCTGTGGTTCGATCTGGAGCGGGAGGCCGATGACGCTCATTTCCTGCCGGTCTCGGCGATGCGACCGTCAGCGGGATGGCCCGAGACCGCACTGGCGCTTTCGGCCCGCAGTGACGGGCCCGAAATCACCCACCTGCTGAGCGCACGACGCGACCCGTCCCTGCATGCATCCAGCCGGACGATCCACGGCCTGCTCGAGCAGGTCCCGGACAGCGATCTGCCGTGGGTACTGGACCGGCTGTTTTCGCTGACCGACAGCATTGAAATCGGACTGCACGAGCCGGTCTGGATTCGACGCGGCAAACCGCGCCGCAGTCTCCACTTCTGGATCGAACAACTGCACTTGGCCGAGCGCCTGAACCCCGGCACGCGCTGGCGGCTGACGCGCCGGGTCGGCACCTCCCGCCGCGTGCTGCGCGGCGGACCGCTGCCGGCCGGTCCGATTGCGGTACTGGCTGGACCGCGCGCGCGAGTCCGCAGCAAGGCCGAGG
>DATGCS010000003.1:0-7668 GCA_035311685.1 Wenzhouxiangellaceae bacterium
GCCTCCACACTGGTGTTCACGAACACGCGCTCACAGGCCGAGACCTGGTTTCACGCGATTTCGTCGGTGTGCGCCTGGCCCGAGGCCGTCGCGCTCCACCACGGGTCGATCGACCGCGAACTGCGCGAGTCGGCCGAGCAGGGGCTGGTCGATGGTCGGCTGAAATGCGTGGTTGCGACCGCAAGTCTCGATCTCGGCGTGGACTTTCCGACCGTCGAGCAGGTCGTGCAGGTCGGTAGTCCCAAGGGCATTGCGCGTCTGATTCAGCGGGCAGGTCGATCGGGGCACCGACCGGGCTGTCGCGCCAGAATCGTCTGCGTGCCCACTCACGCGCTGGAGATCATGGAGCTGGCAGCGGTACGGGAGAGGCTCCGGGAAGGCCGGGTGGAGACGCGCCGTCCGATCCGCCTTTCTCTGGATGTGCTGGCGCAGCACCTGGTCACGATCGCGTTGGGTGGCGGCTTGGCGCCGGCGGCCATGTTCGATGAAGTCCGGCGCACCCATGCGTTTTCGACCCTGGGCCGAGAGCAATGGCAGTGGGTGCTGGATTTCATCACTCGCGGCGGGCCCGCGCTGAAAGCCTACCCGGATTTTCAACGGGTGGTCGAATCGGATGGACTCATGCGGGTGCCCAGCAGGCGGATCGCCATGCTGCACCGGCTGAACATCGGTACCATTACGGCCGACGGTGCGATGCAGGTCCGATTCGTCAAGGGCGGCAGCCTGGGGAGCATCGAGGAGCGCTTCCTTGCACGGCTGAGGCCCGGCGACCGTTTCGTGTTCGCCGGTCGCACGCTGGCGTTGGTGCGAGTTCGCGACATGACGGCCTACGTTCGCAGGGCCTCGGGAAAAGCCACCATCCCGGCCTGGGCCGGTGGGCGATTGCCGCTGTCCACGCTGCTCGCCGACGGGATGCTGAAGCTCGTCGACGGTTTCAGCCGCGGACAATATCCCGACACGCCGGAGGCCGGCGCGGCGCGGCCGCTACTGGCGCTGCAACAGCGAGCCTCGGCGTTGCCCGGTCTCGACCGCCTGGTCATCGAGCAGACCTCGTCGCGCGAAGGCCATCACTGGTTCGTCTATCCGTTCGCCGGGCGGCTGGCGCACGAAGGGCTGGCCGCGCTGGTGGCCTGGAGGATCGCGCGGGAAAAGCCGGCCACGTTCTCGATCACGGTCAACGACTACGGCTTCGAACTGCTCAGCGGCGAGCGCGTGGCGCTGGACCGCAACGACTGGCGCCGACTGCTGGCGCCGGATCAACTGGTCGACGATATTGCCGCCAGTCTGGATGCCGCGAATCTCGCGAAGTCCAGATTCCGCGATATCGCGCGCATCGCCGGCCTTGTCCAGCAGGGTTACCCGGGCAAGCGCAAGGCCACCCGTCAGTTGCAGGCCTCCAGCAGCCTGATCTTCGACGTGCTCACGGAGCACGATCCTGCAAACCGGCTGCTGGACCAGGCGCGGCGAGAGGTGCTCGAGGCGCAGCTCGAAGTTCGCCGAATCGAACAGACGCTGGAACGTGCCGCCGGTCAGCGGATTGTCGTGTCCGCGATCGAACGCTTCAGTCCGCTGGCCTTTCCTTTGTGGGCCGATCGGCTAAGGGCCAGTCTGTCGACCGAAGACTGGCAGGCGAGGGTGGCAAGAATGCTGCAACGCCTCGAAGGCAAGGCTGTCGGATGAAGCTCTCGCTGGCCGGGAACGAACTCGAGATGTTGCCCCAGCGCGCGGTCTGGTGGCCGGCACGCCGCACTGCGGTGATCGTCGACGTGCACCTGGGCAAGGACCAGGTCTTTCGTCGTTCGGGCATCGCGATTCCCGGCGCGGTGCTCGATCGTGAGCTGGCAGCCCTGGATGCGCTCGTCGAGCATACCCGGTGCGAACGGCTGCTGGTGCTGGGCGATTGGGTGCACGCCGCGCCGTTCGCTGGCGAATCCTGGCCGGCTGCTATTGCAAGCTGGCGGGCGCGTCATGATCAGCTGGCCATCGATCTGGTGCTCGGCAACCATGACCGGGGACTTGCGCCCTGGCTGGATGACTGGCGGATCGGCGCGCATATAGAACCGTTGAAAATCAGTGGCTTGGAAATGTTTCATGAGGTCGATCCGGAAGCGCCTGCGTGCGGCATGTCGGGCCATCTGCACCCTGTGGCGTGGCTGCGATCGGGCCGCGAGCGACTGCGGCTGCCGGCGTTTGCCCGGCGTGGCGATCATCTCGTGCTGCCGGCGTTCGGGCGCTTTACCGGTGGTTTCGACGGCTTGGAGAGCGATGCCTGGACGCTGTACCCGATCGCCGGAGATCGGGTTGTCGACATCCCCTCGAGCCGCCGGCGTGCCAGGTAAGCGGCGGATCCGGCCCGGCGGCCTGGCCCCTCTGAATCCGGCGATTGAAATGTGCGGGTTCTGCCGCCGGGTGCACTAGAATTGAAGCCATGCGGTTGTCGACTGACCGCCCTCAAGTGTTTTACCGGAACCCCGAAACCCGAACCCGGAAACCGTGATCGATGAACCTGACCCAGACCGAACGCTCTCGCGAGCTCCAGCAGAAACTCGAAGCCTTCGTCACCGAGCGCGTCGAACCGTTCGAGCGCGAAATCCAGCAGCGCATCGAGCAGGGCGCCGATCGCTGGCAGGTACCCGAAGGCATGGCCGAGCTCAAGCAGGCCGCGCGCGACCAGGGGCTCTGGAACCTGTTTCTGCCCGATGCCGGGCTCGGCGCAGGCTTGACCACGCTGGAGTACGCGCCGCTGGCCGAGGTGATGGGCCGTTCGCTGATCGCACCCGAGGTCTTCAACTGCAACGCGCCGGATACCGGCAACATGGAAGTGCTTTATCACTACGGCTCCGACGAGCAGAAAGACACCTGGCTGAAGCCGCTGCTGGCAGGCGAGATTCGCTCGGCGTTCTGCATGACCGAGCCCGGCGTGGCATCGTCGGACGCCACCAACATGGAAGCGACCGCCGAGATTGCTGATAACGGCAAGGGCGAAGAAGTCGTGCTCAACGGCCGCAAATGGTGGTCGACCGGTCTGGGGCACCCCGACTGCAAGGTCTTGATCTTCATGGGTCTGACCGACCCCGGGGCCGACCGCCACCGGCGCCATTCGATGGTCCTCGTGCCGGTCGACGCCGAGGGGGTGAAGATCGAGCGGATGCTGCATGCGATGGGTTTCGACGACGCGCCCTATGGTCATGGCGACGTTTCGTTCACCGATGTGCGACTGCCCAGGTCTGCCGTCATCGCGGGACCGGGCCGCGGTTTCGAGATCGCCCAGGGCCGGCTCGGACCGGGGCGTATCCATCACTGCATGCGCTCGATAGGGCTTGCCGAAAAGGCGCTGGAACTGGCCTGCAAGAGATCACTTTCCCGCCAGGCGTTCGGCAAGCCGCTGGCGAAACTGGGCGGCAACGCGGAGCGCATCGCCGACGCCCGGATCGCGATCGAGCAGGCAAGGCTGCTGGTGCTAAAAGCGGCCTGGACGCTGGACGAGAAGGGCATCCGCGGCGCGATGAACGAAGTCTCCCAGATCAAGGTCGCGGTGCCGCGCATGGCGCTGGAGGTCATCGACATGGCGATGCAGCTGCACGGCGGCGCCGGCATGTGCGAGGACTTCCCGCTGGCCCAGGCCTGGGCCGGGGCGCGCTCGCTTCGCATCGCCGACGGGCCGGACGAGGTGCACAAGATGTTGGTAGCGCGGTTCGAACTGCGGCGCTATTCCGGTTAGATTCTCCGGTTTCCGGTTTCCGGTTTCCGGTTTCCGGTTTCCGGTTTCCGAAAGTCGGAAGTCGGAAGTCGGACATGTCGGTCCCGATTTTTTCGGCCACCGACCACCGACCACTGTTTTCCGTAAACCGTAAACCCTAACCCCAAGACGTTAAAAACCCCATGTCTCAATCTGCCAGCGAAAACCTGATCGACCGTCCGCGCGCAGTGCGTGACGAGGACATGCCGGACCTGGACGCGCTGAACGCCTGGCTGAAGAAACACGTCGAAGGACTCGAGGGCACGCCGGAGATCGAGCAATATCCCAAGGGCGCGTCGAACCTGACCTATCGTCTGCGCTATCCGGGCCGCGACCTGATTCTGCGCACCCCGCCGGCCGGCACCAAGGCAAAATCCGCCCACGACGTGATCCGCGAGTACCGCATCCAGAAGGCCCTGAAGCCAGTGTTTCCCAAGGTGCCGGAGATGCTGGCCGCCTGCGAGGATCATGATGTGATCGGCTCGGATTTCTACGTCATGGAGCGCCTGGAGGGGATCATTCCGCGCGCCAACATGCCAAAGGCGCTGGACCTTTCCGAGAAGCAGACTCGCCAGCTGTGCCGCAACGCCGTCGACGCCCTGATCGAGCTGCATTCGGTCGATATCGAGTCGGCCGGACTGGACAAGCTGGCTAAGGGCGCCGGCTACAACCGTCGCCAGATCGACGGCTGGTCGGGGCGTTTCCGAAAGGCCCGGACCTGGAACGTGATGCGCGGCGAGAAGATCATGCGTTGGCTGTCGGACAACACGCCCGACGAGGTCGCGATCCGGTTGATACACGGGGATTACCGGTTCGACAACCTGGTGCTGGACGCCGATGATCCGCTGAAGATCATCGGCGTACTGGATTGGGAAATGGCCACACTGGGCGACCCGCTGATGGATCTCGGCAACGCCATGGCCTACTGGGTGCAGGCCGACGACGATCGCGTATTCCGCGCCTTCCGCCGCCAGCCCACCCATCTGCCGGGCATGTTCACGCGTCGCGAAGTGGTCGAGTACTATTGCGAGAGAATGGGCTATGCGCCTGAAAACTGGGCGTTCTACGAGGTCTACGGCCTGTTCCGGCTGGCCGTCATCGTGCAGCAGATCTACTACCGTTATCACCACAAACAGACCCGCAACCCGGCATTCAAGCGCTTCTGGCTGGTCGCCAATTATCTGCTGTGGCGGTGCGGGCGGGTGATTCGGAAGGCTTGAAAACCGGTTTCCGGATTCCGGTTTCGGGTTTCCGGAAAGGCGGAAGTCGGAGGTCGGAGGTCGGAGGTCGGAGGTCGGTTGTTTGTCCGACTACTGACCACCGACTACCGACTACGGTTTTTTTCCGGAAACCGGAACCCGGAAACCCGAAACCGGGGGTTCTACCCTTTCCCCCTGGTCCGGGTCTTGCCGGCCTCGGCTTTTTTCTCCATGAAGCCGATGATCATGCCGGCGACGTCCTTGCCGGTGGCGGTTTCGATGCCTTCCAGGCCCGGTGAGGAGTTGACTTCCATCACCAGGGGACCGTGGTTGGAACGCAGCAGGTCCACGCCGGCCACGTTCAGGCCCATGATGCGTGCGGCTCTGACAGCGGTCGAACGCTCCTCGGGCGTGATCTTGATCAGGCTGGCGGTGCCGCCGCGGTGCAGATTGGAGCGGAATTCACCAGGCTTGGCCTGGCGCTTGATCGAGGCGACCACCTTGTCGCCGACCACGAAGCAGCGGATATCGGCGCCGCCGGCCTCCTTGATGTATTCCTGCACCATGATCGAGACGTTGAGGCCCATGAAGGCTTCCAGCACGCTCTCTGCGGCCTTTTTCGTCTCGCACAGCACCACGCCGATGCCCTGGGTGCCTTCCAGCAGCTTGACCACCAGAGGCGCGCCGCCGACCATCTGGATCAGGTCGCCGATGTCCTTTGTTGCGCGTGCGAATCCCGTCACCGGCAGGCCGATGCCCTTGCGCGACAGCAACTGCAACGAGCGCAGTTTGTCGCGCGAGCGGGTTACGGCAACCGACTCGTTGAGCGGGAAGGTGCCCATCATCTCGAATTGCCGGAGCACGGCGGTACCGTAGAACGTGATCGAAGCACCGATGCGTGGGACTACGGCATCGAAATCCTCCAGCTTGCCGCCGCGGAAATGGATCTCCGGGCGATGCGAGGCGATGTTCATGTAGCATCTGAGCGTGTCGACGACGCGGACTTCGTGGCCGCGTTCGGCGGCGGCTTCCTTGAGCCGGCGCGTGGAGTAGATGTTGCTCGAACGCGACAGAATTGCAATGCGCATCAGAAATCCCCGGAATCGAGTCGTGGTTTGCCTTGAAGAAAGGTGCGTGCGGGGTAGACCAGCGCATGGTCTTTCATGGCGCTGCGCCCCAGCAGCATGCGATAACGCATTTTCGCACGATTGGTGAGCGTGATGTCGACACTCCAGCGGTTGTGGCCGATGATGATGTCGGTACGGATCGTGAACCGCTCCTGGTGCTGGCCGGAACTTGAACGCACGACGCGCACGCCGCGCAGGTCGGCTTCGCAATCCCGCCACTGGTCGGGTCGAGTGTGACCGGTGTGCAGCCGGAACCGGACGCGGTCGCGACCGGCTTCTACAAATCGCTCGATCTGGCTGGCATGCAGTGCGCAGGACTTGGCGCCGGTGTCGGTTCGGGCGCGCAGTTTCGCGATACCGAGGTCGGGCAGCGCCACCCACTCGCAGGCGCCGATGATCATGTTGGGTTCGCGGTGGGCTTGCACCATCGGGTATCGATTCGTCGAAGTCAGCACACATTGTAGCCGCGCCCGCAACGCGCCCGCCAATGCCGGATACAATTGCCGCCATTGATTCAACAGGCAAGCCGACACATGGAACAGACCGCACTCAAAGCCCTCCAGGACGACCTCTCTCGACGAGCCGCGGCGCTCAGGAGGTATCTTTGACTACGATGGCAAGCAGGAAAAGCTGGAAGAAGTCACCCGCGAGCTCGAGGATCCGAACGTCTGGAACGACGCCGAGCGCGCCCAGTCGCTTAACAAGGAGCGCGCTGCGCTTGATAAATCACTGACCGCGCAGCGTGAGGTGATCGAGGGCGTGAGCGACGCCGGCGAACTATTGGAAATGGCGGTCGAGGAAGACGATCCGGAAACGCTGACCAGCGTCGAGGCCGACCTGTTGGCACTGGAGCGCAAGATCGGTGCGCTGGAATTCCAGCGGATGTTCTCCGGCGATATGGACGACAGGCCGTGTTTCATCGACATCCAGGCCGGCTCCGGCGGCACCGAGGCCCAGGACTGGGCCGAGATGCTGCTGCGCATGTACCTGCGCTGGGCCGAGGCGCGCGGCTGGGACGCCGAGATCGTCGAGGTTTCGGAGGGCGAGGTGGCCGGCATCAAGAGCGCGACCATCCGGGTCGAGGGCGAATACGCCTACGGCTGGTGCCGCACCGAGACCGGGGTTCACCGGCTGGTGAGGAAATCGCCGTATGACTCGGGCAACCGGCGCCATACTTCGTTCGCCTCCGTGTTCGTGTCTCCGGAAGTCGATGACAACATCGACATCGAGATCGACCCCTCGGATCTGAGGGTCGACGTGTACCGCGCCTCGGGCGCCGGCGGCCAGCACGTCAACAAGACTGAATCGGCCGTGCGCCTGACCCACGAGCCCTCCGGCATCGTGGTTCAGTGCCAGACCGACCGTTCGCAGCACAAGAACCGGGATCGCGCGATGAGCCAGCTGCGCGCCAAGTTGTACGAAATGGAGCTGCAGAAGCAGCGCGAGCAGTCCCAGGCGGCCGAAGAGGAAAAGGCCGATATCGGCTGGGGCAGTCAGATTCGCAACTACGTGCTGGACCAGTCGCGGATCAAGGACCTGCGCACCGGCGTGGAGCGCACCGATACGCAAAAGGTGCTTGACGGCGACCTCGACGAATTCGTCG
>DATGCS010000004.1:0-5000 GCA_035311685.1 Wenzhouxiangellaceae bacterium
GTGGCGAGCGCGCCCCGGTGGACTTCCGCGTTGTAGTAGCGGGTGGTGATGCCGCTGGCGGCGAAGCGCTCGGGATCCGGCGGTGCGAGGATGCCGTGCTTTCTCGCCTGGGTGCAAGACCACCAGCCCGACGGGTAGCACGGCTGCGGAAATCCCAGCGTCTTGACAGTCTCGAAACCGGCCTTTTCCATGTTCCGGCGAATGCCGGCGATCAGTGGCTGGTGAAGCAGCGGGCTTTCGCTTTGCTGGACCAGGATGCCGCCGTCGGCCAGCGCGGTGAAGCAATCGGCGACGAAGCCGGGGCCGAAAAGCCCTTCGGCCGGCCCGATCGGGTCGGTGGAGTCGACGATGATCACGTCCAGCGAGCCGGGTTCGGCGTTGCGGATCCAGGCCAGCCCGTCGTCGAATACCAGCGTTGCACGCGGGTCGTCGTTGCGCTCGCACAGTTCGGGAAAATGCTGTTCGGCCAGGCGCGTCACCTGCTCGTCGATTTCGCACTGCACCGCGGATTCGACCTGGCGATGCGCCAGTACCTGGTGCAGCGTGCCGCAGTCGCCGCCGCCGATGATCGCGACGGACTTCGGGCTCGGGTGCGAGAACAGGGCCGGGTGGGTCAGCATCTCGTGGTAGAGAAAATTGTCGCGGGTGGTCAGCATCACGAAGCCGTCGATCACCATCAGGTTGCCCCAGTGCGCGGTCCGGTACACGTCAATCGTCTGGAATTCGGTTTCGGCGTGTGCCAGCTGCGCGTCCACCTGCCAGCCGACCACGCTGCCGGCTTCCTTGCAGACTTCGGTAAACCAGTTCTCGTCGTTGGGCAGCATGCGTGTTCCTTCGTCGGATGATATGACGCATTTTAACGATCGCGGCGTCTTACAATGCCGTGTCTGTCAGTCCTGGGTGAATCCGCATGAGTTCCGACCGCATCGAAGCCGCGCGCCGACGCTACGCAATTCCGCAATGGTCGGAGGGTCTTTTCGACGTCGATTCAGAAGGTCTGCTGGTGGCCGCGCCGGTCGGCGCCGACGGCCCGAAGCTTGCGCTGACCCGAATCGTCGAGCAGGCGCGCGGCGAGGGCATGCGGCTGCCGTTGCTGGTTCGCTTTCCCGATCTGCTCAAGTACCGTGCGGGCCAGCTGCGCGCGGCGTTCGAAAGCGCGATTGCGCATAGCGAATACAGTGGCGGTTACACGCCGGTCTACCCGATCAAGGTCAACCAGCAGGCTTCTGTGGTCGGTGCGCTGGCGTCGGTGGCCGAGCTGGGCCTGGAGGTGGGCAGCAAGCCGGAGTTGATTACCGCGCTGGCGGTCAGCCGGGCCGGCGGCACCATCGTGTGCAACGGCTACAAGGACGCCCAGTACATACGCCTGGCGCTGAGCGGCATTCGCCTCGGTCTCAAGATTGTCATCGTGATCGAAAAGCCCGGCGAGTGGCCGCTGATCCGCAAGCACGCCGCAGCGCTGAACGTCGAGCCGACCCTGGGCGTGCGGCTGCGTCTGTCCGCGCTGGGCAAGGGCAACTGGCAGAACACAGGCGGCGAGCGCGCCAAGTTCGGGCTGGCGGCCGGCCAGCTGCTGGACCTGGTCGAAGCGATTCGGGAAGCCGGTTGCATCGACTGGCTGCAGCTGCTGCATTTCCACATGGGCTCGCAGATTTCCAACCTGCGCGACATCCAGAACGGGGTGCGCGAGGCCGGTCGTTACTACGCCGAGCTGGTCGCCGACGAGGTGCCGATCTCGATGCTCGACATCGGCGGCGGCCTGGGTGTGGACTACGAGGGCGGACGATCGCGTACGTATTGCTCGATGAACTACTCGATGGCCCAGTACGCCAATGCGATCGTCTCCGGGCTTGCCGAGCTGTGCCGCGAACGAGAGATCGCCATGCCCGATCTGTTTTCCGAGTCCGGTCGCGCGCTGACCGCACACCACGCGGTGCTGGTGACGAATGTGACCGCCACCGAGGAATTTCCACGCGGACTGGAGTTCGCGATTTCCGACGATAGCCATCCGGTGGTCGTCAATCTCAGCGAACTGCTGACCGACATCGAAAACCGCGAGCCCGAGGAAAGCTTCCTGGAGGCCGAGCACTGGCTGGAGGAAGGACGCAATCTTTTTCTGTACGGCGACCTGAAGCTGGTCGACCGCGCACGCCTCGAACCCCTTTACTTCGCGATCCTGGAGCGCGTCGCCGGCCGGCTCGACCCGGAGCACCGCCGGCACCGGGAACTGCGCGATCGCATCCGTTTCCAGCTTTCCGACAAGTACTTCATCAATCTTTCCATCTTCCAGTCGCTGCCCGATATCTGGGCGATCGACCAGGTGTTCCCCATCGTGCCGCTGCAGCGCCTGAAAGAGGAAACCACCCGGCGCGCGGTGCTGGAGGACCTGACCTGCGATTCCGACGGCCGGATCGACCACTACGTCGAGCGCGGCCTGCTGGAACCCACGCTGGCGGTGCACCAGATCGCGCCGGACGAGGAATATCTGCTGGGCATCTTCATGGCCGGCGCCTACCAGGAGACCCTGGGCGACATCCACAACCTGTTCGGCGACACCGACAGCGTCGACGTGGCGCTGGGCGAGAACGGATTTTCGCTGCGCAACGCCCGGCCGGGCGACACCGCCGACAGCCTGCTGGAACTGGTCGGCTACCAGCCGCGCCAGTTGCTGGCCGCCTGCCGGGCCAAGGTCACCGCGGCCGGGCTGCAGCGCGAGGAGGCCGAGGCCATTGAACGGCTGCTGACCGAAGGCCTTTCGGCCTACACCTACCTGGATGCGAATCGATCATGATCACGATACGATGATTACTGCTGGATTCATCGGCCTGGGCGCCATGGGCCATCCGATGGCCGGGCACTTGCACCGGCACGGGCTTCTCTCAGCCGTCTGGAACCGAAGCGGTGAAAAGGCCGACGCGTTTGCCCGCGCGCACGAGCGGGTCGAGCGGCCGGATTCACCGGCGGCGCTGGCCGAAATGGTCGAGGTGATCCTCGTCTGCGTTTCGGCCGACGACGATCTTCGCAAGGTGATCGCAGATCTGGAGCCCGGCCTGAGGCCCGGCAAGATCGTCGTGGATCATTCCACAGTGGCGCCCGCGACCGCCCGGGAGCTGGCCGAGCGTCTGGCAATCCTGGACGTCGCGTTCGTGGATGCGCCGGTTACCGGCGGCGTCGAGGGCGCAAAGAACGGCCAGCTGGCAATCATGGCCGGCGGCGACGCCGACGCGTTCGCGCGGCTGGAAAAGGTGTTCGCCGCTTATGGCAAGGCATGGCGGCACCTTGGTCCTGCCGGTGCCGGGCAATCGGCCAAGGCGGTCAACCAGTTGATCGTCGCCGGCATCGCCGAGGCGGTATGCGAGGGCCTGGCGGTGGTCGAGAAACTCGGGCTTCCCCGGGACGAGATGCTGGAGCTGCTCGGCGGCGGCGCGGCCGGCAACTGGTTCCTTGAAAAGCGCGGCCGGACCATGCTCGCCGATTCGTTCGAGACCGGCTTCGCGCCGAAGCTGCTGCTGAAGGATCTCAGGATCTGCGCATCGCTGCTCGATGAACTGGACTTCGAGTCCTCGGTGCTGCCAAATGCGCTGGACGACTATGCCCGCCTGGTAGAAGCTGGAGAGACCGGCAAGGACATCTCGGCGCTGATCCGAAGCAAGCGGTAGAGGCGGCTTTGTGCGCTGCATAGTTACTTTTTCAGCTCGAAAGTGCAGTATTTCCCGATAATTCATACAACTCGGGGTAGCGCATGAACCAGGTAGCCATCGTCACGGGCGGCACGAGAGGGATCGGCGCGGCAATTTCGCAGGCGCTGATCAACGAAGGATTTACCGTTGCGGCCAACTACGGCGGCAACAAGGAAGCCGCCGATGAATTCGCCGCCGCCACCGGCGCGCATCCCTACCAGTGGGACGTCAGCGATTTCGAAGCCTGCCGCGAAGGCGTCGCGCAGGTCGAGCGCGACCTCGGGCCGGTTGCGGTCCTGGTCAACAACGCCGGCATCACGCGTGACGGCACGTTGCACAAGATGACGCCGGAACACTGGCAGCAGGTCATCCAGACCAACCTGAGCTCCTGCTTCAATATGTGTCGCGCGGTCATCGAGGGCATGCGCGAACGCGGTTACGGCCGAATCGTCAGCATCGGTTCCATCAACGGCCAGGCCGGACAGTACGGTCAGGTCAACTACGCGGCAGCCAAGTCGGGCATTCACGGTTTCACCAAGGCGCTCGCCCAGGAAGGTGCGGCCAAGGGCATTACCGTCAATGCGATTGCACCCGGTTACATCGAAACCAGCATGGTGGCCAAGGTACCGGAACGGGTACTGGAAAAGATCGTCGCACGTATTCCGGTCGGTCGTCTCGGTCAGCCCGAGGAAATCGCCCGCGCGGTGACTTTCCTGGTCGCGCCCGAGGCCGGGTTCATTACCGGGTCGACGTTGTCGATCAACGGCGGGCAACATATGTATTGAGGTTGTTTTGCCTTGCAGGCGGCGCGCCTGGCGAGCGGCGTGTGCTGATGTCTGGCGCCCGGGCCGGATGTGGGGCAGCTTTTTAAATCAAATCCAAATTCAACTTCAACAGCCGTTTCGCCGCCGGCTGATGAGGGCACCCTTCGCGGGTGCGGGCGTCTTTTAAAGTCACCGTCAACCTCTAAAACCATTTCGCCACGCGCTTCGCGCTTGCAGGCGACCTACTTTTGTCAGTCGCGACAAAAGTAGGCAAAAGCGCTTTTTACAGGCGGCAGCTGTTCGAGGTGCTGGTCGGAGGGGTCTGGGGGTTAGATGTGTGGCATCGGGCATTGATCCGAGCTCTTCTTGTCTGTTCGGGCGTGGTCGCTGCGTGCTCGCGGGCGACGAGAAGATCAAGGCTTCGATAGTTATCGGAGCGGGGTCGACCCGATCGGGGTCATTGTGATCATCGGTGGATGCTGAAGCGGGTTCCAGTTCGGGGCATTGCGGGAGATTCAGGCCTGTTCTCGGTCGACATTCTTGCCCATGGCCGCCC
>DATGCS010000005.1:0-10074 GCA_035311685.1 Wenzhouxiangellaceae bacterium
TGTTTTCGCTTTATTTCAATCCACGAACAAATCGACGGCCAGTTCCCGGCCGGGATCGACCGCGTACTGATCGAAGTCGGCGACGCCGGCGGCGGCGAGTACTTCGTCGTCGATGAAGAAATTGCCGGTGGTCTCGCGCGCCGATTGGGTGAGGACGGCATGGGCCGCGTCGGCCATGATGTCCGGCTTGCGGCAGTTATCGGGCTTGATCACACCGCCCAGCATGGCCAGCGCCGCGGTCGCGATGACCGTGCGCGGCCATAGCGCGTTGACCGCGATGCCCTGGGCCTTGAACTCTTCGGCCATGCCCAGCACGCACATGCTCATGCCGTACTTGGCCATGGTGTAGGCCACGTGCGGCGCGAACCATTTTGATTTCATGTTCAGCGGCGGCGAGAGATTTAGAATGTGCGGATTGTCGGCTTGTTTCAGGTACGGATGCGCGGCCTGGGAACAGACGAAGGTGCCGCGAACGTTGACCCCGAACATGAGGTCGAATCTTTTCATCGGCACTTCGGGCGTAGGCGCCAGATAGATCGCCGAGGCATTGTTGACCAGGATGTCGATGCCGCCGAAATGATCGGCCGCCTGTTTCATCGCCCCGGCCACGGCGTCCTCGTCGCGGATGTCGACCTGCAACGGCAGTGCCTTGCCGCCGGCTTTTTCGACCGCTTCGGCAACGCTGTGGATGGTGCCGGGCAGTTTCGGGTGGGGCCGGTCGGTCTTGGCGGCAATGACAATATTCGCGCCGTCGGCGGCGGCGCGCAGCGCAATGGCTTCGCCGATGCCGCGCGAGGCCCCGGTGATGAAAAGCGTTTTTCCGGCAAGTGAAGTCATGAAATCACGTTCCTTGTTCCAATGGATAATGTCGAGTGTAGCGGCTGTCAGCAATGCGGTCGTCAACGACCGCATCGGTCATCCGACACCAAGTGATCAATTTGCCTGATTTCCAACAATTGTTGCAATGGTCGGCGGACCACCCCGGGCTGGTGATCGGGGCCGGATTCCTGCTCGCCTTCTTCGAGGCGCTGGCGCTGGTGGGTATCGTCGTGCCCGGCATCCTGCTTCTGTTCCTGCTCGGCGCGCTGGTCGGCTGGGATCTGCCGTTGCTGGCCATGCTTGTGCTGGCCGTGATGTCGGGCGCCGTGGCCGGGGACGGCTTGAGTTTCTGGGTGGGTTACCGTAATCGTGGACGGTTACGCGATCGATGGCCGTTCGCCAGGCGCGCTCACTGGCTGGATCTCGGCGAACAGTTCTTTATCGGCCACGGCGGCAAGAGCATTTTCATCGCCCGCTTCATCGGCCCGCTACGGCCCGTCCTGCCGCTGGTGGCCGGTTCGCTGGGCATGCCGCCTGCGATCTTCGTGCCGCGCATGCTGCTGGCCTGTGCGCTGTGGGCGCCGCTGATGTTGCTGCCCGGGGCGATATTCGGCGAATCGCTGGCGCTTGCGGCCGAATTCGGCGGCCGCCTGACCCTGTTGCTGCTGGTGCTGGTGGTCGGCGGCTGGTTGCTGATCTGGATGACGCGCAGCATCTACGAGGCTACTGCCCGCCGGTCTCCATGGTGGTTGAAGAACCTGGCCCTCTGGCTGCGCCGCCATCCGCGGCTGGGTCGCTGGTTCGGCGGACTTGTCGAGCCCGGCGGGCGCGAGGTGGTTTCGGTGGTCGCACTGGGATTGCTGCTGGTGGTCTCGCTGGCGACCCTGTTCGGCGCGTTGCTGCTGGCGCCGTTGTCGACCACGGCCTGGGAATCCGGCTTCGAGCTTTCCGGGCTTGCAGCCAGTCTTCGCAGCCACTTTGCCGATCCGTTTTTTATTGTCATCGCCATGGGTATCTCGCGACCGGTATTGCTGTCGCTGATCGCCCTGGTGGGCGTAATGCTGCTGGCGCAGCGGCGCTGGAACGCCCTGCTTCACTGGTTGCTGGCCACGCTGGGCGGCTGGCTGCTGGCGCTGATGCTCAACGCATTGATGGGATTGTTGTTGGACCGGCCGCAGGCCTCGGGCAGCATCGGCCAGGTGCCGCACGTCGATTTCGTGCTCTCGGTGCTGGTGGTGGGTTTCGCGGCGCTGATCGTGGCCAAGGACTTTCGGCCGCGCCAGCGTAAATGGCTGTATCTGACCGGTGTGATGCTTCTGGCACTGGCCGCTTTTTCGCAGTTCTATCTGGCCCGCGCAACGGTCAATGGATTGGCGGCCGGCCTCGCGCTGGCGCTGGGCTGGCTGGCGCTGACCGGCATCGGCTATCGATCGCGGGCTACACCATATGCTGCGCCGGGCTGGCGCCTGGCCGGTTTTTTCGCAGGCTGGCTGGTCATTTCGCTGGTGTTCATACCTCAACATTACCCGGCGTTTGCGCGGCAGCACCAGCTCGAACAACCGGTGCGTGAATTCGACGCTTCTTCCTGGTGGGCTACGCAGTGGCAGTCGCTGCCGCAATTGCGTTCGCGCATCGGCGGAGAAGCGCGGCAGCGTTTCGACGCGCAGCTTGCCATGGAACGGGATACGCTCGAGGATGCGCTGGCAGCGAATGGATGGCGCAAAGCGCCCGGGCCATCGTCCAAGGCGTTGCGCGTGCTGTTCGGCGACGTCCCTGCGCCGGGGCGTCTGTTTCACCTGCCGCGGGATTTTGCCGGCCAGCCGGACGACGTGAGGTGGCGGCGGCTTCTGGACGACGACCGGGCCGTGCTGCTTCGCGCCTGGGATTCCGGCGCCCGGCTGGCACCGGGCGGCACGCCGGTATGGCTGACACAGGTGCGTGTGCTGGAACCGGTCACGCGCCTGGGCATGTTCAACACCTGGCGTGAAATAGAGGGATCGGCTGACTCGGCGCTCGATTTACTGCGCCGGATCGACGCCGACTGGCGCTGGCGCCGGCGCGGCGGGGCATCACCGTGGCTGGTGCGGCCTGCCGAAGTCGCACCGCCGCCGGCGGGATGATGCGTGGTTACTGCTCCGGCAGATCTTCCGGGGTTTCTTCCAGCAGGATGCACAGCGCACGCAGGCGATCGTGGGGATCGGTCACCGCGAGCAGTTCCTGTGCGCTTTCGGTTTCCAGCGGCAGTATCGACGCCAGCGCCATGCCCAGGGCGCTGGCGTCGTCGGTGTCAGCATCGATCATGCCGGCAAACGCCTGGTGTTGCGCCAGTTCCCGCAGGATGTTCTGCAGCACCGCATGCTCCGGGCGCACTTCCAGCCGCGGCTCGGCCGGCAGCCACTCGACGTCACCCATGATCAGCCCGTCCTCGCGCGCCCGGGTGGCGCGAATCCGGAAGCGGCGGCTGCCGCGGACCTGTATGCCCAGCAGACCGTCGTCCAGCGTCGAAAAGTCCTCGATCACGGCCTCGGTGCCGATTGCGGCGTGCCGGGCCGGCTTGTTGTCGTCGGCCGGTGTGAAATGCACCACCCCGAACCCGGCGCCGTTGGCCGAGCACTCGCGGGTCATTTCCAGGTAACGCGACTCGAAGATCCGAAGCTGGGTTCTGGCGCCCGGGAACAGCACCAGCGGCAGCGGAAACAGCGGCAGCGATTCGGTGTCGGGCCATTCGGTTTCAGTCTTTTGCATCAAGAGCCCTCCAGAAATCGGTGCGGCGCATTGCCGAAGCCGCGGTTGCTCATGAAAACCACGTAGTCGCCGGCGCGTGCCTCGGCCCGGAGATCGGCCAGCAGATTGTCAACCTGGGCCCGGAATCGCCCGCCGGACTGGAGCTTGGCGAACACCGCGGACGGGTCCCAGTCCAGCGGCTCGGTGGAATGCAGGAAGACGAAATCCGCGGGCGCCAGGGCCGGTGCAAGCTGGTCCAGGTGATGGCCGCCGCGCATGGTGTTGCTTGCAGGCTGCAGCGCGACCAGGATGCGCGCACTACCCACGGAGCGGCGCAGGCCTTCCAGCGTCAGGCGAATGGCGGTGGGGTGATGGGCGAAGTCGTCGTAGACATGCACGCCGCCGGTCTGTCCCAGGCATTCCATGCGGCGCTTGACGCCCTTGAATTCGGCCAGTGCCGCGACTGCATCGGCCGGCTCGACACCGGCGACTGAAGCTGCGGCCACGGCGGCGGTGGCATTCAGCGCGTTGTGACGGCCGGTCAGCGGCCATTCCAGCGTGCCCAGCGAAGATTCCTGGTGAAAGATTTCAAGCCCTCGGCCGGCCGGGTCCAGCATCTTCACCCGCCACTCGGCTCGAGATTCGCCTTGTAGGCCGAACATGCACGTCTGGCTCCAGCAGCCGCGCTCCAGTACGCGCTTGAGGTTGGCGTCGTGCTGGTTGACGACCACGCAGCCGTTGCCGGGGATGGTTCGCATCAGGTGGTGGAACTGGGTTTCTATGGCGGCCAGGTCCGGGTAGATGTCGGCATGGTCGTACTCGAGGTTGTTCAGGATGGCGACCGACGGCCGGTAGTGCACGAACTTCGCCCGCTTGTCGAAGAAGGCCGTGTCGTACTCATCGGCTTCGACAACGAACAGCTTCTTGCCGGCGCGCGCGCTGATGCCGAAATTGCCCGGAATGCCGCCGATCAGAAATCCGGGCTTGAGTCCGGCATGCTCGAGGATCCATGCCAGCATGCTCGATGTGGTCGTCTTGCCGTGAGTGCCGGCAACGGCGAGCACGCGCTTGCCGGCCAGATAATTCTCGCCCAGCCAGCGCGGGCCGGAGATGTAGTTCATGCCGGTGTTGAGCACGTGTTCGACGGCAGCATTGCCGCGGCTCAGCGCATTGCCGATGACGACCAGCTCGGTCTGCTTTGGAATGTCCTTGGCCGAATAGCCTTCCGAAAGCGTAATGCCGAGCTGTTCGAGCTGGGTGCTCATGGGCGGGTAGACGTTCCGGTCCTGCCCCGAGACCGAGTGGCCGTCGGCACGTGCCAGCGCCGCGATGCCGCCCATGAAGGTACCGCAGATGCCAAGGATATGAATATTCATCGTTTCAGGAGACTCCCGGATTCCCCATTGCCTGAAAGACCAGCATTTGAAGAATCAAAATTAACACAGCAACCGTCAACCCGCCCGCAAACGAGCAGTTCAGGGCGTTGCGCCATACATGACCGTCCACGGCCAGGCTCCAGAACAGCGCGATCAGCGCCAGCATCACCAGCGGCGCGGGAAGCGGCGTCTGGGTGGAAAACCACAGCGGCAGATTCACAAGGCTGATCAGTGCGCCGGTGCCGAACAAGGCGGCGACGGTCTGGTTGAAGCGGGACATGACCCGGCGCAGACCGAGGATCGAGCCGGCCGCCATCAGCGGCACCGCGATCGAGATGAACAGGTCGGAAAAGCCCGAGGCACGGTTGTCGGCAAGCCCCGAGATCACCACGATGGCGGTATATGCCACGATCGAAATCGCAGGTGCCGCGCCACCGCCCGGCAGGTCCTGGGGGCCGGCGCGCAGCAGCGCGATACGCCAGATCGTGTCAAGAAACTGCAGCATGGGGCCGTGTTGCCTCGAGGGTGAAGGATTTACGCATTCGCGCTGCGCGGCCGGCGCCGATCGCCGAGGCTATATCATGATTGTAATCACGCTTGGCATGACAAGCGTCACGACAAGCGTCACGACAAGCGTCATCAAAAGCGTTATCGCAATCGCCGATCCGGCTGGATGAGAGCCCGATGAATTCTGCCAAACCCGACAAAACGCTGGACGCAACCGGTCTTGCGTGTCCGGAGCCGGTATTCCGCACCCGCCGGGCGCTGGCTGAAATGGCGGCCGGGCAGCTGCTGCTGGTCAGCGCGGACGATCCGCTGGTGGAAATGGACATGGCCGTATTCTGCCAGCGCACCGATCATCGCATGGTTTCGAGAACGTGCATCGACGGTTGCTGGACCTTCTTGCTCCGCAAGGCCGACGCCTGACGGCGACGATGCGCCCCGGCTGTCATGTTTCGCAGGCGCGGCGGCGGTTTCAGATCGCTGCGCTCAATGCCTGGAATTGCCGCCTTCGACTGTGAACGCCCGCCGCGACGGCGCGAGTCAGCCCTTGTCCAGCGTCTCGCGCATGCGCCGATTGATTTCTTCTACCGAGCCCATGCCGTCGACTTCCCGCAGTTGACCGCGCTTTGCATAGTGTCCGGCAACCGGTGCTGTCTGTTCGGCGTAGACGCGCAGGCGGTTGCGGATCACCGCTTCGGTATCATCCGAGCGGCCTTCCTCGAGCGCGCGCCTGGAGAGGCGATCGACGATTTCGGATTCGTTGACGGTGACCGACACGGCAATGTCCACCGGCTGCCCGATGCGCTGGAGCACCGCGTCCAGTGCCTCGGCCTGCGCCAGGTTGCGCGGATAGCCGTCGAGGATGAAGCCGCGGGCGACGTCGGGCTGGCCGAGTCGCTCCTCGATCAGTCCGAGCACCAGGTCGTCGGGCACCAGGTCGCCGGCATCCATGAAGGATTTGGCCTTTTTCCCGAGTTCAGTCTGTTGTTCGACGGCTTCGCGCAAGAGCACGCCGGTAGAGACGTGGGCGAGGCCAAGCTGGTCGCGGAGCAGGGCGGCTTGGGTTCCCTTGCCGGAGCCGGGCGGGCCAAGTAATACGATTCGCATGATTTTCCGGGTCGACACCGTTGACAGGACAAGCATCTAAAAGTAACGCGCGCAGCCCGAAGTGTCAAATGTTTGAATGCATGGCAATCCGGTCCGGTCGTTGCCGGCAAATTGTTTTATCCTTATGGAAAGATTTGTATCGCGCGCTCGCGCGCGCCGTCCGACCTGCAAACAATCGATTCGGGATCATGGCAGCCAACAATATTCTCTACGCCCAGTCCGGCGGCGTGACGCCGGTCATCAATGCAACCGCAGCTTCGGTCATCGAAACCGCCCGCGGGCACGCCGACCGCATCGGCCGCGTATTCGCCGCCGCCGACGGCATCATCGGGGCGCTCGAAGAACGGCTCATCGACACGTCCAGCCTGAGCGACGCGGATTTGCGCGTCCTGGGGCAGACCCCAGGCGGCGTTTTCGGTTCGTGCCGCTACAAACTCAAGTCGATGGAAGAGAATCGCCGCGAATACAAGCGGCTGATCGAGGTGCTGGACGCGCACGGTATCGGGACCTTCTTCTACAACGGCGGCAACGATTCGGCCGACACCGCCAACAAGGTGGCGAAGATGGCCGAGGAGCTGGGCTACCCGCTCAACGCGATCGGCATCCCCAAGACCATCGACAACGACCTGGCCGTGACCGACAACTGCCCCGGTTTTGGTTCGGTGGCCAAGTACGTGGCGGTTTCCATCATGGAGGCCAGCCTGGATGTGATGTCGATGTCGTCGAGCTCAACCAAGGTGTTCATCATGGAGGTCATGGGCCGGCACGCCGGCTGGATTGCGGCCGCCGCCGGACTGGCCCGCCGCGATGAGCACGATCCGCCGCAGATCATTCTGTTCCCCGAAGTCGCTTTCGAAGAGGACAAATTCCTGGCCGCGGTCGATGAATCCGTCCGGCGTCATGGTTACTGCTCCGTCGTGGTCTCCGAAGGTGCGCGCTACGCCGACGGCACCTTTCTGGCCGACGCCGGCACCAGCGATGCCTTCGGTCACAAGCAGCTCGGAGGCGTGGCACCGGTCGTGGCCGAACGGGTCAAGTCGGAACTTGGCCACAAATACCACTGGGCGGTCAGCGACTATCTGCAGCGTTCGGCACGGCATATCGCCTCCAGGACCGATGTCGAGCATGCTCGCGCGGTCGGCAAGGTAGCCGTGGAACTGGCTCTTGAGGGGCAAACCGGCGTCATGCCCGTGATCGAGCGGGTCAGTGATGAACCCTACGAGTGGAAGATTGCCGCGGCCCGGCTCGACGATATCGCCAATCACGAAAAGAAGATGCCCGGTGAGTACATCGCCGAAGACGGTTTCGGCATCACGCCGGCCGCCCGTCGCTACCTCGAGCCGCTGATCCGCGGCGAGGACTATCCCGATTACGGGACGGACGGCCTGCCGAAGTATCTCAGGCCCGAACTCGAAAGCGTGGAGCGCAAGCTGCCCGACTTTCAGCCGTCCTGATCCCGATTGCCTTTCACCCTTAACCCTTAACCCTTCGAACCTGGAATTTTCCATGAGCACAAAGCTGACTGAACTGGCCGACTGGGTCGATTCCGTCGCGAACCGAACCCGCGCGGAGAAGATCCACTGGTGTACCGGGAGTGCGGAAGAAAACGCCGCGCTGGTCAATCAAATGCTCGATACCGGCGATCTGATCGAACTGAACCCGGACACCCACCCGGAGTGCTACCTGCACCGTTCGGATCCCGAAGACGTGGCCCGCGTCGAGCACCTGACCTTCGTCTGCACCCGCGATCGCGACGATGCCGGGCCCAACAATAACTGGATGCCGCCCGACGATGCGCACGAATTGATGGACGATCTTTTCGACGGCTGCATGGAAGGCCGGACCATGTACGTGATCCCCTACTGCATGGGCCCGATCGATTCGCCCTTCGCCAGGCTGGGCGTGGAGATTACCGACAGCCCCTACGTGGTTGCCAACATGCGTCTGATGACCCGCATGGGGTCCGATGCGCTGGACCGCATCGAACGCGGCGGGAAGTTCGTTCGCGGCCTTCACTCCACCGGCGAACTGGATCCCGAGCGTCGCTACATCATGCATTTCCCCGAAGAGCTCAGTATCCAGAGCTACGGCTCCGGCTACGGCGGCAACGCACTTCTGGGCAAGAAGTGCCACGCGCTGAGAATCGCCAGCTACCAGGCGCGCGATGAAGGCTGGCTGGCCGAGCACATGATGATCATAGGCATCGAGAACCCGGAAGGCGAGACGCGTTACGTGGCCGCCGCCTTCCCGTCGGCCTGTGGCAAGACCAACCTGGCCATGCTGATTCCGCCGGAGCCGTACCGCAGCGCAGGCTGGAAGATTCACACCATAGGCGATGATATCTGCTGGCTGCAGCCGGGCGAGGACGGTCGCTTGTACGCGATCAATCCCGAAGCCGGCTTCTTCGGTGTGGCGCCGGGGACCTCGAATGACACCAACCCCAACGCGCTGGCGATGCTGGATCGGCAGGCCATCTTCACCAATGTGGCCGTTACCGACGACAACCAGCCGTGGTGGGAAGGGCTGGACGACCGCATACCGGCCTATGACTGGAAAGGCCGGCCACATGATCCGGACACCGGGCCGGCGGCGCATCCCAATTCCCGTTTCACGGTCTCGATCCGGAACTGCCCCAGTTACACCGGCGAATCGGAGAATCCGGCCGGGGTGCCGATCGACGCCATAATCTTCGGCGGTCGGCGCGCCACTCTGGCGCCGCTGGCAATGGAAGCCGAGGACTGGACCCACGGTACCTTCATAGGTGCTGCCATGGCATCCGAAACCACTGCCGCGGCGACCGGCAAGGTCGGCGTCGTGCGGCGGGACCCGATGGCCATGAAACCTTTCTGCGGATATCATTTCGGCGATTACTGGGGCCACTGGCTGGATGTCGGCTCGAAACTCGAGCGGCCGCCGAAGGTTTTCCAGGTCAACTGGTTCCGCCGTGATGACGACGGCAATTTCATCTGGCCCGGATTCAGCGAAAACCAGCGCGTGCTGGAGTGGATCCTGAAACGATGCAGCGGTGAAGTCGAGGCACGCCGTACGCCGGTAGGCTTTTTCCCCGAGGCCGAGGATATCTCGACCGAGGGCTTGTCCGAGAGGCCCGACATGGACACGTTGCTGGCGTTCGATTCGGCGGCCTGGGAGCGGGAGCTGGAACAGGTCCTGGAATACCTCCGGGGGTTCGGGTCGCGCGTTCCCGGACCGTTGCTCGAACATGCTCGAAAGATGCTGGCTTCGCTTTCGGCAGACCGCTGAACATCGCAGTCAAAATGCTTCGAGCAGATTGTCGAGTTTTGAGAAGTGGGGGCTGATCGGGTACCGGCGTGTTTTGCCGGTTCCAGGACCGCGCCGGCCGGTTCCCGACCGCGATCGCGACGGGGTGCCTGTTGCTCACTCGGCGCAATGCCGGGACGCAAGTTGATAAAAATACATTTTTCCGGGGAAAATCCAAAGAGAGGCGCGGGCTGAAACACCGTGTTTAATGGCTTTTAACAGAATTTTTAACAAGTATTGACAAGCCATAAACATCTCGTTAACA
>DATGCS010000006.1:0-3039 GCA_035311685.1 Wenzhouxiangellaceae bacterium
TCGTTGTCCAGTTCGTCCAGCGTGTACCCAACCGCGAGCTTGGCCGCGACCTTGGCGATCGGAAAGCCGGTCGCCTTGGATGCCAGCGCCGAGGAGCGCGACACGCGCGGATTCATCTCGATGACCAGCATGCGGCCGTCGTCAGGGTTGATCGCGAACTGGACGTTCGAGCCGCCGGTTTCCACGCCGATCTTGCGCAGCACCGCGATCGAGGCGTCGCGCATCCGCTGGTACTCGCGATCGGTGAGCGTCTGGGCCGGCGCGACCGTAATCGAGTCGCCGGTGTGGATGCCCATCGGGTCGAAGTTCTCGATCGAGCAGATGATGATGCAGTTGTCGACCCGGTCGCGCACCACCTCCATTTCGAATTCCTTCCAGCCCAGCACCGATTCCTCGAGCAACACTTCATTGGTGGGCGAAAGCTCAAGACCATTCGCCACGATCTCGATGAATTCCTCGGTGTTGTAGGCAATCCCCCCGCCGGAACCGCCCAGCGTGAACGACGGCCGGATGATGGTCGGGAAACCGATGCGCTGCTGGATTTCCATGGCCTGGTCCAGCGTGTGCGCGATTTCCGAGACCGGCGATTCGAGCCCGATTTCGGCCATGGCGTTCTTGAACTGCTCGCGGTCCTCGGCCATATCGATCGCAGCCTTGGATGCGCCGATGAGTTCCACGCCGAATTCCTCCAGCACACCCTCGCGAACGAGATCCAGGGCGCAGTTGAGCGCGGTCTGGCCGCCCATGGTGGGCAGCAGCGCATCGGGTCGTTCTCGCGCAATCACCTCGCGCACGAAATCCCAGCGAACCGGTTCGATATAGACCGCGTCGGCAATTTCAGGGTCGGTCATTATTGTCGCCGGGTTCGAGTTGACCAGGATCACCCGGTAGCCTTCGGCCCGCAGCGCCTTGACCGCCTGCACGCCGGAATAATCGAATTCGCAGGCCTGACCGATGACGATGGGACCGGCGCCGATGATCAGAATCGACTTGATATCGTTACGCTTCGGCATGGCTGCGATCCATCATTTGGACAAACCGGTCGAACAGCGGGCGCAGGTCGTGCGGCCCGGGGCTGGCTTCCGGGTGGCCCTGGAAGCCGAATGCAGGCGCACCTTCAATGCGGATGCCCTGCAGGCTGCCATCGAACAACGATTTGTGCGTCGCCGCCACATTGTCCGGCAGGCTGCGCTCGTCGACCGCGAAGCCGTGGTTCTGGCTGGTGATCAGTACCCGGCCGGTTTCCAGGTCCTGCACCGGGTGGTTCGCGCCGTGATGACCGAACTTCATCTTTATCGTCTCGGCGCCACCCGCCAATCCGAGCAACTGGTGACCGAGACAGATGCCGAATGTCGGGATCCGGCGCTTGAGAATGTCCCTAATCGTCTCGATCGCGTAATCGCACGGCTCGGGATCGCCAGGACCATTCGTCAGCATGAAACCGTCCGGCTCGAGCGCGATTGCCTTGTCCAGCGGGTAGTCCGCCGGAACCACGGTCACCCGGCAGCCGGCGTCGACCAGCAGCCTCAGGATGTTGCGCTTGGCGCCGAAATCGTAGGCCACCACGTGACGCGCATCGCCTTCGGTTCGCGCTTCGGGGGTGCGCGACTCGATCGCCGGCGAGCCTTCGGTCCACTGATAAACCTCGGCACAGGAATTCGGGCGTGCCAGGTCCTGTCCGACCATTGGCGGACAGGTTCGCGCCCGCTCCAGCGCTTCAGACGGATCGATATGCTCACCGCTGAGGATGCAGCCGTTCTGCGCACCGCTCTCGCGCAAACGAACCGTCAGGGCGCGCGTATCGATATCACCGATCGCAATCACCTCCTGGTCGCACAGCCAGTCGGGCAGGCTCTGCGTGGCCCGCCAGGAACTGGTGCGGCGCGGACAGTCGCGCACGATCAGGCCGCCCGCGCGGGCGCGATCGGACTCCATGTCTTCGGAGTTCACGCCGGTATTGCCGATGTGCGGCATGGTCAGCGTGACCAGCTGGCCGGCATAGCTCGGGTCGGTAAGAATCTCCTGGTAGCCGGTCATGGCCGTGTTGAACACAACCTCGCCCACGGCCGTTCCGGTTGCGCCAAAACCGAGCCCGGAAAACAGCGTACCGTCTTCCAGTGCCAGAACCGCTTTATGTTGGGACAAATCGCTCTCCAGACATGCGAAACGGGGCGTTAGCCCGGACAGTTCATGGTCCGATCGTCGCGAGAAGCTTCCAGGTTCCGTAGCCGTGGCGTTTCCCGACCGAGCGCACCGCAGGCGTACTCACCTGTACGCTGAGGATGCGTGACCGAGGGAAACGCCTCGGCTGCGGGGGCTGGAGGATTCGCAGTAGATCAGACCATGAACTGTCCGGGCTCCTGCCCCGTCCGTCGAATTCCGGGCCCAATGCCCGGTGCTCGAAGAAGAATTGTAATTGAAATTCGGTGGTCGGTAGTCGGTAATCGGTGGTCGGCGATTTCCGACCGCCGGAAATCGGAACCGTATTTTTATTCCAGGACGTCACGCATCGAGTAGAGCCCCGGCGGCTGGTCGATCAGCCAGCGCGCCGCGTGCAGGGCGCCGCGCGCAAAGACCGCGCGATCGGCGGCCTTGTGGGTCAATTCAATGCGTTCGCCGTCGCCCAGGAACATTACCGTGTGCTCACCGGCCACATCGCCGCCGCGAATCGACTGATATCCGATCCCGCCGCTCGCGCGCGCACCTTCTCGGTCACGGGTCGCCGCCTTGTCGTGATCAAGACCGCGCGCGCTCGCGACAGCGCGCCCCAGCGCCAGCGCGGTACCCGAGGGCGCATCGACCTTCCAGCGGTGATGAATCTCGGAAATCTCGACATCGAATGGCGCTGGGAGACTGGCCGCGGCACGCTCGACAAGTTCCAGCAGCAGGTTGATGCCGATGGAAAAATTGGCCGCCTGGCAAACAGGAATGGACGTCGAGGCGGACTCGATCCGCGTCTGATCCGATTGATCCAGCCCGGTGGTTCCGATCACGCACGCGATACCTTTCGCCTTGGCGTGCGCCAGGCTCTTCAGGCAC
>DATGCS010000007.1:0-7873 GCA_035311685.1 Wenzhouxiangellaceae bacterium
CGGCTCGCGCGATCGGACAGATCATCGATGGCGTTTCGGCGCGGCTCAAGCTGGCGCCGGGCGCCGAGATCACGATGGAAGCCAACCCGGGCACGGTCGAGCACGACCGCTTCGAGGCCTACCGCGCGGCGGGCGTGAACCGGATCAGCTTAGGCATACAGACCTTCGACGACGACCAGCTGAGAACGCTCGGGCGCATCCATGACGGCGTCCAGGCCGGACGGGCCGTCGAAGCCGTGATGTCTGCCGGTTTCGACAACTTCAACCTGGACTTGATGTGGGCGTTGCCGGGCCAGACCGTCGAACAGGCGCTGGCCGACGTCGAGAGAGTGCTGGCGTTCGACCCGCCGCACGTATCGCACTACCAGCTCACGCTCGAACCCAACACGGTGTTCGCTGCCCGTCCGCCGACGCTGCCCGACGAGGAGGTCGTCTGGGCGATGCAGGACGCCTGCGGCGAACGGCTTTCGGCGGCCGGTTACCAGAACTACGAGATTTCGGCCTGGGCAAAGCCGAACCGCGCCAGCCGCCACAACCTGAACTACTGGCGCTTCGGCGATTATCTTGGGATAGGTGCCGGGGCCTCGGGCAAGATCACGCTGCCGGCCGAAGATGCGGTGCTGAGAACACGCCGGAAGAAGATTCCGCATTCTTGGATGAGCGCGGCAGAGCACAGCGCGTTCATTGCCGAGCAAGCGCCGGTAGCGGCAGAAGATCTTGCGTTCGAGTACATGCTCAACCGGACCCGGCTGGCTGAGCCGATCCCGGTCGGCGAATTCACGGCCCGCACCGGGCTCGGCGTCGAAGCGCTGCAGCCGGGGCTGGGCCGTGCGATCGAAACGGGTCTGCTGGCACATCGCGAGCGCGTCGAGGGTGCTTCACCCGGCGGCGCGAAGAATTCGGCAGATGCCGGATACCTGGTTCGGACCGAACGCGGCGCGCAGTATCTCAACGACCTGCAGGCGCTGTTTCTGCCCGCCTGAGCGGAGAATTCCTTCGCAACTCAATCCTGACCACTCCCGGCCACCCGCTCCAGCGCCGCCGCGTCGAGGCGGTAAACCGTCCATTCGTCCATCGGCTTCGCGCCGATGGCCTTGTAGAAATCGATCGCCGGGGTGTTCCAGTCGAGCACGCTCCATTCCATCCGGCCGCAGCCGCGGTCCCGGGCAATGTGGGCCAGGTGCAGCAGCAGCGCCTTGCCGATGCCCTTGCCGCGCATGGCCTCGCGCACGAACAAATCTTCCAGATACAGCCCGGGTTTGCCCAGCCAGGTCGAGAAGTTGTGGAAGAACAGCGCGAAGCCGGCTGGCTTGCCGTTCCATTCGGCGATCACGGCTTCTGCAGTGGCGCGTTCGCCGAACAGGGCTCGCTGGATCAGTTCCGGCGTGGCGACGGCCTCTTCGGGCGCTTTCTCGTAGACGGCCAGTTCGTGGATGAGTGCGAGCAGTTCGTCGATGTCGTCCGGACCGGCCGGCCGGATCGTGAGTGGATTTTGATTGGCGTCGGACATTTTCACGCTCCGGTTGATTGAAACGGCAGCATAATGCCGTTGCACGCTGACGCAGTAGGACTTTTTCTGCGAGTCGGTTACAATACACGGTCACGCGCCCGTAGCTCAGCTGGATAGAGTGCTGCCCTCCGAAGGCAGAGGTCACAGGTTCGACTCCTGTCGGGCGCGCCAGATTTCCAAGGCCGCTGCATGGCGGCCTTTTTTGTAGGCGTGCCCTTTGTGCGGGCGATTCCAGCCCGGTCATCGGCGTCCGAAGTTTTGCGATTCGCGGCCACCCCCAGACCGATCAGCTTCCCGCCCGCAGCGACAGTATCCGGTCGGTCGCCTCGTCAATACCGCGCCCGAACGCCACCAGCCCTTCTTCATGGCCGCCCATGACGGCGACACGGGACTCGGCAAGGCCCGTTTCGCGGTAAAGCCGGGCGAACTCCCGCGCCATCTCCGGCGTGCCGTAGGGCACGTCTCGCGACGTGGTCGGAATCCGGGCGATCAGCCGGCGCCAAAGCTCGTCGCTGTGGACATGGGCAATCGCCTGGATACCCGGGTCGAGTTCGTAGATGGCCGCATGGGTCAGCGCCTCGGAAGAAGCCTGAACCGGCCCTTCACAGGTCACGCGGTTGGCGCCGATGTCGTAGCCGGTGACCAGGCTCCAGTGACGCGCGTCGGTGCGCTCGATGTGCCCGGTCTGGGTGCCGCTGATGACGAAGCCGCCGTCGGAAGCCCGAACGCTGAGATTACCGAAGCCGACATCGTGTTGCGTGTAATGGCCGACCAGACCGGCGTCGAACAGCCGGTTCCGGCAGGCGTTGAGCTCGGCAACGGTCGCTTCCGGCATCGGCGGGCCGTGGCGCCATTCGCACTCGTACTTGGTGTAGCCCTCGTCGATCAATGCCACGTGTTACCTACTTGCTCGGAAGTATCGAGACGAGTGGCATCCCGCTACGCTTTTCCGGAAACCGGAAACCGGAAACCGGAAACCGGAAACCGGAAACCGGAAACCGAGGGTTTACCCCTTCGGCCCGAGGAATATCCAGAACAGGAAGCCGACGACCGGAAACAGGATCAGCACGACGATCCAGACGAAGCGGACGAACACGCCGACGCGGGCCTGGGCGGTCTTGATGATGGCCCAGACGAGAATGACCAGCCAGATCAGGCCGAGTAAACCGATTTCGGGACCCATGGCGTTCTCCTGCAGTTGGATTCGACTTCCGATTATTCCAGATCGGTACCGCCGTCGTGCGGCTTGCGTTGCCCGGGCTCAGTCGGTGAAGCTCAAGCGGATTTCGCCGTCTACCTCGAAAACTTCGACCATCCGCAACGCCGCGCCCTGGCACGGGCCGGAAACACAACTGCCGTCGGCCGGCTCGAACACCGCCCCGTGCGCGGCGCAGACCAGCCGGCCGTGCTCGTCGGTCAGGAACTTGTCCGGGCCCCAGTTGAGCGCCCGTCCGGCGTGCGGACACACATTCAGCCACGCCCTTGGCGTACCCTGATGACGCGTCAGCACCAGCCACAGTGGCGGGTCGTCGCCGCGCTCGACGCAGGCTTCGCGGAACGCGCCCTCGGCCAGCGCCGATGACGAAAGCAGGAACTGTTTGCCCGAATCCGAGGTCATTAAGGTCATGAGAAACTTCCAGGGGACATTCTATCGCGTGCCGGAGAGCCCGCTGGCCCGCTTCGGGCTGGCGCTGCTGGGCATCGCGATTCTCGCTGTCAGCTTCTTCGTCGGACTGGTCTTCCTGGCCGTGGCCGCCGGGCTGGCCATCCTCGCGGCCATCGGCCTGACCATCCGCAATTGGCTGACCGGCCGACGCAAGCCGCGCAAGCCGGACGATCTGATGAGCGTCGAGTACCGGGTCGTGCGCCGTGAGCAGGACCGCGACTGAGCGGCGATGCATCGCTCAACCCGAAGAAACCTGATTGGTCGCGCGGGTCAGCTGCGCCAGATGCCGGCGAACAGCATGGCGACCAGCAATACCATGGTCCAGAATGCCATGGACCCGGTCGGCCAGCCTCGTGCCAGCGAATAGGCGACGCGCCCGTTGTTGGGACGCCGCTCGGTGATACGGATCCTGTTTCCGATGCCTGCGGATATCTTGCTCAGCAGTGTCATGCCCTCGCGGGCCAGCGCGGGTATCAGTTTGCGATAGAGCCATTCGGCATCCAGTAGCGTGCGTCGGCCGGATGCGGGCAGTTCCAGGCCGCGCCTGGCGAGCACGACGTAGGCCAGCAAGGCGAACAGCAATAGCTGAAACTGATCGAGGATCTTGGCCAGCTTGACCGGTTGGTAGTCGCTGCCGAACGGGCGCAACGCGTCGGTCAGCCACGGGAACAGGCCCGCAACCAGCAGCAGGGCCGCGATCATGCCCATCGCCAGGCGCATCGGAAAAGATGCGTCACGGGCTTCCACTCGTGCTTCAGGCTGACGAACAAAAGCCTCGTAAAGCACCCGCACGCCCGCATACAGGACGCCGAGTGCCGACAAGCTGGCAAGTATGGCGTACCACACCGGACCGATGCCCGCATATTCGATGCCGCCCAGCAGCAGTTTCTTGCTGATGAAAGCGCCTGTGCCGGGCATGGCCGAGTTGGCCAGCACACCGACGATGACAAAGCCCATGGTCCAGGGCATCTTGCGCCCGAGGCCGCCGAGCTGGCTGGCGCGGACCGTGCCGGCCTGGACCAGCACCGCGCCCAGGGCCATGAACAGCAGCATCTTGAACAGGACGTCCATGACTACGTGCAGGCTCACGCCGTCGAGCGCGATTTCATTACCGGCCCCGATCCCGGCAACCATCAGGCCGATCTGGACCATCAGGCTGTAAGCCAGCACGCGCCTGAGATCGTCTTCGACCAACACGTATACAAGCGGCCAAAGCGCCATCACCGTGCCGATCACCATCAGCAGCTCTTCGCCGGCAAAAGCCCGCGCCAGCGAATAGACGCCGACCTTGGTCGTGATCGCGACCAGGATCACCGAGCCGGTCAGCGAGGCCCGGGGATAGGCATCCGGAATCCAGTTGTGCAGCAGCGGAAAACCGCACTTGATGCCGAATGCGGCCAGGAGCAGCCAGCCGCCGGGTGAGTCGAGCATGATCGGGCCGATCGTCAGATCGTGACCGTTGGTGGCCAGCCAGGCAATGCCGGCCAGCAGCGTGACGCCCGAGACCACGTTGAACACCAGGTAGCGAATCCCGGCGGCAGTGGCTTCCGGCGTTCGGCGCGCCCAGACCAGAACCACCGAAGTCAGCGCCAGCATTTCCCAGAACAGCCAGAGCATCACCAGATCACCGGCCAGCACTGCGCCGACGCCGGAGCCGACATAGGCCAGCATGGCCGCGGCCTGGGCCCGGTCGGTGTGTTCCAGCGAATAGATTGCGGCCAGCAGTCCGGCCAGGTGGAACAGGCCGACAAATACCAGCGACATCTCGTCGACCCGCACCGCCGCCAGCGTGTAGTTCATGACCTGCCAGTCTGCGCCGACGCCCGGCGCCAGCAGGGTGACCGAGGCCAGGGCCGCAATTATCGGGGTGATCAGCGCAATCCAGCGCGCGCTGTCGTGGCGCATCGCGGCCAGCAGCGCGCCAAGCCAGAATATGCCGACCGGAAGCAATTCAATCGGCATCGTATTCATCCTCCGGCCGCTCGATCAGGCGCGTCAGCGCCCGCACGGCAAGCACCACGACGGTGATGACCAGCACCCCGGTCAGCGGATAGAAGCCGGGCATGCGATCGACGCCCGATTCGGGCCGGATGAACAGCCCGATTCCGCCCAGTATCACGGCCGCGATGACCAGATAGCGAATCCAGTTGCCGTTCATGGGGAACCTCCCGGAACCAGCATCGAAGCAATCCGGAACAGCGGGTCGGGCCAGAAGAACAGTACGATACAGCCGCTTGCGGGAATCATCATGGCGACCAGCATCGGCCACGGCGCTTCGGAATAGTGTTCCGGCACGCCCGCGGCCGCCGGGGCGAAAAACGCGCGGATCGGGATGACCAGCAGATACAGGATATTGAGAAGCGAACTGGCCATCAGCGCCGCGACCAGTACCCATTGATGAATCTGCATGCTGCCGAGCACCAGGTACCACTTCGACCACATGCCGCCGAAAATCGGCAGGCCGATGATGCTCAGCGTGCCGATGGTGAAGGCGCCGAAGGTGATCGGCATCGCCCGGCCCAGCCCGTCGAGTTGGGCTATCTTCTTGCGGTCATGCGCAGCCTGGATCGCGCCAGCGCCAAAGAACAGCGTGATCTTGGCCACCGCATGCATCGCGATATGCATCGCGGCACCGATGATCGCCAGCGGCGTGGCGACCATCGCGCCGAGCACAATGTAGTTGAGCTGGGCAATGGTGGAGTAGGCCAGCCTGGCCTTGAGATCTTCCAGCCTCAGGGCGACCAGCGATGCGGCGACGATGCTGAACGCGGCGACCCAGGAAATCCAGATGCCGGCGCCGGTTTCGACAAGCACGTCGGTGCCGAACACGAAAACGGCAACTTTCAGCACCGTGAATACCCCGGCCTTGACCACGGCCACGGCATGCAGCAGTCCGCTGACCGGCGCAGGGGCGACCATCGCCGCCGGCAGCCAGCGGTGCATGGGCATGATGGCGGCCTTGCCGATGCCGAACATGAACAGGCCGGCCAGCAGCGGAATCCAGCCCGGTTCGATGTGGCCGGCGATGATGCCGCCTTGCTGGAATTCCAGCGTGCCGGCGGCTTGCCAGACCCAAAGGATTCCGACCAGCAGCAAGCCGATCGAGGTCGCGAGCAGATAGCCCAGGTAGATGCGCGCGCCGTTGCGCGCCGCGGCTGTGCCCGAGTGCGCGACCAGCGGATAGGTCGACAGGCTGAGCACCTCGTAGAAGACGAACAGCGTCAGCAGGTTGGCCGAGAAGGCAATGCCGGCCGCAGCGCCCAGCGCGATTGCGTAACAGGCGAAGAAACGCCCGAGGTGACGATACTGGAGGACCTTCATGTAGCACTGGGCGTACAGCGTCGCGACCAGCCACAGGCTGGCGGCCACCAGCGCGAAGATCAGGCCGAGAGGCTCGACCCGGAATGCGATTTCCAGGCCGGGCAGCATCTCCCATATCTGCTGTTCGCGTCCGGCGCCCGCCAGGACCGGACCCACCTGGGCAATCACGCCGAAGAAAAATGCGATTGCGGTCACCCAGCCGATTGCGTCGCGCAGGCGATCGCGGTCACCGGCCAGCGCGATCAGGACCGCGCCGACAAACGGGATGAGAACGACCGTGAACGGCTGGGTCATGAAGGCGCTCATGGACCGCCCCCGAGCAGCGCACGCGCGGCCGCCTCGGCGCCGCCGACCGAGAGTCGGGTGTCGATACCGAACCAGAAATTGGCCGCAACCATGACATACAGCGGAATCAGAAGTGACAGGGGGGCTTCGGAAACGGGCGTTCGCGTTTCGGGCGCTTGTGAAAACCAGGCAGCCTCGATCACGCGCCAGACGTAGTAGATCGCCATCAGCGAAGTGATCACGATGAGGATCACCAGCCAGGCCTGGCCGGCATCCATCGCGGCGATGATCAGATACCACTTGCTGACGAAGCCGGCGGTCAGCGGCACGCCGATGAGACTCAGTCCGGCCAGCGCGAACGCGGTCATGGTCCAGGGCATTTCGCGGCCGATGCCGGACAGGTCATCGAGGCGTACGCTGCCGACGCGCCAGAACAGCGTTCCGAGCGCCATGAACAAGGCGCCTTTCATGAGCGCGTGATTGAACAGGTGCAGTATCCCGGCGGTCAGGCCGGCCGAGGTCGCAAGCGCGATGCCCAGCACCATGTAGCCGACCTGGGCAACCGATGAATAGGCCAGCATGCGCTTGAGATTGGGCTGGAACATCGCCACCCACGAACCAGCGAACATGCCGGCAATCGCCAGCGTCAGCAAGATGCCGGTCAACGGCAAGACAAAGAAGCTGTAGTCGTAGCCGAATACCGTGAAGACGAACCGGAGCATCACGTAGAGCGCCACCTTGGTCGCGGTTGCGGCCAGGAAAACGGTGATGAAGTTCGGCGCGTAGGCGTAGGCGTTGGGTAGCCACAAGTGCAGGGGAAACAGCGCCAGCTTAAGCCCCAGGCCGACGATGATGAACGCCAGCGCGGCGCGCACCGCGGTGGTGTCGCGCACTTCCGGCAGCCGGTCGGCCAGATCGGCCATGTTCAGCGTGCCGGTCATCATGTACAGAAAGCCGATCCCGATCAGCAGGAAGGTTGCCCCCACGGTGCCCATGATCAGGTAACGGAACGAGGCCAGGAGTGCGCGCCGGTCCCAGCCGTGCGCGATCAGCGCATAGGTCGATAGCGACGAGATTTCCAGAAACACGAA
>DATGCS010000008.1:0-22795 GCA_035311685.1 Wenzhouxiangellaceae bacterium
AGGTGACCGGCCACTTCCAGGCACATGTCCAGCGATTCCAGGGTATCGGGGCCGGCGATCAGAAAGAGCGGGTGTTCAAGGCCGACTTCGAAGTCTGCGATTTTCAAGATGCGGTTGCCTCTTTCTTTCTGGGCTGCGCCCGGGCATGTTCAAGCGCGGCGCGGATGAATCCGGTAAACAGCGGATGACCGTCGCGCGGCGTGGACGTGAACTCGGGATGAAACTGGCAGCCGACGAACCAGGGATGGTCCGGCAACTCGATGATCTCGACCAGCATGTCGTCGGCGGAAACGCCCGCGATCTTCATGCCATGCGCTTCCAGCGTTTCGCGGTAGGTGTTGTTGAACTCGTAGCGGTGACGGTGGCGCTCCAGGATTTCGTCCTTGCTGTAGAGCTTGCGCACCCGCGTGCCCGGAATCAGCCGGCAGCGTTGGGCGCCCAACCGCATCGTGCCGCCCAGGTCGCACCCTTCGTCGCGCAACTGGCGCTGACCTTTCTCGTCCAGCCACTCGGTGATCAGGCCGATCACCGGGTGCGGCGTATCAATATCGATCTCGGTGGAATTTGCGCCTTCCAGGCCGCAGACATTGCGTGCGAACTCGACGACCGCAGTCTGCAGCCCGAGACAGATGCCAAGGTAGGGGATGCCGTTCTCGCGGGCATATCGAATGGCGGCGATCTTGCCTTCGAAACCGCGCTCGCCGAAGCCGCCGGGCACCAGGATCGCGTCGGCACCCTTGAGCGCGTCCAGGCCCTGCTGCTCGATCTGTTCGGAATCGATCGGGCGGATCCTGACCCGCACACGATCGGCCAGGCCGCCGGACAGCAACGCCTCGTTGAGCGACTTGTAGGCATCGGCGTGTTCGACGTACTTGCCCACCATTGCCACCGTGACCTCGGCTTCGGGCCGTGCGCGGCGCTCGACCACGTCTTCCCAGTCGCTCAGATCGGCCGCGCCCGCCTTGAGGCCGAGGCGGTCGAGCACGATGCGGTCCAGCCCCTGGCGCTGGTAGAACAGCGGAATCTTGTAGATGTTGTCGACATCGACGGCCGAGATCACCGCCTCCTGGGCAACGTTGGTGAACAGCGCGATCTTCTTGCGCTCGGATTCCGACAGCATGCGTTCGCAGCGGCAAAGCAGCACGTCGGGCTGGATGCCGATGGAACGCAATTCCTTGACCGAGTGCTGCGTGGGCTTGGTCTTGATTTCCTCTGCCGCGCGCAGGTACGGGACCAGCGTCAGGTGCATGAACATCGCGTTGCGGCCGTATTCGCTGCCCAGCTGGCGAATGGCCTCGAGGAACGGCAGTGATTCGATATCGCCCACGGTGCCGCCGATCTCGATCAGCGCCACGTCGTAGCCCTCTGCGGCCTGCTCGACGGAATCCTTGATTTCGTCGGTGATGTGCGGAATGACCTGAACGGTCGATCCCAGATAGTCGCCGCGGCGCTCCTTGGCGATCACGTTGGCGTAGATCTTGCCGGTTGTGAAATTGTTGCCCTGAGACATCCGGGTGCGCACGAAACGCTCGTAATGGCCCAGGTCGAGATCGGTCTCGGCGCCGTCCTCGGTCACGAATACCTCACCGTGCTGGAACGGGCTCATGGTGCCGGGATCGACGTTGATGTAGGGATCCAGCTTCAGCAGGGTCACCCGCAACCCCCGGGCCTCGAGGATAGACGCAAGCGAAGCCGCGGCTATACCCTTGCCGAGCGACGACACGACGCCGCCGGTGACGAATATGAGAGAAGCCATGTTTTTGCCGTTTCCGGGGTAGGTCAAGTCCGGGATCACATTCTACACTAGGGTACCGGTCAGCCGCGCGTTGCGCCGCGGCCTGCCCATCCGTCCAGCGTGCCCGGGTGCATTCCACGAAGCGCATTGCTATACTCGATCAACAAATCCTGCGGCAGCAGACCGAGGTGAACATGAAAGGCGAGCCCGTACACTCGAAAAAGGATGCCGGTCGAGCCGGCCCCCAGGGGACGCAGGTGTTCTCTCGGGACCAGATTTCCGACATTCTCGATGAAAGCGCCGCGCCCGAAAGCGGGCGCGAAGTGGCCAGCCTGGTGCTTTTGACCAGCCATCCCGACGGCCAGCAAACGGGCGCTGTCTTCAAGTTGTCCAGCGACCGGCTTACCATCGGCCGCTCGAACATCTGCGACCTGAGCATAGAAGAGCCCAGCATGTCTTCGGAGCACGCTCGGCTGGTCTTTTCCGACGACGCCTGGCGGGTCATCAACCTGCTGTCTACCAATGGTGTGTTCGTCAATGACGAAAAGGTGTTTTCCCACCGTCTGCACGACGGCGACGAAATCCGCCTGGGTCGGGTACGGTTTCGATACAGGGAACCGGCAAGCGGCAAGCATCGTCGCGAAGGCTCGATGTCATCTTCCGTAATGCGCTGGGCGCCCTGGGTCGGTCTCGCGGTTATCGTCGCCGCCGCGGCAATCTGGTTTCTGCGGTGAAACGTAACCTGGTTCCCCCGCGCCTCGCCGAAACGCCACCCGCCTGATGGAACGCGTCGGTCGCTACGAGATTGTTCGCGAACTCGGGCGCGGCTCGATGTCCATCGTCTACGAGGGATTCGACGGACGAATCGACCGGCATCTGGCGATCAAGGTGCTTCGCCAGAGGTACGCCCGCGACGTGGCTGCGCGGCAGCGGTTTCTGCGCGAAGCGCGGGCGGCCGGAGGACTGGCGCATCCCAATATCGTCACCGTATTCGACGTCGGCCAGGCCGAGGCGACACCGTACCTGGTCATGGAATTTCTCAAGGGCGGTACGCTGGAAGACTGGCTGGAACGCGATCGCCTGCCGGAACTCGACACCGGCATGCTGATCGAACTTGCCATTCAACTCGCCCGCGGCCTGGCCTATGCGCATCAGCACGGGGTAATTCACCGCGACATCAAACCAGCCAACATTCATTACGACCCTAAGACAAATGTCTCTAAGATGATGGATTTCGGCATCGCTGCGATCGAGCGCAGTGACGACGCCGAGTCGGACAATCGCATTGCCGGCACGATGACGCATATGGCGCCTGAACTGCTGGATGGTCGGCGCGCCGATGCGCAGTCCGATCTGTACTCCCTGGGCGTGGTGCTGTATCAGCTGCTTTCCGGCAAGCTGCCGTTCGATGCACAAGACCTGGAAACACTGATCCAGCAGATCGCGAGACATGAAACCCGTCCCCTGAAACCGCTCCACTCGGATACACCGAGGGAACTTGTCGATCTCACCTATCGGCTGATGGCGCTGGAGCCCGAATCAAGACCGGGCAGCGCCAGCCAGGTGGCGGACGAGCTCAATGAGATTCGCGAAGGGATCCACAGCGGCATCGTTCAGGCCGTACGGCGCAAATCGGCGCCCTGGCGCTGGCCGCTTTTTACCGGCATTGGCGTCGCGCTTGTTCTGGTGATGGGCCTGAACTACCTGTACCGGACTCAAAACGAGGCAATGGCAGAAACGACCTTTGGCTTCGGTGATGCTCTGACCAGCCTCATCGCCCAGGAAACCGCCGAGGCGCTGATCCTCGAGGACACGACCGCACTATCGGTACTGGTCTCCGATTTTGCCGCCAATCCGGAAATACGCTACCTGCATATCAGCGACACCTCGAACATGGTTAGAGCGAGTACAAATCCGTACATGCGGGGGGAGGAAATGCCCTCTCCGATCGGGACATCCATCGAACGCGATTCAGGCAGCGTCGAGCTGACGCGATCGGAAGAAACCGGCTTGCTGGAATTCCAGGTGCCGATCAGGTTTCAGGCACGGCGGGTCGGCCAAGTTCGGCTCGGCCTGGACGGCAGCGGCCTGGACGAGGCGGCCAACGCAACCTTGTCCATGCTTGTCGCGGTATTTTGTGCATCGCTTTTTGCATTGGGATTTGGCCTGACCTGGATGACGCGTCGCCAGCAGCTGGGTCTGAAACGACTGGGCTGGGGCCTCAAGCGACTACAGCGCGGACAATTCGAATTTCGTCTGGAAGCCAATCGGCGCGACGAGTTCGCCTCGGTGTTCAGCCAGTTCAACAGGCTCGCGGTAAGGCTGGACGAACTCAATCGTCGAACCAGGCGACGCAATGCAGCCGCCGACAATAATCGCTCAGCGGCGCTCGAGTTCCCGCCCGACACCCTGCTGGACGAAACGCTGGACCTGGAAACAACCGAGCCTGGAACGGCCAGCAAGGGTGACGACGCCCTTGCCGATGAAAAGCCCAAGGTCACGCCATTGCGGCGCCATCAAGGAACCTCTGACTGATTCGGCGCAAACTGGATCTCAGGGCTCGTCGAGCCTCTCGCGCAAAAGCCGTGCGCGCTCCAGATACACCTGCGCCGGCTCGAAGTCGGGCACTACAGCAACAAGCGATTCCCAGTTTCGAATGGCCAGATCGACGTTCCGGTCCCGCCATGCCAACAGCGCTTCGTTGTGCAGCGTATCGATCAATCTTGCCCGGAGGTCTCCGACGAGCGACGTCCACTTTGCTGCGGTCGGTTCCAGGCCGGCCGCTTGAACCGCAGTCTCGTAGGCCTCGACCAGTTCACCCTGCTCCCGAAGGCGCATTGCATTTTCACCAAGCACTTCCGCCCGTATGGAATCTCGCGCATTCGTCAGAATCGTTCGCTGACCGGAGGCGCCTATCACCGAAAGTGTTTCGTCTATGATTCCGATGGCCTGGCCTTGCGCCGCCTCGCCACGTAATTCTGCGGCGCGATCCAGGGTCAATCGAGTTAGCAGTTGGCGGGTGGATTGGACACCGTTGCTCTCCGCGAGTGCGTCGATCAACATGGCGCGTGCCTGGGCCTTCTGCCCGCTGCGGGCAAGGTATTCGGCCACCGATTCGATTTCGTGAATCGATATTTCCGAAGGTTCTGCCGCAACCCTGGACTGCGCCTGCCCGGATGCGTTGTCGCTGTTTATGGTTCGCGGCACACGCAATACAGTGCCCACAGGAATCCGCGCAGGAATCTCGATCTGGTTAAGCCGGGCCAGTGCATAGAACATCAAAGGATCGCCGAGCTCGCGCGCTGCAATGAGGGAGAGCGACTCGCCGGCGCCGACTTCCACTTCCCGGTATGGGCCCGGCAGCAATTGTTCGGCGGGTTGGTCGATCTGCCTCAACAGTCCGGCCAGAACGCTGGAGTCCGGCGTCTCTTGCTTGAGCATCAGGAGCAAGCTTCGGGCGTCTTCGCCCCTGCCCGACTCGAGATATTCGATAACCGTTGAAAAGTTCGCCTTTACACTCTGTTCCGACTCGGATGCAGGCTCGACGGCCGGTGACGGAAGCGCCTCGGTATCACGCGAGTCGAGGATTTGGCAGCCGCCCGATGCTGCCAGAAAAAGCACAGCTGCCAGCACCGTGATCCATCGGCGAGAACGGATTCCGGCACTCGACGCATTCGGGACCTCGGCAACCGTCGCCACATTTGCCGCCGAAAAAACCGCACCGACGGCCAATGCGGACGAAAAAACCCGCACCTTGCTTTCCTGAGGCGTTGCACGTTTGTTCAAGTCGTCTCTCTCTTCGTTCGCCGGAAACCCCGCGGCGCTGCTTGACGGCGCATCGAATCCGGATCGGGGTGACGCCGAGCAAGCACCATATTAGTGTACCCCGTCGCTAATCCTGTAACTTTCAGCGAGTCGAAAAGCGCTTAGCTGCAAGGCAGGGCTCGCCGGGAATGCTTATTGCCTTTCCAAGAGCCCTAACGCCGCAGATGAGCGCGATTGTTCTCTTTTTCGGGCTCGCCCTTCGGGAGTGCGTCTGAGTCGACAGTGCGGCGTTCCGAGCCTTGTAAAGGGCTTGCCATTCACTGCGGGTCGCGCCTTGCACTGTCGACTCAGTCACACTCTGAATGTTAATGGATTAACGACGGTGTACACTGGTGCACTCGCTCATACATCGGGCAGCTTTCAACTGGCTGATGGAACCTCGAGCCAGATCACCGAGGCCATCCGCCCCGTGCGCCGCTCTCGCCTGTGGCTGAAGAACTGCGCCCCCTCGGCAGTGCATTTCTGACAATCGTTTACCTTGAACACGTCGGCATCGAACAGTTGCCGGCTGGCGATCGCGGCCAGATCGGCCAGCCAGTGTCCCGGCCGATTGCTAATGAAGGCATCTGGCGAATCGGCGAACGTATTGCGTACGTCTTCCCCGACTTCGTAGTGCTCGCGACAGATCCGCGGTCCAATCCATGCAATCAAGTTACCCGGCGCAACCGGCAAGGCACCGATGCATTCGGCGATGACACCTGCCCCCAGGCCGCGCCAGCCGGCATGGATTGCGGCCACACAGCCGCCGTCGCGATCGGCAACCAGAAGCGGCAGACAGTCGGCGGTCAACACAGCGGCGACCTGCCCGGGCTTGTCGGTCCATGCCGCGTCGGCAGTGATGCCCCGGCACCAGCTGTCGAGGTGGATAACCCGGTTACCGTGCACCTGTTTGAGCCAGGCGGGCTCGGCCGGAAGTCCTGCGCGCAGCAAGCGCCGGTTTTCTGCGACATGGATCGGGGAATCGCCGCATGCCGCGCCGAGATTGAGTGAATCGAACGGCGGCTCGCTCACTCCGCCGGTGCGGGTCGTGCAGAAACCGCGTACAGGCCGCGCGAACGGTGCCGGAATGAACGCCTCACGCGGGGTCATCACAAGTCGAGACTGTCATCGGGTATCTGGAGTATCCGGAGAAGGCCGGACAGGTCGGCCGGCAACGGCGAGACAACCTCGATCCGCACCCCGCTGACGGGATGTTCGAGTTCCAGCCGCCTCGCATGCAGTGCCTGACGTGGAAAGGTTCGCCAGGCCTCACGCTGCTCGTCCGTCAGCCCCGCAGGACTCCCTCTTCGGCCATAGACCGGATCGCCGATCAGCGGAAACCCCGCGTGCTGCATATGGACGCGAATCTGGTGGGTTCTGCCCGTCTCGAGCTTCAGGTCCAGCAGCGTGGACCCGGCCAGGTGCCGATTGACGCGGTAGTGGGTGACTGCGCGTCGACCGTCGGTGCGAACAACCTGGCGTCTTCTGTCGACCGGATGGCGGCCCAGCGGCGCGTCCACGTGCCCACCTGCAATTATCCGTCCCCAGACCAGTGCCCGGTAATATCGACGAATCTCGCGCCGCTTGAGGGCCTGGACGAGATGATTGTGCGAGCGCGCTGTGCGCGCGACCACGAGGCACCCGGATGTATCCTTGTCCAGCCGATGCACCAGCCCTGCCCGCGGCAGCGACGCCAGCGCGGGATCGAAATGAAGAAGGCCGTTGACCAGCGTCCCCTCGGGGTTGCCCGAACCCGGGTGAACGACCAGTCCGGCCGGCTTGTCGATGATCAGCAGTTCCGGATCTTCGAGCAGGACCTCCAGCCGCATGGCCTGAGGCTCGGGATTGCTGTTATGGCGCTCCAGTGCAGCATCCAGTTCGACGACCTGGCCGGTGACAAGACGGTAATTGGGTTTGACCGACCGACCATCCACACGCAGATCGCCGCAGCGAATCCAGGCAGCCAGCCGGCTGCGCGAATAATCGGGCCAGACCGACGCAGCCGCCTGGTCCACGCGCTGTTCGGCGTGCGCCGAATCGACCGTCCAGGTATGCCGTACCTGCGGATTCGAACTCACGAGTGCCCCGCTCGACGTTCGACTGAATGCAGTTTTAACCGCAAAAGCATTATCATTGCATCTCTCACACGTCGGATTCTAATGCGATGCGAACGATTTGGATAATTTTTTTGCTGGCTGTGCTTGGCTTGCAAGGCTGCGGCGGCAAAGAGGAGCGCGAGGACGGCCCCAGTGCCGAACAGCTTTACGAAGACGCCAGCCGTGCCCTGAATGCGCAAAATTACCCCGCGGCTATACAGCTCTATCGCAACCTGACTATCCGCTATCCGTTCGGTCGACATGCCGAACAGGCGATGCTGGACATGGCATTCGCCCAGTTCAAGGGTGGGGAGAACGACGCGGCAATCGAGACGCTGAACCGCTTCCTTCGCACCTATCCCACGCATCCGAACGTCGACTATGCCTGGTACTTGCAGGGCCTGGTCAACTACGAACAGACCATGGGCTTTCTACGCAGGATGATGCCGGGCCGAGCGTCCGACCGCGACCAGCAGGCTGCGCACCAGTCGTTCCGGGATTTCCAGGAACTGATCCGACGCCACCCGGAAAGTCGATACGTCGCCGACGCCCGTCAACGCATGGTCTTCCTGCGCAACATCATGGCCGAATACGAAGTTCAGGTAGGCGAATACTATGAGCGACGAAAAGCCTGGATTGCCTCGCTGAACCGGGCCCGCTACGTGATTGAGAACTATCCCGGCTCGCCCGCCACGATCGATGCGCTGAAACTGATGGCGCGCGCCTACGAAAAGCTCAATATGCCGGAGCTGGCCGTAGATACCCGCGACGTGCTGCAAAACAGTTACGCCGATCTGATGGATGACAACAAGCGCGAAGGGCTGCTCAGACGCCTGTGGCCTTTTGATTGAACTGACACGTGACTGAAAACGCCCGCCGGGCCGCCGCCGTGCTGTTGTCCGGTGGACTGGATTCGGCCACCACGCTGGCCATCGCACGCAGCCGCGGACTGGAATGCCATACGCTGGCCCTGGACTATGGCCAGCGCCACAGCGCCGAGCTGGCTGCGGCCGTCGCCGTGTCGGCTGCATTGGGCGCCGCTTCCCACCGCGCCGTCTCAATCGATCTCAGGGCAATCGGAGGATCGGCGTTGACCGACGACATCGAGGTACCCGATGCGGGCACCAGCGGTATCCCGGTCACCTACGTGCCGGCGCGCAATACCGTGATGCTGTCGATCGCGCTCGGACTTGCCGAGACGCTGGAGGCCGATGAAATTCACATCGGCGTCAACGCCGTTGACTATTCGGGGTATCCGGACTGTCGCCCACGGTTCATCGCCGCCTTCCAGGATCTCGCCCGGGTTGCGACCAAGCGCGGCGTCGAGGGCAAGTCGGTGGAACTCATCACGCCCCTGATCCACCTGACCAAGGCCGAAATCATCGGACTGGGCACAGACCTCGGTGTCGATTACGGTTTGACGGTCTCCTGCTACCAAGCCGACGCGCAGGGCCGCGCCTGCGGCCGCTGCGATTCGTGCGCCATTCGACGCGCGGGTTTCAGGGACGCCGGTCTGCCCGACCCGACCCGTTACGTCTGAAGCCCGCGGCAGATTCCAAGACGCCCACTAGACCACAATCGTGACCGGGCTATGGGCATGCCTCACGACTTTTTCGGAAACGCTGCCCAGCAACAGGCTCTGAATTCGCGACAGGCCACGCCGTCCCAGGATTACCAACAGCTCGTGATCGTCCTCGGTGCACCGGATGATTTCTTCCGCCGGGTCGCCGATGGATGTCTCGTCTTCGATCTTGACCGCGGTTTCCCCGATTTCGGCGTGCAGCTTGTCGAACACGCGCTGTGCCGCCGCCTGGGCCGCGTGCTCGATGTCGTCGCGGCTCATGCCGGCCATCCCGATGATTTCCACGGACGAAACCGGGAACACGTAGAACAGGCGAATTCGGGCACCGAGCGCATCGGCAAACCCGAGCGCATAACGCACCGCGCGCAGCGAATTCTCCGACCCATCGACCGGTACCAGGATTTGCTTGGAAATTGACATTGCGTTCTCCTCGAGTTTGGCGCTTTTCCCCACTTCGATTCTAACGCCGGGACCGGGTTCGATTTCTGACCCGGATCAATCTGCGCGGCCCGGGTGTCAGTCTCCGTTCGCAGCGAGAAGCGTCTCGAGCTCTTCCTCGCCGAGCACTTCGACACCAACCTCCCGGGCCTTGTCCAGTTTCGACCCCGGGTCGCTGCCGGCGATGACTGCAGTCGTGTTCTTGGAGACGCCGCCGGTGACCCGGGCGCCGAGTTTCTCCAGGCGCGATTTGGCCTCTGACCGGGTGAGTCTGTCAAGCGAGCCGGTAAGCACGTAGGTACAACCCTTCAGCGGTTGCGCTTCGGGCTCGGGCGCCTGCTCGACGTGCCATTCAACGCCGTTTTTCAGCAGGTCGGCTATCACTTTGCGATTCCGATCTTCGTCGAAAAATTCGCGAATGTGCCTGGCGACCACGGGGCCGACGTCGCGAATTGCCTCGAGCGACTCGACATCGGCATCCATCAGGGCATCAAGATCGCGAAAATGGGCCGCCAGCGCCCCGGCGCTGACTTCTCCGACCTCGCGAATCCCCAACGCGAACAGCAGGCGCGCCAGCGACACGTTCCGGCTGGCGTCGATGGCGGATACCAGGTTGGCCGCCGATTTCTCGCCCATGCGCTCGAGACCCTTCAGCGTTTCGACGTCCAGCCGGTACAGGTCGGCGGGATCTCCCACCAGGTCGTTTTCCACCAGCTGGTCGATGATCCGGGTACCGAGACCGTCGATGTCCATCGCGTTTCTGGATGCGAAATGCTCCAGCGCCCGCTTGCGCTGGGCCGGACATACCAACCCGCCCGAGCAACGCGCGTCGGCCTGCCCCTCGACCAGCTCGACGTGCGAGCCGCATACCGGACAGTGTTCGGGCAATTCCCACTCTTGCGGATCGCCTTCCCGCTTTTCGATAATCGGCCGCACAACTTCCGGAATCACGTCGCCGGCACGCCGGACGATCACGTAATCGCCTTCCCGGACATCCTTGCGGCGAATTTCGTCGAGGTTGTGCAAGGTCGCGTTGGTGACGGTGACGCCGCCGACGAAAACGGGCGCCAGCCGGGCCACCGGCGTCAGTTTTCCGGTGCGCCCGACCTGGACGTCGATGCGCTCGAGCCGGGTCATTTCTTCTTCGGCGGGGAATTTGTGCGCCAGGGCCCAGCGCGGCGATCGGCTGACGTAACCGAGCTCGCGCTGCTGGTCGAAGTCGTCGACCTTGTAGACGACACCGTCGATGTCGAAATCCAGATCGGCGCGGGTTTCCTGGACCTCCCGGTAGAACGACAGCAAGGCCTGGACGCCGCGCGCCTGTCGGGCCATCGAACTGACCGGAAAACCCAGCGCGGCGAGCCTTTCCAGCGCAGCCTGCTGGCCGTCGCCGAGACCCGCGTCGACGCTGCCTTCATCGACGATCGCGGAATAAGCGAAAAAGCGTAGCGGTCGACGAGCTGTAATCTTCGGGTCGAGCTGCCGGAGGCTACCCGCAGCGGCGTTGCGCGGGTTGACGAAGGTCTTGCTGTCCTCGGCTTCCAGCCCGCGGTTGAGCTCGGCAAAGCCGCTGCGCGTCATGTAGATTTCGCCGCGCACCTCCACCGGATCGGGCGCGTCGTCGATCCTGAGCCTTAGCGGAATCGCCCGAATGGTTCGAACGTTCGCCGTGACGTCCTCGCCGGCGCGCCCGTCTCCGCGCGTGGCGGCGCGTACCAGGCGGCCGGATTCGTAGCGCAGGCTGATCGCCAGGCCGTCCAGCTTTGGCTCCGCGGTATAGACCACCTCGTCGATATCCAGAGTCTCGCGAACCCGCCGGTCGAAATCGCGCACTTCGTCATCGTCGAACGCGTTGGCCAGCGACAGCATCGGCACTTCGTGCTCGACGGTCTCGAAGCCTTCGGCGGCGCGCGCGCCTACGCGCTGCGTGGGCGAGTCGGGATCGACAAGTTCCGGATGCGCCCGCTCCAGCGACTCGAGTTCGCGCATCAGCCGATCGTATTCGGCATCCGGCACGCTGGGGTCGTTCAGGACGTAATAACGATGGTTGTGCTCGGCGATTTCCTCGCGCAACCGGCGCACCCGCTGTTTGGCGGACTCGGCTTTCCTGCGGTTCACCTGAAAATGGCTCGCATGGAAATCACGACACCAGTCAGTTGCTCAGCCCGTTCTTGCGGTCGAAGTCGCGCATGTCCTCGCGAATCTGCGCGATCCGCTGGCGGGTGAGCAGGCATTGCGCATCGTCCATCAGGTCGGCGTCCAGCAACTCGGCAAGCCGCTTTCCGGTGGCCAGCATCGCGTCCCAGGCGTCGAGCGCGCTGACCGGGCCCGGCAAGGTCATGAACAGCGTCACGCCGGGTGTCTGGAACAGGTTCCAGCCGGACGGATCGAAGCTGCCGGGCCGGGTGATATTGGCCATGCTGAACACCGGGCGAGTGGCGCCGCGGTGACGGCGATGGAAGATCTTCATTTCACCGAAACGCAGCCCGGCCTTGATTGCGGCATCCAACAGGCTGAGTCCGCTGATATTTCGATCGTCGCGGGCGCGAACGTACAGCGTCACGATCCTGGGCACGCCGGCAGCATCGCTTTCGGCGGACACCGCCGCATTGCCGGCGGCCGTGCGCACCGGCTCGGCTTCTCGCCATTCCCGCTCCGGCGGCACACCGTCGCCCTGTTGCCCCTCCGTCCCCGCCGACGATGGCCTTCTGGTCGCGTCCGGGGCTTCCGCCGGCATCGGTCGCGCTTCATGGTCGGGCTCATGCGCGGCGTCGCCCAGGTCGGGAAGCACGGTCTGGCGCGGCGGGCCCAATGCCTCGCCGTCACCCGTGTCAAAATCCGAAGGTTCCGCGTCTTCGGGCGCCGAGGCATCTCCGATGAAAGGCTCCCGCCGATTCTCTTCGCGACGGGAGGCGCCCGGCTTGCGCGACGAGCCTTCCGGCCTGTGCAGCAGCCAGATCGCGGCCAGTACGGCCAGGCCGATGAGGATCAATATCAGGCGCAGATTGTCCATCATGAAGCCGCCATGGCCACCGCCTTTTCAAGGTCCACCGAAACCAGCCGCGAAATGCCCGGCTCGCGCATGGTGACGCCCAGCATCTGGTGCGCGACTTCCATGGTCACCTTGTTATGCGTGACGAACAGGAACTGGACCTTGTCCGACATTTCGCGTACCAGTTCGGAAAATCGGCCCACATTTGCATCATCCAGTGGTGCATCCACCTCGTCAAGCAGGCAGAACGGCGCCGGATTCAGATTGAAGATCGAAAACACGAACGCCACGGCCGTGAGCGCCTTTTCGCCGCCGGATAAAAGATGAATACGACTGATGCGCTTGCCGGGCGGCCGGGCAAGGATCGCGGCGCCGGCAGTGAGCCAATCGTCGCCGACCATCTCCAGGTGCGCGTGCCCGCCCCCGAACAGCCGCGGGAACAGCGTCTCCATGTTCTTGTTGACCTTCTCGAAGGTGTCCTTGTAGCGCGTGCGCGTGGTCCGGTCGATTCGCGCAATCGCCTGCTCGAGCGTCTCCAGCGCCTCGACCAGGTCGGCGTGCTGGCGGTCCAGGTACTCCTTGCGTTCGGACGCCTGCTCGCATTCCTGAATTGCCGCCAGATTGACCGGCTCGAGCCGGCGGATCTTTTCTTCCAGCTGGCCGAGTTCCTCCACCCAGGCCTCGGCTTCGGCATCGTCGGGCAACTCGGCAGCCAGCGCCTCCAGGTTTCCTTCGAGTTCGGCAACGCGCGCTGCGAATCGCTCGGTCTCGATCTCGAGCTCGCGCATGTGAACCCGGTTCTCTGACTGCTTCTGGCGAATCGTCTCGGCCTCGGCCGCAGCCTGCTGGCGCTTGCGGTCGTGCTCGCGCCATTGCTGTTCCAGTGCCTCCAGCCCGGATCTGGACGCCTTGAGCCGCTCCTCGACCTCCAGCCGGGAGCTCAAAAGCCGGTCGCGTTCGGCCTGCTGATCGTGCACCGGGCGATCGCCCTGGGCCAGCGCCTCGGAAAGTTCGACGTAGCGGCCCTGCAGCTGGCCGATCTGGGTATCCATGCGTTTGATCGCCTGCTTGAGCGAATCCAGGCTGGCCCGGCAAGACTCCATCTTGAGCGCATGCTCCTCGCGCTGCTCACGCGCCTTGCGATATGCCTGCCTGCACTCCTCGCGAACCTGCTGCTGCCGGTTGCGGGCCTCGAGCAGCTTTCGTTCCTCGACATCGGCGCGTTCGAGTTCATCCAGTGCATCCTGCATCTCGCGTCGCGCCTGACCGATCGACTCCTGGTCCTGTTGCTGGCGCTGACTGAGCGTTTTCTGCTCTTCCTCCATGGCCTTCTGCTGGCGATCCAGGGCCTCGCGGCGATTGTCCTGACCTGCCTTGAGGCCCGAGAGCTCGGCCGTCCTGGCCTGCAGCTTGCGGACATCGTTCTCGCGCTGTTCGAGCTGGCCGGCTTGCGTCTCGAGCGTCTCATCGAGCTGCTCCAACGACTGGCGGTGCTCGGCAAGCGACGTCTCGAGCTGCTGCTGTTCCTGCTCGAGCTCGCGGATATCCTGCTGCCTGGCGAGCTGGCCGTCGGACGCCTCGGATGGGCGGCCGCGGCGCCATAACCAGCCGCGTCCGAGCCAGAGACCGGCGGGCGTAATCACCGACTGGTACTCGGACAAACCGGCGACACGATTAAAAGCATCGTCCTCGTTTTCGCAGCACAAGACCGAGTTCAGCAGGCGACCCAGCGCTCCGGCACCGCTGACCTTTTCGCCAAGCGAGCCCGACGCGGCGTTCACGCGGCGGCCGGATACGAGACCGATTCCGCCGCTTTCCGGCAGGTCGCCCGGCAAATCGGCCTCCAGCATGCGAGCAGACAGCCAGCTTTCGAGCACCGTCTCTGTAGCCAGTTGCCAGGCCGGATCGACGTCCAGCGACTGCAAAAGACTGGGACACTCGTCCAGCCCCTTGTGCGAAAGCCACTCGCCCATGGCCGGATCGGGCTCGTGCGGCTCGTTGAGTACATACAAGGACTCGAGCCGGCCCCGGACCTCGCGCTGGCGCCCGCTTGCGCTATCGACTTCCGACCTTTTCCGGTCGATCCCGGCCCGGATTCCAGCGACCTTTTCGCGCTGCGCGGTATAGTCTTCGAGCGCTTTCTCGAGCTTTCCTTCCAGAGTCGCGAGTTCGTCCCGGGTTCGGCTGCTTTCCTCGTCGAGGCGTCTACGCGCGTCGCCGTCATCGTCGCGCAGCCGCGCCATGCGCTGGGAACCCTGGTTCATACGCTCGTCCAGGTGTTCGATCCGGAGCTTGAGCAGTTCGACCTGCTGCCTGATCCTCGAGCCTTCGCCCTGGCTGGCCTGGTAATGCTCGTTGTGCTCGGCAAGCGACTTCTCGGCCTGCTCGAACTGCTCCTGGGCCTGCTTTTCTTCGGCCCGCGCCGTTTCCAGCGCAGGCTCCAGCTCGGCCATCCGTTGAGTGACGTCCTCGACCTGGGCGCGATCGAGCACCAGGTGCTGCTGCAGTTCGTTGATCTGGCTTTCGACCTCGGCGAACTCGCTCTGCTGCCGCTTGAGGAGATCCTGCTGATGCTCGATGGACTGCTCCAGCCGCGCGATTTCACCGGCCACCTCGTACAACTCCGCCTGCACCGAAGAGGTCTTGTCCGAAGCCTTGTGCTGCTGCTCGCGCAGCGATTCCAGCGACTTCTCGGCCGCGCGCTGAACCGATACTGCGTGCTCTATCCGCGTCTCGGTTTCGGTCAGGGCGCGGGCCTGTGCCTCCATTTCGGCGCGCGCATGGCGCCAGCGCAACGCATTCAGCCTCGCCTCTTCCTCTCGGTAGCGCGTCTTGAGCTTGCGATAACGCTCGGCGGCCCTGGCCTGGCGCTGAAGCTTGCCCAGCTGCTTGGTGACCTCTTCCCTCAAGTCGGCCAGGCGCTCGAGATTCTCGCGCGTGTGGCGTATACGGTTCTCCGTCTCGCGCCGGCGCTCCTTGTAAAGCGAAACGCCGGCAGCTTCTTCCAGAAATCCTCGCAGATCCTCGGGGCGCGCCTCGACGATCTGCGAGATCATGCCCTGTTCGATGATCGCGTAACTGCGCGGACCCAGACCCGTACCGAGAAACAGGTCGGTGATGTCCTTTCGCCGGCACCGACTCCCGTTCAGGAAATACGCCGACTGCCCGTCCCGGCTGACCTGACGCCGGACCGAGATTTCATTGTATTTTGCGTATTCGCCGCCAGCCCGGCCGTCGGCATTGTCAAAAACCAGTTCCACGTTCGCCGTGGTCACCGGTTTGCGCACGCTAGAGCCGGAAAAGATCACATCGCTCATCGACTCGCCGCGCAACTGGCGAGCCGAACTTTCCCCCATGACCCAGCGCACCGCATCGATGATGTTGGACTTGCCACAACCGTTCGGGCCGACGACGCCGAGCAGATTTGACGGAAGTTTGATGGTGGTCGGCTCGACGAAGGATTTGAAACCGGCCAGCTTTATTGCAGTCAATCGCATTGAAAGAGTCGAGGCTCCGCGTTGTTGTTGTCCGATGACACTGACGAGATCATTCGTGAATTCACGATTGCAACCGATAATCACGGACGATGATTTATTCTATTCAGATACGTATTCCGACAATGCCCGTCAACCAATCATCGACATCCACAGGAACTGCCTTATGCCTTCCCAACCCAGCCGGGATCTGGACGTTTTTCCCAACCCGCAAAGCGACATCGATTATACCATTCACATCAGGATTCCCGAGTTTACCTGCTTGTGCCCGAAGACCGGTCAGCCTGATTTCGGGGAGCTCCGGATTGCCTATGTGCCGGACGAATTCTGCGTCGAACTCAAGTCGCTTAAGCTTTACGTCTGGTCGTTCCGCGAACAGGGCGCGTTTCATGAGGCCGTTACCAATGAAATTCTGGCCGACCTGGTCGCGGCCACTCAGCCGCGGTTCATGCGCCTGACTTCGGAATTCAACGTTCGGGGCGGCATTTACACTACGGTTGTAGGCGAACATCGCGCTAAACACTGGAAGCCCGAGCCGCTGGTGCAACTTCCGTAGCGAAAACCCCTCCAGGCTCAGGGTTACTCGGTCGGCGCGTCTTCCAGCGGCAGCATGGGCGTAATCTCGGCCCGCTCATAAGTCTGTTCGATCATCGATTGGGTCTGCTGGCGGACCAGTGTTCGCCGAATGCCCTCGCGAACTTCATCGAAAGACGGTGGCGCCAGCACGTCGACCTCTGCGAGCCTGACAATCAACCATTTGCCCTGGTAAGGCAGCAGGCTTTCGACCACGTCGCCGACGTCCGTGGCGACAAGCACCTCGGCAAAATCGGCGGGCACCTGGCTGGCGTCGATCCAGTCCGTCCGCCTGGCAATGCGGCCCTCGACGGTGGCCTGCTCGATGGCCTGCTGGAACGACATTCCGCCGCCCCGCAGTGCATCGAGCTGCTTGAGGGCCGGGGCCTGGGCCGCAAACTCGATCGTCTCTATCTGGTAGCGCCGGTCGCCGGCGCGCTCGATCTGAGCGTCGTACACCGCCCGTATTTCCTCACCGGAAACCGGATTCTCGCTCTGGAAATGCTCAAGATAGTTCACGTACTGCACCTCGATGTCCTTGACCATGCGCTCGGCACGTACCCGGGGACGGCTCGACACCTGCTCTTCGCTGGCGCGGTTGGCCACCGCGCGGAGCCGGATCAGTTCGTCAAGCAGTTCGCGCATGCCTTCGGTATCTTCTTCGTCGACGCCGCGAACTTCCATCAGGAACTCCAGCATCGGCAGCGTCACGGGCGCGCCGTCCACCTCGACCAGCAATACGTCGTCATCGGTGACCAGGCGATAATCGCCTTCACTGTCCCCACAGCCGCCAACTGCCGCCAATAAAAAAAACATAAAACATATAACTATCAATCTACTGAAGCTCATATCAGGATTCTTCCTCTATTGCCAGCGCGTGGATATCGGTTTCCATCATGTCGCCCAGGGCATCGTAGATCATGCGATGCCGCGCAAGCCTCGACTTGCCGAGAAATCGCGAGCACCCGATACGGATGCGAAAGTGCCCGCGTCCGTCGCGTGCCCCTGCGTGGCCCACGTGCAGGTGCGATTCGTCGATCACCTCCAGACGCTCCGGTGCCAACACCGCCTCGAGCAGCGCCCGAATCCGCTCCATCCGTTGTTCATTCACGGCAACACCTGGATAAACGGCCGAACGTCCACCGAACCCCAGGCCCCGGAGGCCAGGTAAGGATCGGCACCTGCCCACGTCCGCGCTTCGGCGAGCGAGTCGAATTCCGCCACGATAAGCGAGGCGGTAAAACCCGCCGGCCCGGGTGCCTCGGCGTCGATGGCCGGCATCGGGCCGGCCAGGATCAGTCGACCGTCTTCGATCAGCGCCCGGATTCTCTCCAGGTGATCGTCGCGGGCGCTGGCGCGCGCGGCCAGCGAATCGTCGGTGTCGCGCCCAACAATGACGTAGAGCATGCTGGATATCCGGATCGGGTGTCTGAAGGGCACAGTATATCCAGCGTTTCCCGATGCATGCAGCCCCGTCGCTGCGCAAGCGGCCTGCTAAACTCGCAGCCCATGACCGAGACGCCCGAATCCATCCAGAAGCAGTCCGAGATGCCGCTTGCGACGGTGCGCGGAGAGCCGCTGCTGAAGCTGCCCGACGATCTGTACATTCCGCCCGATGCGCTGGAAGTATTCCTGGATGCATTCGAGGGACCGCTCGACCTTCTGCTCTACCTGATCCGCCGCCAGAATCTCGAGATTCTCGATATTCCGATCGCCGAGATCACCCGTCAGTACACCGGCTACATCGAGATGATGCATGGACTGCGCCTGGAGCTGGCCGCCGAATATCTCGTCATGGCCGCGATTCTGGCCGAGATCAAGTCGCGCATGCTGCTGCCGCGTCCGGAACCGGCGGACGAGGAAGAAGGCGACCCGCGCGCTGAACTGATCCGCCGGCTGCAGGAATACGAGCGGTTCAAGCAGGCGGCCGAAGATATCGACGAACTCCCCCGACTGGAGCGCGACATCGTCGTGGCGAATGCCGGTGTGGCCGAGCAGCGTCAGGTGCAACTGCCCCCGGAAGTCGATCTGCGCGAAGTCCTGATGGCGCTCAAGGACGTGATGGCACGCGCCGAGCTGTTCGCCCAGCATCACATCCAGGGCGAGCCGCTGAGCGTCCGCGAGCGCATGAGCCGAATCGTCCAATCGCTCAAGGACAAGCAATTCATCCAGTTCGAGCAACTGTTCGACCTGGAAGAAGGCAGAACAGGCGTGGTAGTGACTTTTCTGGCACTGCTGGAACTGCTCCGCGAACACCTGGTGGATCTGGTACAGCAGGAGCTGTTTGGCAGCATCTACCTTCGCGCGCCCGGCGCCGAACAGGCCACCGCCGAATAGACAATCATCCAAGGCACCTGAATTCGATGGAAGCGGAAAAACTCAAGATCTGGCTTGAAGGCGCGTTGCTCGCGGCCGGCCAGCCGTTGACCCTGAACCAGCTCAACAGCCTGTTCGGCGAAGACGAACAACCCGGCCATGGCGCGATCAGGGAAGCCCTGGCACTGCTCGATGCGGAGCTGTCCGGTCGCGCCACCGAACTGGTCGAAGTGGCCGGCGGCTATCGCCTGCAGATTCGCCAGGAACTGATGCCGGTCATCTCGCGACTGTGGTCCGAGAAACCGCCGCGCTACTCGCGTGCGCTGCTGGAAACTCTGGCCATCATTGCCTACCGTCAGCCAATCACCAGAAGCGAGATCGAGCAGATCCGCGGCGTTTCGCTCAGTGCCAATATGCTGAAGACGCTCCAGGAACGCGAGTGGATCAAGGTAGTGGGTCATCGCGACATGCCGGGCAAGCCCGAATTGCTGGGAACGACCAAGGCGTTCCTCGACTACTTCGGTCTCAAGGGTCTCGACGATCTGCCTACATTGGCCGAGATTCGCGACCTCGACAACATCGAGCCCGAACTTGCGCTCAACGACCCCGAACACGCCCAGGCGACTACCGATGACGAGCAAGAAGAAACGCAGCAAGACGACCAGCAGCCGACCCGAAGCGACGTCGAAGACGCGACGGAAGACGACGCGCAAGGCCCGGAATACGCCCGAAGCGACGACGAGGACGGCGAGCGTGTCGAAGAAGAAACCGAAGAGGACTTCGAGCAAAACCCGGACGACCACGACGGACAACCAGAGCCGGAAGCCCGGTCCGGGGCGGAAGAAGCGCCAGGGCCGGAAGAACCCGCCGAGTCCGAATCGGGACGGCAGCGGGCGCCGCAAAGCGGGCGCAAGAGCTGAGGCACGTTCCGCCGCGCCCGACGCCGGCCAGGAGCGCCTTCAGAAAGTGATGTCGCGGGCCGGCCTGGGCGCTCGGCGCAAGATCGAGAGCCATATCGAGGCCGGAAGAATCAAGGTCAACGGCGAGATCGCGACGCTCGGCATGCGGGCCGCAGTCGGCGACCGGATTCAGTTCGAGGGTTCGAATTACGATGTCGTCGGCGAGCGCAAGACGCACAAGACGCTCATCTACCACAAGCCGGAAGGGGAATTGACCACCCGCAGCGATCCGGAAGGCCGCCGCACCGTGTTCGACCATCTGCCATCGGTGCGCGACGGACGCTGGATCGCCATCGGACGGCTGGACATCAACACCGCCGGGCTGCTCGTTCTGACCACCGACGGCGAACTGGCCAACCGGATGATGCACCCGGCCGGCGAGGTCGATCGGGAATACCTGTGCCGGATCCGGGGCGAGGTCGCCGACGCCGATCTCCAGCGACTGTTGCGCGGGGTCGAACTGGATGACGGCATAGCCGCCTTCTCCGACCTGGTCATCGGCGAACACACCGCTGACGGCCAGACCACCGGCCATACCTGGTACACGGTCACGATCATGGAAGGACGCAACCGCGAGGTCCGACGCCTGTGGGAAGCGGTCGGCGCCCAGGTGGCGCGTCTCAAGCGCGTCCGCTTCGGCCCGGTCTTCCTGCCGGCCAAGCTCAGGCCGGGTCAGCACGAGGAACTCAGCGCCAAGGATCATCGCATCCTGCGCGAGGACGTCGGCCTGAAGCCGACCCCGGTGGAACTTACGCTGAGACGCGCCAAGTGACACAAAGACCGAGCGGCGGAACGCCTATTTACCCGGCTGATCTCCCCAGAGCAACTTGTGTAATTGAAGCTGCAGGCGCGCATAAACACCCGATTCCATCAGCCAATCGGCAAGCATGGCCGGAGACAGGGCTTCCCAGACCGGCGACAGCAGTACGTCCCAGCGCGCCAGCTCGCGCGTTCGTATCTGTTCGACCGTCCAATCGAAATCGGCGCGGTCATTGATGACAAACTTGATCTGGTCGTGGGGCTGCAGGTGGTCCAGATTTGCCCATAGATTTCGTGCGCTCTCGCCCGAGGCCGGCGCCTTGAAGTCGAGCACCTTGACCACGCGGGGATCGACATTGGCCACCGGCAGAGCGCCGCTGGTTTCAAGCGAAACCCGGTGACCGGCGTCGCAAAGCCGTGTCAGCAGGTCGACGCAGCGCTTCTGCGCCAGCGGCTCGCCGCCGGTCACGCAGACATGTCGGGTACCGAGTTCTGCGACCTGTTCTGCGATCGCGTCGATCTCCATCCACTCCCCGCCCTGGAACGCGTAAGCCGTATCGCACCACACGCAGCGCAACGGACAGCCGGTCAGACGCACGAAGACGGTCGGCCAGCCCACCGAATCCGACTCGCCCTGAAGCGAGCGAAAGATTTCCGTGATTTTCAGGGCGTTCGCCGCACGGTCGATCGTCTTGTTTGTCATGGGGATCGCGGAAAGATGGGAGGCAATGCGATGGGCGCGGGACTAGGGTTTAGGGTTTAGGCACTCACATAGTCGTCTGCATAACACCGGACGTGCAGCCTAAGACTTAAGACTTTTAAGACTTTTAAGACTTTTAACCCTTAAACCTTAACCCTTAACCCGCTGAATCCGGCGTAGCCGAATTCAGAGATTGCCTTCCAACCGCATCGTGCGAAGACGATTCTCGGCCAGCCGTGAATAGTTGGTGCCGGGGTAGTCGGCGATGACCTGTTCCAGCGCGGCACGCGCGCGATCCCAGTTGCCGAGTTCGTAGTGGCTGAAGCCTATCTTGAGCAGCGCATCGGCCTTCTTGCTGCTGTCCGGATATGTTTCCTGGAGGCGCTCGAACTGTGCCAGGGCAGTTTCGAAATCGCGCGTGACATAGTAGACCTCGCCCAGCCAATACAGCGCGTTGGGCGCATAGCTCGATTGCGGATGATCGCGCAGGAAGGCATCGAAGCCTTCGGCGGCGTCGGCGTAACGGGTTTCACGCAGGGCGCGAAATGCCTGGTCGTACGCTTGCTGTTCGGCCTCTGTCGGCTCACTCAGCTGGCGCCCGGCGCCGGTACCCGGGTCGGCCAGCGTCACCACCTCGGGCTGTTCGGCTATCGGAGCGCGCACTTTTGGCGGCGCCACGCGGCCGATCTGCTCGGTTGCCGGCTGCCCGGTCTGTGCGGCGCCGGGCTGCCTGATTTCCGGACGGGCAAGATCCTGCCCCGAATCCTCCGGCCCCGATCCGCCAGGCGCCATACTATCGTCCTGAAGACCAGCCTGACTGGCGGACGTACTATCGGACGGGGTCATCGCAACTTCGCTCGAACCGCCGCGCGCCTGCCCCACCCGGCGGTCGAGATCAAGGTACTGGTCGCGCTGCCGCCGCTTGAGGTTTTCGATCTCCTGGGCCTGTGCTTCGACCATGCCACGCAGTTCGCGCACTTCCTCGCGCATCTGCTGGAGTTCCAGGATCATCCTGGAGGCCATGTTGTCTTCCTGTGCCCCGGCCGGGGAAACAATCGAGACCGACAAGGCACAAATGGCAAGCGCGCCGCCGAGGACGCGCCTGCAGTTCGATTTCAGCGCTTGAAACATCAATATCACCGTGCGGTGTAGACAATCTCCACGCGCCGGTTGCGCTCCCAGCACGATTCGCTGGACTGACGGCATACCGGGCGTTCCTCGCCGTAGCTGACGACTTCGATCTGGCTGGCGCTTGCGCCTTCGGCCCGCATCAAGTCGAGCACCGAGTTGCCACGGCGTTCACCCAGCCCCAGGTTGTACTCGCGTGAACCGCGCTCGTCTGCATGC
>DATGCS010000009.1:0-3635 GCA_035311685.1 Wenzhouxiangellaceae bacterium
GCTGGGGTCGAGGGTGCGGCACGCGAAATTCGGTGCCGGCACGGTTCTGACGGTCGAAGGGCAGGGCGAGAACGCGCGGATCCAGATCAACTTCGACGATGCCGGGCAGAAATGGCTTGTCGCCGGCTACGCGACCCTGGAACCGGAATAGCCGCGCGTGCTTGAAAAGTGATGCTTCCCAAGTCAAAAAAATCAAGACAGCGCTCGCGAAGACACCAGGGCGGTAAGGAAAAGCAAGGCAAAAACGGACCCTCGCAAAGTCTCCTACCCGGTAACCGGGCTCACTGTTGTTGAGCGCACCAGCAAGCCTGATTGTTTTCTCTGCGGCTCTGCGTTTCCGCGGGAGATTCATCTTTTTAGCTGTTTTTCTGCCGTTCTTCGCGTCTTGGCGCCTTCGCGAGCGCTGGTTTGCTTTTGACTTGCTCTTCCTTCGCTACTCGACCGGGTAGAAGAACGAAACCATCAGTGTGCCGTTCTGTTTGTCTTCGGCACGGCGGCCCTCGTGGCCCGGCTCGAGGCGCCCGGTTCGCGTTTGCAGCTGTCCCAGCCGGCGAGTCGTGATTTCGGCTGCACGGATGGCCGACAGCGCAGCTTCGCTAAGCACCACGTAATATTCCTGGCCGGATGCCGGATGCGATGAAACGAGCACCTTGACCGGCTCGGCGGACCGGTCCATAGGCTGCAGCGAGCCCGGGCGATAGTCTTCGGCGAGGTCACGCTTTTCCACATACGTGGGCGCGTTGAAGCTGCCGAGCATCTGCTCGGCGTGCCTGATCTGATCTTCGGTCGGGCCCATGCTGAATTCGTCGCGCGATGTATCGCGGTCGGCAAATCTTTCCAGGTCTGGTTCGTCTTCCTTTCCGCTCATGGTTCTTGCTCCCCATTTGATTCGGCCGGGTGCTACGCGGCGACCGTGCTCGCTAACGCGGTCATTGACAACCGCATTAGCAAGTATAGTAACGCGTCATATTTCAAGGTGCCGACGCTTGCCCGACTGGACCAACAAAATCCTCGAGTTCGACCGTCGCCAGCCGATGTCGCTGATTCGCCAGGAGCACTCGGGGCCGCGCGTGATTGCCCTGCACGGCTGGCTGGACAACGCATTGAGTTTTCAGCCGATGTTCACCCATCTCGATGGGCTGCAGCTTGCGTGTCTCGATTTTCCCGGCCACGGCGATTCCCCGCCGCGTGCGGAGGCGGCCCGTTACCACTTCGACGATTACGTGTTCGATGTGCTGGCCGCGGCCGATGCCCTGGGATGGGATCGCTTCCATCTTCTCGGCCACTCGCTGGGCGGCGCTGTGGCCAGCGTACTGTCCGCCGGCTGCCCGGAGCGCGTCGAATCGCTGAGCGTGATCGAGGGTCTGGGACCGCTCTCGGCACCGCCGGACAAGACCGCCGAGGGCTGGCGCAAAGCCATACACGCCAGCCGCGACCGACCGCGCCGCGTGCACGCCGACCGCGCCGCGGCAATCGAGGCCCGAACGCGGAACTCGGATCTTCCGCGCCCTGCCGCCGAACTTCTGGCCGAGCGCGGCCTGGAGCGGGTTGCCGACGGCTGGCAGTGGCGCCACGACCTGCGCCTGACCTGGCCTTCGACGCAGCGTTATACCGAGCCGCAGGTGCTGGACCTGCTCGGGCACATCGAAGCCCCGGCCATGTGCGTGCTGGCCAACCCGCGCTCGCGGGTGGTGCCGGGCGGTTTTATCGAGCGCCGCGCCGCCGCGGTACCCGGCCTGGCGCTGCATGAGGTCGAAGGCGGCCACCATTTGCACATGCAGGCGCCGGAGACGGTGGCCCGGCTGGTCAAGAAACACATCAAGGAGCTCAGTCATGCCGCACACGCCTGACGCGACAAATGCGGTCATCGACCCCGCCGATCGCCTGATCTTTGCGCTGGACGTGCCGGACGCCGCACGGGCCCGGGCGCTGATCAGCGAGCTCGGTGATACGATCACCTTCTACAAGCTGGGCCTAGAGCTGTTTCTTTCCGGCGCGTATTTCGAAATCGTCGACGAGTTGAAGGCTTCCGGAAAGAAGGTATTCGCCGATCTCAAGCTGTTCGACGTGCCGGCCACGGTCGGTCGTGCGGTGGCCCAGCTGGCCCGGCAGCAGGTGGATTTCCTGACCGTCCACGGCCAGGACGCGATGCTGGCGGCGGCGGCCGACAACAAGGGCGATGCCCGGGTGCTGGCGGTGACCGCGCTGACCAGTCTCGATCAGGGCGATCTGGACGATCTTGGCTTTGACTGCAACGTGCGCGATCTGGTGCTGTCGCGGGCGCGGCGTGCGCTGAAGCTCGGCTGCGACGGGGTGATCTCTTCCGGGCTCGAAGTCCCGGCGCTGCGCGAGAGCGTGGATCCGGCGCTGGTGGTCGTGTGTCCCGGCATCCGTCCGGTGGCCAATGTGGACGACCAGAAGCGCACCATGAGCGTGTCCGAGGCATTTTCCGCCGGCGCCGATCACATCGTGGTCGGTCGCCCGATTCGCGATTCCGGAAACCCGGCGGCGGCTGCCGCCGCGATGCAGTCCGAAATCGAATCTATTTTCAACAATTAAAACAGCTATTTATATAGTTTAAGAAAGGTGTTGCATTAGGTTAGGTATTCAGGTTATTATTTTTGCAGGTTTGGTCTTCGCTGTGACCGAACCCTGGTAACAAGAAAGCCCGGAACGTCGCCATGATCGTTTCGGGAAAAACCTCCGGCCTCGGCCGGTTTGCGGGCAGAGCCATGATTGGCTCTGCCTTTTTTAATCCCGGTACAGTAGGGGCAGGCAAGTCTTGCAGGAGCCTGCTTGCAGGCGAATGGCTACGGAGTCCTGCTTTTGTTCGCCTGCAAGCAGGCTCCTGCGCAGTGTCAATGCTCGGGCAACCTCTGAACAAGTTACGCAGGTTGAAAAAGGCGCTGGTGGTAAACTCCGGCTCCGCCTTGTGGAAGAACTTCCGACTCGCCCATCATGTCTTCGCTGCCTTCGCATCGCCGGTTTCCGGGTTACCTGCTTCATTCGCTGAAGCTCCGGTGGGTTTCGCTGTGGCGGGCCGTGCTGCACTGGTGGGTCAGGGCGACGGTTCTGCCGGAAGATCTGGATGAACTCAGGATTGGCAGCGGCGCACCGGTGTTTTACGTGCTCGACACTTATGCCTACACCTCGCTGCTGATCCTGGAGCAGATCTGTCGCGAGCATGGTTGGCACACGCCGTCGGCGGCGTTCCATCACGACGACGTGGATCTTCCGCGCAGCTACGGGACGAGCAGGCGTTACCGCGGATTGTTCGTCAGACGGCCGACCCGGCGGCGCAATTCGGAAATGGTCAGGCAGCTGGTCGCCGCGGTGCACGACGATCGCCTGGACGATGTCCGGATCGTGCCGGTCACGGTACTGATCGGCCGGGCGCCGGACAAGGAGCAGTCGATTGCCAAGATCCTGTTCTCCGAGAATTGGGACCTGGGCGGACGGTTTCGCCGCTTCCTGACCACACTGATCAACGGCCGGGCCACGTTCGTGCAGTTCGGCAAGCCGGTTTCGCTGGCCGAAGTGGCCGCCGAAGGCCAGGGAGAGGAAAAGGACCTGCGTCGCATCAGCCGCCTGTTGCGGGTTCATTTCAAGCGCGTTCGCACGGCGGCCATCGGTCC
>DATGCS010000010.1:0-3252 GCA_035311685.1 Wenzhouxiangellaceae bacterium
GCGTCGACGAATTCCAGCCCGGCGACCGTGTCGTTTCGACGTTCTTCCCCGACTGGCTTGACGGTCGCGCCCGCGTCGGCAATTTCAAACGGACCCCGGGCGACGGCATCGACGGTTACGCGCGCGAGCAGGTCGTGGCGGCGGCGCAGTGCTTCACTCGGGCGCCGGAGGGCTACAGCCATCAGGAAGCTGCAACCCTCACCACGGCCGGGCTGACGGCCTGGCGCGCGCTGGTGGTCAACGGCGGTCTCAGGGCTGGAGAAACCGTGTTGACGCTGGGCACCGGCGGCGTGTCGATATTTGCGCTGCAGTTCGCCAGGGCGATGGGCGCAGCGGTAATTTCCACTTCGTCTTCCGACGAGAAGATCGAAAAGCTGAAGGCCCTGGGCGCCGACCACACCATCAACTACAAGTCCGAACCCGAATGGGGCAAGCGCGTTTTGGAAATGACCGATGGCGTCGGTGCCGATCATGTCATCGAAGTCGGCGGGCCGGGTACGTTGCCGCAGTCGATCAACGCGGTTCGCATCGGCGGGCACATTTCATTGATCGGCGTGCTCACCGGCGGTGCCGGCGAGGTGCCCACCGCGAAGCTCATGGCAAAACAGGCGCGCCTCCAGGGCCTGATCGTCGGCAGCCGCGCCGACCAGCAGGATATGGTGCGCGCACTCGAGGTCATGGACTGCAGACCGGTGATCGACCGCTGCTTCGCCTTCGACGACATCGCCGACGCCTTCCGCTTTGAAGAAGCCGGACGACACTTCGGCAAGATCTGCCTGGAATTCTGAAGGCCTTGCACGGTCGACGGGCTCGACCGCACGCCGCTCCCCATTCTTGTTACATTAGATTTGAATGGATCAAGGTTCGTCACATTGCACGACACCGGCAGACCTGCCGGCGTGCAACCGGGACGCGGCCTGCCTCCGGACCGGCCCTGCATCAACGAACAAGAATAAAGAGGCAAACGACAAGCGAAGATCGAACCGAAACAATTCGACACGGGATGATTCATGAACAACCAGAGGCAGACTTCCGAGCAACGCAAGACCATCGTCGTGATCGGCGCCGATGATCACAACCTGGCCTTGATCGAAGCCATTCCCGAGGCGGAGCACTGGAATATCGAAAGGGTGCTCGAATGGGAGGATGTTCAACCCGATCACGGCCGGATCGATTTCGACGATCTTTATCGAACGGCGCGGGAAAAGATCGACGCGCTCGACGGCGGTCCCGACGCAATCATCGGATATCTGGATTTTCCCGTCACTTCCCTGGTGGCGCTGCTGACCCGCGACTATGGGCTGCCGGGGGCCACGCCCGAAGCAGTTGCGTGCTGCGAGCACAAGTACTGGATGCGGGAGATCGAGTCGAAGGTATTTCCGGAGACCGCGCCCGAGGTCGCCGCGGTCAACCCGTTCGCTGGCAAGGATGCACGGCGGGAAGTGCCCGCCTATCCTTTCTGGCTCAAGCCGGTGAAAGCCCATTCCTCGGTTCTCGGGTTCATGATCGAAGAGGACGATGATCTTGACCGGGCCCTGCACGCATGCCGCCAGAAACTTCACTACTTCGGCGAACCGTTCAACGATTTTCTGGCGCATCTGAAAAAGTCCGGCGACTCGTCCGAGATCGGCGGCAACTACCTGGTGGCGGAAGAACTGGTTTCGGCCAAGCGCCAGTTCACGCTGGAAGGCTACGTCTGGCAGGGCGACGTGACGGTCTACGGAGTGATCGATTCGATACGGGTGGGAGAACACAAATCGAGCTTTTCGCGCTATCAGTATCCGGCCCGGGTGCCGGAGCACATTCTGGAAAAATCTAAGGAGATGACCGCAAAGCTGCTCGATGCGTTCGGCTACGACGGTTCTCCGTTCAACATCGAATTTTTCTGGAATCCCGATACCGACGAGCTGCGGATTCTGGAAGTCAATCCGCGCATCTCGAAGTCCCATTCGCCGTTGTTCAGGATGGTCGATGGTATTTGTCATCAGAAAGTGGCCATCGATCTGTCGTTGGGCAGGAAGCCCGAGATGCCGCATCGCGAAGGCAAGGACGATATCGCCGCGAAGTTCATGTGGCGCTCGGTCGAGGCAGACGGCATTGTCAAACGAATCCCGACCAGGGAGGAGATTGACGATCTGCAGAAACTGCTGCCGGATCTCGATCTTGGGATATTGGTGAAAAAAGAGCAGCAACTCTCGTCGATGTTCTATCAGGACAGCTACAGCTACGAATTGGCGGTGATCTTTCTGGGTGGTGATTCAGAAGAAATGCTGGAAGATGCCTACCAGATGTGTATCGATTGCCTCCACATACAACTCAAGCCTTTGCCCGAAAAGGCATAGGCGGTTCGATGGCCGCAGATCCCGGGTGCCGATTCCAGCGAAACCGGTGATTTTGGGCCGGACCATTCCGACCGGGGCGGCACGCTCGCTGACGGTTGATCGACAGGCATGATTCGATTATGGAAACCGATTTCCTGCAGTGGGCTTACCAGTTGGCCGTCGCGGTCGCGATCGGTTTGCTGGTTGGCGTCGAGCGCGGCTGGAAAGGTCGTGAAGCGGAAGAGGGTGAACGCGAGATCGGGCTTCGAACGCTGGCCCTCGTCGGATTGGTCGGCGGCCTCGCCGGCTTGCTCGGCAGCGAATTCGGCGGATTGTCGATCGGATTGATGTTCATCGGCCTGGCCATTCTGCTGGGCCTGGTCTATCGCATCAAGGCCGATCAGCGAGACGATATCGGATTGACCACGGAAATCGCGGCCCTGGCAACCTTTCTGCTTGCAGCGTTGTCGGGACTGGGGCATATGGCCATCGCTTCGGCCGGTGCCGTGGTCATGGTCATTCTGCTCGGTTACAAGGGACAGCTACACGGCTGGTTGCGGGCGCTCAAGCGCGCCGAACTCACCGCCGGTTTCAAGCTGCTGTTGATTTCGGTGGTGTTCCTGCCGCTGCTTCCCGATCGCGGCTTCGGGCCCTGGCAGGCGCTCAATCCGTACACCATCTGGTGGATGGTGGTCCTCATCGCGGCGCTTTCCTTTGTCGGCTATTTTGCCGTCCGTATCGCCGGACCGCGTGCGGGCACGATCTTCACCGCGGCGTTCGGCGGGCTTGCATCCTCGACCGCGACCACGCTGAATCTTGCGCGACTTGCTCGCCGCAAGCACACCGGCATGCGCCTGCTGGCCGGCGGTATCCTGCTGGCGTGCGGCACGATGTTTCCGAGGATGGTGCTGGTGGCGACGATAGTGCATGC
>DATGCS010000011.1:0-2346 GCA_035311685.1 Wenzhouxiangellaceae bacterium
CCGCGTCTGATCCGATTGATCCAGCCCGGTGGTTCCGATCACGCACGCGATACCTTTCGCCTTGGCGTGCGCCAGGCTCTTCAGGCACAACTCGGGGCGGGAAAAGTCGATCAGCACGTCGGCCGACTGCGAATCATCAAAGAACTGCGCGGCCGAAGCGCGGCCGACGATCTCCAGGTCGTCGTCCTCGGCAACCAGTTTTTCAATCACCTGCCCCACCTTCCCGGTGGATCCGCTCAGCAGTATTTTCAGAGACATGGGGGGTCGACGAATGGAACAGCCATGAGTATAGCCGCCGTCGGCCGGCCGACAGGCCGTTCGTCGTTTGGTCGTTTGGTTTTCGACTACCGACATCCGACCACAGACTACCGACTCAACCCGTCGTGTTCACTACCCGTTCGTCGCGAGGGGTCGTCAGGTTGCGTGGCTGGGGCGTTGAACGACCGAGCGCCCCGCAGGCGTAGCCAAAGCTACGTCGAGGACGCGCGACCGAGTTCAACGCCGCAGACGCATAACCTGCCGGCGCCGCAGTAGAACGGGTAGTGGACACGGCGGGTTCATAATCCCATCCGGTCGAAGAAATCCTTGACCGAATCGGTCCAGCTTCTCGACTTGGGGCTGTGCTTGTCGGTATCGCCCTCTTCCAGCGTTTCCTGCAGTTGCTTCAGCAGGTCCTTCTGCTGGCGGGTGAGGCTGACAGGGGTCTCGACCACAACGCGCACCATCAGGTCGCCGGGCCGGTGACTTCTGACCGATTGCACGCCCTTGCCCTTGAGCCGGAAAGTCCTGCCCGTCTGGGTTTCGGCGGGAATCTTGAGGGCTACCGAACCGTCCAGCGTCGGGACCTTGATCTGCCCGCCGAGAATGGCGGTGGTCACCGGGATCGGAATCTCGGCGTAGAGCTGATCGCCGTCGCGCTTGAACAGCTTGTGCGGGCGCACCTGAATGTCGACGTACAGGTCGCCGGCGGCACCACCCTGAGCGCCGGCGCCACCCTCGCCGCTCAACCGAATCCGGTCCCCGTCATCCACCCCGGAGGGTACCTTGACCTGCAGCGTGCGCGTCTCGCGAACCTGACCTGAGCCGTCGCATACGTTGCAGGGATCGCTGATCTCGCGACCCGACCCGCCGCAACTGGGGCAAGTCTGCTGCACCGAGAAAATACCTTGCTGCATGCGAACCTGGCCGGCGCCGCCGCAGGTCGAGCAGACTTTCATCTTGCCGCTGGTCGAACCCGAGCCGCTGCAATTGGAACACTTGCCGATGCCGGGAACCCGGATTTCGCGGGTGACGCCCTGAACCGCTTCTTCCAGATCGACTTCCAGCGTATATCGCAAATCGTGTCCACGATTCGACCGCGCACCGCCGCGACGCCGTCCTCCACCGAAGATGTCGCCGAATATGTCGCCGAAGATATCGTTGATGTCGCCGAAACCGGCTCCGCCTGCGCCGCCGAATCCGCCGCCCTGACCGTTGACCGCATCATGCCCGAAGCGGTCGTAGGCGGCCCGCTTTTGATCGTCATTGAGCACCTCGTAAGCCTGCTTGGCTTCCTTGAAGCGATCCTGGGCGGAATCGTCGTCGGGATTGCGATCGGGGTGGTACTTCATCGCGAGGCGGCGATAGGCCTTCTTAAGGTCATCGGGCGACGCATCCCGGCTGACACCCAGGACTTCGTAGTAGTCACGCTGGCTCATTCAACTGCTCTTTTTCGATGCTTGCGGGTCAATGGTTCACGTTCGGTTTCCTTCAACGCAAACTGCCGCCAGGAAGGCGGCAGGTCGCGTGCCGGTCCATCTTGAGCGACCGGCCTTACTTCTTGTCTTCGTCGTCGACTTCGGTGAATTCGGCGTCGACTACGTCCTCAGCGGATTCGCCAGAGGCCTCCGAATCACCGGAAGCACCGCCTTCGGCCGCTTCGGCACCGCCGTCGGCCTGGGCCGCAGCCTGGTAAAGCGCCGTGCTGGCCTCTTGCAGTCCGTTGACTGCGGTGTCGATTGCATCCTTGTCGTCGCCCTTGATGGCTTCCTCGACCTGTTCGATCGCATCTTCCACCGGCTTGCGCGTGGCGTCGTCGATCTTGTCTTCCTGCTCCTTGAGCATCGAGCGGGTCGAGTGCGCCAGCGCTTCGGCGCTGTTTCGGGTTGTGACAAGTTCATGGAAACGCTTGTCTTCTTCACGGTGCGCCTCGGCGTCGGTCACCATCTTCTCGATCTCTTCTTCGCTCAGGCCGGAACCTGCCTTGATCTCGATACGCTGCTCCTTGCCGGTTTCCTTGTCCTTGGCCGAGACGTGCAGGATGCCGTTGGCGTCCATGTCGAAAGTGACCTCGATCTGCGGCATGCC
>DATGCS010000012.1:0-3457 GCA_035311685.1 Wenzhouxiangellaceae bacterium
GAATGCGGTCTGCCTGTCGCATCTTCGCGCCGATCGTGGACAGGCCAACCGCCACCGGGCGCACCAGGAAAAAAACGGCTGCGATCAAGACCATGGCGGGTGCGTCGAGCAGCAGCAGCTGGTCGAAATCAAGACGTGCCGTGATCACGATGAACAGCACCGAGACCAGCATGATGGTGAGGTTCTCCTTGAACCGCTGCAGATCTTCCCGTCCGGACATGCGCATGTTGCCCAGCACCACGCCCATGACGGTGACGCTGAGCAGGCCGGCCTCATGCTGTACCTGATTGCTCAGCGTATAGACCACCAGTACCAGCACCATCAGCACTGGCGGCTTGAGGTGTTCCGGCACGCCGCCGCGAAGGAACAGCTTGCCTATCAGCCAGCCGCCGCCGCCGCCGAGGGCTAGGGCGGCGGCGATCGCGCTGCCCAGTGCGACAATGGTATCGGCGAAGCCGTCGCCGGCAATGGTGAAATACTGGAACGTGAGTACCGCAAGCAGAACGCCGATGGGATCGTTGGCGATGCCTTCCCACTTGAGCAGCGAGGCCGATTCGTCATTCAGTCTGGCGAAGCGCAGGATTGGCTGGATGACCGTCGGGCCGGTGACCACCAGGATAGCGCCGAGCACCAGCGAGACCGGCCAGCTCAGCCCGACGATCCAGTGGGCGGCCGCCGCGGTCAGCGCCCAGGTGATGGGCACGCCCAGAAAGACCAGTCGGCCGACGCCGCGACCGGCCTTTTTCAACTCGCCGAGCTTGAGATCCATGCCGCCTTCGAACAGGATGATTGCAACCCCCAGGCCGATCAGCTCGGTGAGTTGTTCGGACGGTGTCTGCGGATCGAAAAGACCGGTGACCGGCCCCAGCACCAGACCGGTGGCGATCAGGATCACTATGCCGGGCAGCCGGAGCAGCCAGGCGACCCACTGGCTCGCCAGCCCGGCGGCCAGAATCATCAAAACGATAGTTGCCGCGTGCATGTCTATTGTCGAGGTCCCGTTATTTTGTGATTCGCGTCACGGTTTATAATTCGGTCAGGCTTGCAGACCGAATCCGCCACCCGGGCCGTTGTTCTGAGACGGGCCGGATCGCTTAGAATCATACAGTTATCGTAAAGGTGAAAAGACCATGCTAAGAATGCTCTCCGTTTTTCTTGTTGCCTTCCTTCTGGGCTGCGGTGCCGAACAGCCTGCCGAAAGCGCCGGATCGGACACCCGGGCCAATGCAGGCGAGGCGCACCTTGAAGCACCCGAGGCGGTCGAGCCGCCGCCGCCCGAACTGCTGATCGATCGAGACCGGCTCTCGATATACCACCCGGTGGAGCTCAACCCCGATCTCTCGGGGCTCTCGGAAGACCAGCGTGAAATGCTTCGCCTGCTGATCGATGCCGGCAAGATTATGGACGACCTTTTCTGGCGCCAGTCCTACGGTGACCCGGCACCGCTCTTGGCATCCATCGACGACCCGGAAGTGCGGGCCTTCGTCGAAATCAACTACGGGCCCTGGGACCGGCTGAACGGCAACGAGCCGTTCCTGTCCGGCTACATCGAAAAGCCGGCCGGCGCGCAGTTCTACCCCGAGGACATGACGCGCGAGGAGTTCGAAGCCTGGAACAATCCGGACAAGCGCAACCCTTATAGCCTGGTGCAACGACTCGAGTCGGGCGACCTGTTCCTGGTGCCCTACAGCGCGGTCTTCCGCCAAGAATTGATGCAGGCCTCCGACCTTTTGCTCGAGGCCGCGGACCTGGCCGAAAGCGAAGCCTTTGCCGAGTACCTGAAGCTGCGCGGCCGCGCGCTGATGACCGGCGACTATCGTGAAAGCGACATGGCCTGGATGGACGTGCGCGACAACGACATCGAACTGGTCTTCGGGCCGATCGAGAGTTACGAGGACCAGCTGTTCGGCATTCGCACCGCCTTCGAGGCTTTCGTGCTGCTCAAGGACAGGGAATGGTCCGAGCGTCTGACGCGGTTTGCCGCGCTGCTTCCGGCGTTGCAGTCCGGCCTGCCGGTGGCCGAAGCGTACAAGGCCGAAGTGCCGGGCACCGACGCCGACCTGAACGCCTACGATGCGATCTACTACGCCGGCGACGCCAACGCCGGCGCCAAGACCATCGCCATCAACCTGCCGAACGACGAGCAGGTGCAGCTCGAGAAGGGCACGCGCCGGCTGCAGCTGAAGAACACCATGCGCGCCAAGTTCGATCACATTCTCGTCCCGATCTCGGAGCTGTTGATCGACGAGGCCCAGCAGAGCCACATCACCTTCGACGCGTTCTTCGCCAACGTGATGTTTCACGAAGTCGCGCACGGGCTGGGCATCAAGTACACCGTCGACGGCGAGCAGTCGGTGCGCGAAGCGCTGGCCGAGCACCAGTCGGCCATCGAGGAAGGCAAGGCCGACATCCTCGGGCTGCACATGATCGGTCAGCTGATCGACATGGATGAATGGGACGGTGACCTGCACGATCACCACGTGACGTTCCTGGCCGGCATCTTCCGCTCGGTACGTTTCGGCGCCTCGTCGGCTCATGGGAAGGCGAACATGGTGGCGTTCAACTGGTTCCTGGAGCAGGGTGCGTTCGAGCGCAATGCGGACACCGGGCGCTATTCAATCGATTTCGAGGCCTTCGGGCGCGCGATCGACAGTCTTTCGAGCAGACTGCTGACGCTGCAGGGCGATGGCGACTACGCCGCCACCGGCGCGTTCCTCGAAGAGTATGGGCAGATGCCGGAATTCCTTTCCGAAGACCTCGGGCGTGCCGGAGAGGCCGGGATCCCGGTCGATATCCGCCTGGTGCAGGGAAAAGAGGTGGCGGGTCTCTGACCGGCCGCCGGAACACGGTCTGAAACAGGCATGCGTTCCGGATAAGCTGCGGCCATCCCGGTCAAGCCGGGATGAGCCCTGCGGGGAATTCAGTCCGTCACAACCTGTCTGTCGTCACGATCTTTCGGTAATCACAATTGGTCCATCCATGCTGCCACCGCGTCGGCGGTGGCGGCGGGCGCCTCCAGCCAGCCGAAATGATCGGCGCGCCTGCCCTGCGCTTCGCTGGTGACGACCCGGCGTTCGATGCTGCAGCCGGGCAGCTTGGCCAGCAGCCATTCCAGCGAGGCCGGCGGCACCCAGCCGTCGGCCTCCATGCGAATTGTCAAGACAGGACACGCGAGTCTGCCCAGGGCCGCTTCGGCTTCGAAATCCAGCGTATCAAGGTCGTAGCGCCCGGTTCGTCCGGTGTGCGCCCAGTCGGCCATCACGCCGTGCGCCTCGGTGCCGGCGAAACCCATGCGCTTGCCGGGGAAATGGCCGATCAGGCCGGACAGCATCGGAAAGGCGCGATAGACGATTACCAGCGTCAGCCGCATACGCCAGTTGAACGCTTTCGCAAACGGCGCGCCGCCGGCGATCAGCACCAGCCCGGCGGCCGATTCCGGCCTGCGTGCCGCGGCCAG
>DATGCS010000013.1:0-4462 GCA_035311685.1 Wenzhouxiangellaceae bacterium
CGGATTCTCGAATCGCTGGTGCGCAAGTCGGCGCTGCTGGGCACCGCTTCGAAGCAGGCCACAGCCTGACGTCGCACTGCCGCTGCATCAATTCAAACAAGAAATACGGAGCTTTTCTTCATGAACAACCTGACCGAACTCTACGATCGTCTTACCGACCGACTGCGCGCGGCCGGCGACTGGGTTGCCCCGCTGGGCCTTCGCCTTCTACTGGCCTACGAGTTCTACAGCGCCGGCACCATGAAATCCGGGGTCGACGGAACGCCGGGCTGGTTTGCCAACAAGGCGTTTCCGGCGCCTTTCGACTGGTTTCCTGCCAGCATGAACTGGACCATGCTCTATACGACCGAGATCCTGGCTGCAGTGGCGCTCATACTGGGATTGTTCACGCGTTTCTTCGCCTTCGCGCTGGTTGTCGTGACCACAATCGCCATCGTTTCCACTCACTGGCCCGAATCGTGGTCCGGCATTGCCCAGCTCTGGGAAGGCTATTCTGTCTCGCGGGTGACCGAAGACGGCGAATTCCGCGGCAATTTCAGGATACCGATGCTGTTTCTGGCAATGCTGCTACCGCTGGTTTTCATGGGCAGCGGAAAGCTCAGTCTCGACCATCTGATACTTAAGCTGACCCAGCGCAGCGACCTGATTCACGACCGCAAAGGCGACTTCCTGGCATTGTCGCTGGCTCTTCTGATCCCGGGCATCGTGTTCATATATCTCATTCCGCTGTGGGGCATCATTCTGTTGCTGGGCGCAGTGGCCGCAGCGGTCTACCAGAAAGTCGCCGCCTGACCTGCGATCGCTCGGACGCTGCCCGTCTTCAGTAAATCGCCTCGACCCGGTTGCCCTGCTCCCTGAGCAGGGCGACCAGCCCCTTCTCTCCCGACAGGTGCAGCGCGCCCACAGCGATCAGCGTGGCACCTTGATCGAGCAGGGGCTGCGCACGACGCGCCATTTCGATATTGCGCAGCGTGATGCCCTGCACGCGGAATTTCTCCTGCACCGATTGCGGCAGCCGAGACAACTGGCGCCGCGCCAGTTGTTGCAGTTGCTGCAGGTCCGACTCCAGGTAGGCCGCCAGCAGCGCTTCGAAGTCGGCCAGGCCGCGCTCACGGTCCTCGACGGCCTGGCGCAACAGGGCCACGTGAGCCCGTTCGCCCAAGCCGGTAAAGAACGCCAGCTGCTCATCGATCGTTTCCAGCGCCACCGAAACCGCACCGTGCTCGGCGGCCGTGCGGGCCAGCACCAGGTCCATGAAGCGCCCGGTCCGAACGGGCGGCTGCCCGAGCGTCATGGCAGCCGCCCAGGGCCGCAGCTGATCGACGCTGTCGGCGTTCATTCCAGACTCGGTCAAGGCCGAACGTACCCTTCGGTAAAGCGCCTCGTCCAGCCGATCCGAGAGCCGGGTGCCATCCGGCAGGCGCATGGCCTCGGCAAGCCGCTCGAGCATTTCGCGGTCGGGTACGAGTTCGAGTCCGACGGTCTCGGCCTGCTTCAATGCCTGCTCCAGCACCGGCGGAAAAGCGAGCACCCGCTCGTCTTCGGAATGGATGGTACCCAGCAGCCAATTCTGACGACCTTCCGGCGAAACCACCGAGTAAAAGACCTGAGCGCGGCAGGCCTGCGTCGCGAAAACGGCGAGCAGCGTCGCGATCAGCAGGTGCGCAAGCGAGAGTCCTTTCATCCTGATCATTATCGTAGATGCGATTCGGGTAGATGCGATTCCAGCAGATGCGATTTCGACATGCCGCCGTTCGCATCAATCCGTCCAATCGCGCGGGCGGCAGGATCGGCTCGCCGCGGACCCGTCAAATCTGGTAGCTTAACGGCTCTTCTTCATGCTGTAACCCGATGATCGAAATCAAGAACCGGTTCCGCGGTTTTCTTCCCGTTGTCGTCGACGTCGAAACAGGTGGATTCAACGCCGCCACCGATGCGCTGCTGGAGATCGCCGCGTGCGTGATCGAAATGGACGAGGACGGCAAGCTGGCGCCAGGAGACATGATCTCGCGCCACGTCGAACCGTTCGAGGGCGCCAACCTCGAGCCGGCGGCCCTGGAGTTCAACGGCATTCGGCCCGATCATCCGCTGCGACTTGCCGTGTCCGAAAGCGAGGCGCTGAGAGACATCTTCCAGCCGATTCGGCGGCGCCTGCGCGAAACCGGCTGCAAGCGCGCAATCCTGGTCGGCCACAATCCATTCTTCGACCTTTCGTTTCTGAACGCGGCCATCGCCCGGATCGACTTCAAGCGCAGTCCGTTTCACCCGTTTTCGAGTTTCGATACCGCGACGATGGGCGGATTGGCTTATGGACAGACCGTACTGGCGAGAGCGGTCCAGGCCGCCGGCCTGGAATGGGATCAGTCCGAGGCGCATTCGGCGCGCTACGATACCGAGCGCACCGCGCAGCTTTTCTGTGCGGTGGTCAATCGCTGGGACGAACTCGGTGGTCTGGATCCGGCAACGCTAGCCAAGGGGTGACGGTTTCCGGTTTCCGGTTTCGGTTTCCGGAAATACGGTAGGCGGTGATCGGTAGTCAGTGGTCGAAATGACCTCCGACTTCCAGGATCTTAACGCCGGAATCCCGAACCCGGAAACCGGAAACCGACCCTCGCTCCTGTATCCTTGAAGTCAGGCTCGAACTCAAGGATCGGACGTATGCAACTGCCGGCAATCGACAAGATCGCAAGTTTCGACGTGGACTCGCAGCGCACGTTCACGCCGCTGTGCCCGGACGAGCTTCCGGCCGAAGGCGGCGACGAGATAGGACCCGAGCTCAACCGGCAGGCCGGCCTGGCACGCTGGCGCCTCGGCTCCAAGGATTCGCACAGTCCGAAGGCTGTCTGGGTGACCGACGACCCGGATGAGGTTGGGAAACCGGGCGTGGAAGGCGAAAACGTCGAAGAACACTGGCCGGTGCATGCCGTGCCGGGAACCGAGGGCTTCGAACTCGTGCCCGGCCTGCCGCGACCAGCCGACTACGACTATTTCGTCTGGAAAGGCGTCGAGCTGGACATGCATCCGTACGGGGCCTGCTACCACGACGTGGCCGAAAAGATGAGCACCGGTGTGATCGAGTGGCTGCATTCGCGCGATGTGAGTCACGTGCTGGTCGGCGGTCTGGCCACGGATTACTGCGTCAAGTCCACCGCACTGCAGCTTCAGGCCGCCGGTTTTCAGGTGCTGCTCAATCTGGCCGCCTGCCGCGGCATCGACGATGAAAGCGTCGCCGAAGCGCTGGCGGAAATGCGCGAGGCCGGAATCGAGACTTTCGACGGCACCGGCGCCCTGGAATCGACCGGATGATTATTGGATGATTATCCAGTCGCTGCTCGATACCGACATCTACAAGTTTTCGATGATGCAGGCGGTCCTGCATCAGTTTCCAGGCGCCGAAGTCGAATACCGGTTTCGCTGCCGCACGCCGGGACTCGACCTTCGTCCACTTCAGCAGGCCCTGGAACGGGAGATCGATCACCTGTGCGCCTTGCAGCTCGACGCTGGAGAACTGGATTTCCTCGCATCCCAACGCTATTTCAAGCCCGACTTCATCGAGTTTCTCCGCCTGTTCCGACTTCAGTCGCGGTTCATCGAGGTCGGAGAAGAAGGCGACCAGCTGTCGGTTACCATCCGTGGGCCGTGGCTGCACACCATACTGTTCGAGGTGCCGCTGCTGGCCATCATCAGCGAGTTGTATACGCAATACCGCCATCCGGACACCGATCTTTCCGAAGGTCAGCGCCGGCTGGACGAAAAGATCGAACAGGTCCGATCCCTGGACCGGCCGACCGATTTCGTATTCGCCGACTTCGGCACCCGTCGGCGTTTTTCGCGCGCGTGGCACGACGAGGTGGTCGCAACCCTGGCCCGGGAGATTCCCGGCAGTCTGCGCGGCACCAGCAACGTGCGTCTCGCAAAGGCACTGGATCTCGTACCCATTGGCACCATGGCGCATGAATTCATCCAGGCTGCCCAGGCGCTGGGGCCGCGGCTGGCCGAGACCCAGCGGTTCGCCTTCGAGGTCTGGGCACGCGAGTACCGCGGCGACCTTGGGATAGCGCTCTCCGACACCTACAGTCTCAAGGCATTTTTGCGTGACTTCGACATGTTCTTTTGCAAGCTGTTCGACGGCGCCCGTCAGGACTCCGGCGATCCGATGGCCTGGGGCGAAGCGATGATCGAGCACTACGAAACGAACCGGGTGGATCCGAGAACGCGCAACCTGGTCTTTTCCGACTCGCTGACCATTCCGCGCGCCGCCGAAATCTGGCAGCGCTTCCGCGACCGCATCAACGTTTCGTTCGGCATCGGCACCAATCTCACCCACGACACCGGCACCGACCCGATCAACATCGTGATCAAGATGACCGCGTGCAACGGGCAGCCGGTGGTCAAGCTTTCCGACTCGCCCGGCAAGATCGTGTCCACCGACCAGCATTACCTGGCATGGGTGCGCCAGGCG
>DATGCS010000014.1:0-6613 GCA_035311685.1 Wenzhouxiangellaceae bacterium
TTCGCGTTCGTCGGCTGGCCGTGCCTGCTGCTGTTGCCGATGATCGTGATGGCCTGGCGCTACCCGCTGGACCGTCGGGGTCAACGGATCTTGCGCAATCGTCTTGACCGGCGCGCGCCATTGTCCTGACCGAACAATACCGCCAGGCCACTCACCGGGAACGTTCAGAAACGCCCCTCAATTCTTGCTCTTCAGCGCGATTCTGAGCAAGGCGCCGACGACCAGCGAATAGCCGCCGACAAAGAAGCAGATCCAGAAAACGAGTTCACCGTCCATTGCTGTCACTCCGCGTCGCGGCTGTGGCCTCGCTGGGCTTCGTCATCGGCCCGTCCTTGACCCCGTTTGCCAGGAATCGATTCAATGCCAGCACCAGTGCCAGCGCGATGCCCCACTGCAGCGCCATGGTGCCGGTGCTGTAGGTGACCAGCGGGTTCCACCAGGTATCGGGATTGTCGCGCACCGACTGGTAGATCCACCAGCCGAACAAGACCAGAAAGACGACCGGGATGCCGCGAACGGCCAGCGCGAACCAGGCGCCGATGCGGATGTCGCTGCTGGCATCGATGTCGGCCGCGGCCCGTTTCACGCCGTACTTCAGGATTGCGAGCGCGGTCAGCAGACCGCTGATCAGCAGGCCGACGCCCCAGACCCAGTCCTGATTGTTCAGGAACTCGATCGACAGCGCCGACGGAATGCCGAACAGAAAGGCCACCACGCCGACGATCAGAGCCGCATTGCGGCGCAGGAAACCGAAGTTCATCAAATTGGTTGTGGCCAGTTCGAACATCGCGATGAACGACGACACGCCGGCCAGCGCCAGGGCCAGGAAAAACAGCGGCGAGATGATCCAGGCGCCCGGCATGGTTGCGATCAAGTCGACGATATAGATGAACGTCAGCCCGACGTGACCGGCGTCCAGCGCCTGCTGGGCAATGTCGGGCGTGGGCGCCACGGCAAACAGAGTGCCCAGCACGAGCGCGGCTGCGAACATGCCGACCAGCACGTCGGAAAAAGCGACGATGCCGGAGTTGACCGAAATTTCCTCGTTCTTGCGCGCATAGACCGAGTAGACCATCATCAACCCCCAACCGGCGCCGGTGGACCAGGCCGCCTGGGTGAACGCCTCCAGCCAGACCCTTGAATGCGCCAGCTGCGACCAGTCCGGCACGAACAGGAAACGCAGCCCGGCGGCCGATCCCGGCAGCATCACCGCGCGCGCCGCCAGCAGCACGATTATCGCCAGCAGGGCGACCAGGAATACCTTGAGCACGCGTTCCAGGCCGCCCTTGATGCCCTGGAACACGACGAACGTGGTGAACACGACCGCCGCGGCATGGTAGCCGACCGTCTCGACCGGATCGTTGATGAAGGCGTCCCACTGCGTCTGACCGAAGGTGACGCTCGCGTCAGCAGCGGCCGTCGAGAGGTCCGGCGTGAGGCCGCCGGCAGCAGCGACGGCGAAATACCGAATGCACCAGCCGGCGACGACCGAGTAATAAAACATGATGCCGATGGTGACGGCTACCATGAAGCCGCCCGCCCAGGTGTGCTTTCGGCCCATGAAGTCGCGAAAGGCGCCGATGTTGCCCAGCCGGCTCCGCGAACCCATCAGAAATTCGCACATCAGCAGCGGAATCGCCCAGATCAACAGTGCGATGGTTACGGCGATCAGGAAGGCGCCGCCGCCCCATTCGGCGGCCACTCGCGGAAAGCGCCAGATGTTGCCGGTGCCGACCGCCATCGAAACCGCGGCGATGATGATGGCGAGTCGTCCGCTCCATTGTTCTTGTTGTGGCTGCGCCATTGCAGGCCCTTGATTCCAGACAAGCGCCGAGTATATACGCGGCCCCCGATTCAGGTCCATCGCCCGGATTACCCTTCGGCGACCCGAACGGGGCCGGCCGATGTCACCCGGCGTTACAATGGAAAACGAACCCCAAGCAGGAAAGGATCGATCATGAAACGACTCGAATTCCGGAACGGAGACAACCTCGACGCGATCGGCCTGGGCACCTGGAAATCCGACCCCGGCGAAGTCGGCCGGGCCGTGGAGGTCGCGCTGAAAGCAGGCTACCGGCATATCGATTGCGCCTCGATCTACGGCAACGAGTCCGAAGTCGGTGAAGCGCTGCAACACGTCTTTTCCGGCGGCGAGGTCCGGCGCGAGGACGTCCACATCACGTCCAAGCTCTGGAACAACGCCCATTTGAAGGACGACGTCAGACCGGCACTGGAGCGTACGCTTTCGGACCTGAAGCTGAACTACCTGGACCTGTATCTGATTCACTGGCCGGTGGCCTTCAAGTCGGGACTGGACGGTTTCCCGGAAAGCGAGTCCGATCTCCTGACCCCGGACCAGGCGCCGATCGAGGAGACCTGGGCGGCCATGCTCAAGGTGCGCGACGCCGGCCTGACCCGGCACGCCGGGGTATCGAACTTCAGCACGCGCAAGCTCGACCACCTGGCGGCGAACAGCGACGAGCGGCCGGAGATGAACCAGGTCGAGCTTCACCCCTACCTGCAGCAGAACGAACTACTGACCTACTGTCGCGAGCACGGCATCCTGGTCACCGCCTACTCGCCGCTGGGCAGCAGCGACCGGCCGGAAAGAATGAAAAGCCAGGATGAACCGTCGCTGCTGGACAACGATGTGATCGCCACCATCGCAGAGCAACACGGCGCGTCGCCGGCCCAGGTGCTGATCGCCTGGGCGCTGGCGCGCGACACCATCGTCATTCCCAAGTCCACCACCCCCGACCATATCCGGAAAAACCTTGAAAGCCGGGCGGTGGAACTGACCGAATCCGACATGCAGAGAATCGCCGCGCTGGACGTGCACTACCGCTATATCAGCGGCGATGCCTTCCGCACCGAAAGCGGTCTGTACGCCAACGTTTTCGACGAGTAAGCGGCGCCGCCCCGATCAAATGGTTTCGATAAGCACCTATTTTCGATAAGCGCGAATAAAAAAAGAGGCCTGCAGTGCAGGCCTCTTTTCATTAGTCGGCGAATTTACCAGGCGCCCTGTCGACGCCTGGTACTGCGGGATTGCAAGGCTCAGTCCGACAAGGTCACGATGCTTTCAGCGAGGAGATCCTGATCGCCGAAGAAATCGGCATCGACTTCTGCCTCGATACTGACGCGATCACCGATGTCGATCTGCTGGAACCCCTGGTCGTCCAGCGGATTGTAGAGCATTGCGCTGGTATCGACCGTCAGTTCCATCGCGCCGGTATCGATGGTGAAGGTATTGGCATCCGGAATGACCGTCACGACCGTGCCGATATAGATGAGATCCCCGATTTCGGCATCGGTGGCGACCACCCATTCGCCGAAGTCTTCCTCATCGGCGGCGCTCGCATAGAAGAATGTATTCAAGTCATCGACATAGACGCTACCGGCTTCGATGGTCGTCGTTTCATACAAACCCTTGTCGACGTCACCATAAACGGTAACCTGATCGCCATCCATCAACGGATAGGCATCGCCGAAATTGTCCCAGTCGTCCATTTCGACCGTGATCAGCCCACCGCCGTAGTCCAGCATGAAGCTGGCGGGCGTCGTCGATGTTACGGTACCGGTGAGGCTGATCCACGTATCGTCCGGTTGTGCCATCGGATCTGGCTGGTCGCTCGATTCCTGAGCGTAGGCCGATACGGAAAGGCAGATCGCGGCCACAGCAGATGCAAGTGCGGTCTTTGAATATCTCATGGTGTTTCCTCCTGTCTGCAGTTCAAGACAATGTCGACGGACTTCCAATCGCCACACCTGAATTTGAACAAATCAGGCAAAGGTCTGCATTAACATGAGTTAAATCGTCTGTGACCGACTTCCCCGGCTTCGCGCCCGGTTGTTCAGAGATTCCCTGAGTCAGGTAGCCGGTCTGGTGAGCCGGCGAACCACGGTAGCGGAGATCTGCGCCAGGCCAAAGTCGTCATCGTAGCCGCACAGCTTTTTCAATTCGCCGGGGTCGAGCAGCGTCAGGCTTCCCGGCGCGGCTTCGATCAAACCCTTCTTCTCCAGCTTGCGGCAACAGCGATTTGCGTGGACATGCGAAATGCCCAGCGCCTCGGCAATCAGCTTCTGGGTAATCGGCATGCTCAATGCATCGGCCGGCGGGATGCCGGCCCTGAGAAGGCGCAGCTGGAGTTCGACGAGCAGGTGCGCGATGCGGGCAGTGGCATGGAGTGCACCGATGCGCACGATCTGCTGTTCCAGGAAGCGTTCATCCTGGCCGCCGATCCAGCACAGTGCGGCCCCCAGGCGCGCCGATTTGCGGAACACCTCCATCAGCTCGGTGCTGGCAAATTCGGCAAGCTTAGCGTCGGTAACCGTCTCCACGCCGGAATCGCTTTGCGGGAACAAGGCGCCGTAAAGCCCGATGCTGTCGCCCGGCAGCAGGAAATTGATGATCTGGCGATGCCCGTCGGCGGTAGTGCGAAAGCGGATTGCCCATCCGGAAACGATAATACGGGTCCATTCGATGGGCGCTTTTTCGCGCTGCACAATGCATCCGGCCGGATAGTCGGCGGTCTTGCGGTGCAGCCGATCGAGGATTTCGATGTCCTCGTCCTGGATCAGCTTGAGGCTGTCGAGTCTTTTATGCAAAGGTTTCACGACGCCCACCCGATGTCCGAAACGCGGATTTCAGATATTTCCTCCCCGGCCTGCAGCCGCGGCCCCGCTCCGGATCGAACAAGCTCCCCGTTGAACATACGGTCAGCTTACTCCATTCGGGGCCGGCTGCGGCGAATTCGACTCACGCGCGGGACAGGGTTCGGCGCGGATCGTCCAGTCGGCCTATCGGCCATCGTACACTGGAGCCGGACATCGCCGGAATGAGCCGTTGCTGAAAAAAGCGTCCAATGATCTGATCCAGGTACTGCGCCCGGTACTCGTTCTGCTGATCGTCACCGTTCATATCCCGCTTGCGCTGTATCGTCCTGATCTGCAGGATATTGAACTGTCTCCGGGAAGTTACCTTAGCGCCTTGATCAGCGGCTGCATCGCGATTGCGGCCTTGCCTACTTTGAGCATATTTTCCGGTTACCTTGCCGCAGCCCGGTCAGGTGATCGCAGCTATCCCGAATATGCGGTGCGCAAGTTCAAGCGCCTGGTCATACCGATGATCGCCTGGGGATTGCCCATGGCCGTCTGGATCTACACGCGTCAAGCGGCCGGCATGGCCGAGCGTCCCGATCTGGACCTGTACCCGTTGAATGCGGAAGGATGGTTCAGGGCGCTCACCGCTTACCAGAAGCTGCCGGCCAATCCACCGCTGTATTTTCTGCGCGAACTCTTTCTGGCCGCCCTGCTGTTGCCGGTCTGGCGTCTGGTGGCGCGAAACACCATCGCCTCGGTTCTACTGGCCGGCGGAATCTTCTACTGTGCGATCGTCGGTATCCATTTCGGTTTCTTCATTCGAATCGATATCTACCTGTATTTCTTCATCGGCGTATTCATTGCAGCACATCCCGGGTTGTCCGCGGCCGGCGACTGGATACGCAGACGCACGGCATGGATTCTGGTCGCGTTCATGCTGGCCTGCCTGTCGGTGGCGTTTTACGGATTCAGCGATGATCCCGAACACTACTGGCTGTTGATCAATCTGTTGCGATTGACGGGACCGTTGGCTTTCATGGCCCTGGCCGTTTATCTGGAAAAGGGTTTTCTGGGCAGCCTGCTTTCGCGGCTGGCTCCGGCTTCCTTCACTATCTTCCTTGGCCACGTAATCGTGATCCTGATCCTTTGGCATGCGTGGCAGGAACTCGTCGGATTTTCGCGGTATGACGCCGCATGGTGGGCATTTTTCGGCCTGGCCGTCTTCCTGTCAGCTGCCACCCTGGGATTGCTGTGGTGGCTCTATGACACCATCCGGACCAGGCTGCGGGATCGCTCGCGCACACCGACGTGAACATTCCAGGCCTTGGAACAAATTGCCTGCAAGATGAAAGCCGGTTTCAGTCGACAATCGATCAGCGCGCATTCAATTCCGCCGCGACGCAAACCAGATGTAATGCCGCGCGCCTTTCCCGGCCCGGTGCGGCCTTACCATTTGCAGGTCGACGTCGAAACCGGCCCGCGAAAGCCTGTCGCTGAAACGGCGATCCGGCGAGGCCGACCACACCGCCAGCACGCCGTTCGGCCTGAGCGCGCGATAGGTCGCGGCCAGGCCTGCGGGCGAGTACAACCAGTCGTTCTCGCGTCGGATCAGCGCCTCCGGCCCGTTGTCGACATCCATCATCACGGCATCGAAACGCCCAACGCTTTCGCGCAACAGTTGCGCGACGTCGCCCACGAATACCCTAGAGCGCGGATCGTTTAACGGATGCCCGGCGGCGTCGCCCACGAGCTCGCGATTCCAGTCAACGACCTCGGGCACGAGTTCGGCGACCACGACTTCGGCCGCGTCACCGACCGCCGCCAGCGTGGCGGCCAGGGTAAAACCCATGCCCAGCCCGCCAATCAGAAGACACGGCGATTCGTGTCTGGCGACGCGCTTGCAGGTCATTTCGGCCAGCGCAATCTCGGAACCGTGTACGCGGCTGTTCATCAGCTCGCCGCGGCCGGGGATGGAGATGGCGAACCGGTCTGCGTGCTCGTGCAGCTTGAG
>DATGCS010000015.1:0-5128 GCA_035311685.1 Wenzhouxiangellaceae bacterium
CGCCGAGCCCGGCGACTTCGTGCGCGCCGGACAGCCGGTCATGATGCTGACCGGCGAGGCCCTTGAAGTGGAAGTACAGCTGCGTCCGGCCACCGCCGCCCGGATGACGGTCGACGATCAGGCCGAGATATTGCTTAAGGAAAGCGGCGTGCGCCTTTCCGGCCACATACGCGAACTCGGGCGCGGCGCGCCCGGCGCTCCGGTGCCTGTCGTCATCGCGATCGACCCGGCCGACAGCAGCGCCGCCCGCCAGGGTGCACCGGTCTACGCCATTCTCGAGCTGCCGGCGCAAAGCGCTGCGTCAGTACCGCTGGCTGCAGTCATCGACCCGGGTACCGGCTACGGCCGGGTGTTCCGAGTCGCTGAAGGCCGCGCCGAGCAGGTTTCGGTACAACTCGGCCGTCTGGCCGAGGGCTGGGTCGAGGTGTTCGGGCCCGTGACCGCCGGCGACCGGATCGTCGTGGCGGGTCAGTCCAACCTTCTCGACGGCGAACCGGTGCGGATCGTTCGATGACAACGGCAATTTTCTTTGCCCTGCAACGCCGCCGACTGATCCTGGCCTTCGTCGTGTTGCTGTCGCTTATCGGTGCACTGGCCTGGCAGCAGATGAACCGCCAGGAAGACCCGTTTTTTCCATACCGCTACGGGCAGATCCTGGTCCAGTGGCCCGGTGCCGACCCGGCTGAAATCGAGCGGCTGGTGCTCGACCCGCTGGAAGAGGAATTGGCCCAGCTCGACGAAGTCGCCGAGATTCGCGGCACGGTCCGCCTGGGGGTGGCTCACGTCTGGGTCGGCTTGCAACAGCACATCTACGACACCGATGCGGCCTGGGACCGCATTCGCAACGCGGTAGACGATGCCGAGCGTGAGTTTCCGCCGGGACCCGAACCGGCCGACGTCCGGGACCGATCCATGGATGCACACGCCGTGACCCTGGTCGTTGAAGGCAGCGACGACCTGCTGGTTTTGCTGGATGCCGCGCGCGAACTCCGGCGCGACCTGTTCCGCCTGCCCCAGATCTCGACCGTGGATCTGGTCGCCGACCCCGGCGAGCAACTGTTGATCACCGTCGATCCGGCCGTTGCCCTGGCCACCGGCCTGGAGGCGCAGAGCCTGGCCGAACAGCTGGCGGCCAGCAACCGGACGCTGGCCGGCGGCACGCTGGAGATCGAGGGCAGAAGCCTGGTGCTGGACCCGGGCACCGAGTTCTCCAGCCTGGACGAGCTGCGCAACATCCCGATCCGGACCACCAGCGGCGAGGTGCTGCCGCTCAGCCAGGTCGCCGACGTCGCGCTCACAGTTGCCGAGCCGACGACCGAGCGCATGTGGGCTGATGGAGAGCCGGCGGTCGGGCTGGGCATCGTGTTCCCGCCCAACCGGGTGAATGCCGTCGAGGTCGGCGAAGCGATCCGTGCGCTGGTGGATGAAGTGCGCGCCGACTACGCGCCGCTGGAAATCCGCGAGATGTTCTACCAGCCGCGCTGGGTCGAGGAACGTCTCTCGGAGCTGGGCCGCTCGCTGCTGATCGGCGTGGCCGTGGTGGCGCTGGTACTTCTGGCCTTCATGGGGCCGCGCATGGGCCTGCTGGTCGCCAGTCTGCTGCCGATCGTCACGTTCAGCGCGCTGGCGATATTTGCATTGGGCGGCGGCGTGCTGCATCAGATGGCCATTGCCGGCATGGTGATCGCGCTGGGCATGCTGGTCGACAACGCGATCGTCATGGTCGAGAACCTGCAGTGGCACATGGACCAGGGCCGGTCGCGACGCGAGGCCTGCGCCGCATCGGTTCGCGAGCTCGCCACACCGCTGGCCGCCGCTACCGGCACCACGCTGGCCGCGTTCGCTCCGCTACTGCTATCGGCCGGAGACACCGCCGACTTCACACGCGGCATTCCGATCATGGTGATGCTGACGCTCACCGTCAGCTACTTCTACGCGCTGCTGGTCACGCCCATTCTCGGTGCCGCGGTTCTCAAGCCCGCGCCGGAGCGCAGCCAGCCTTTCATCGAGACCATCGGCGCGCGGCTGGCCGAAATCGGCTACCGGCATCCGGCGGTGGTACTGCTCACCACGCTCGCGCTATTACTCGGCAGCCTTTTCCTGAGCCAGTGGCTATCGCGCGATTTCTTCCCCTCCACCGATCGCAATCAACTGCTGGTCGACATGAACTTCCCCGAAGGCACGCATACCGACCACTCCGCGCTGATGGCCAGCGGCCTGGCCGCGCATCTCCGCGACCGCGACGACGTCGAGCAAGTACACGTCTACGCCGGCTTCAGCGGCCCGCGATTTTTCTACAACCTGGCCCAGATCCCGGCGTCGCCGCATTTCGCCCGGCTGGTGCTGATCACGTCGAGCAGCACGGCTATCCCGGCCATCGCCGACGAGGCGCGCGCTCGCAGCGCGGTCGATGTGCCGGAAGCCCAGGTCGTGGCCCATCGGCTGGGCCAGGGACCGCCGATCAATGCACCGGTGGAGATTCGTCTCTATGGCGAGGACACGCGCAAGCTCCAGCGCGCCGTCGACGAGGTCATGGCCGTCGTTCGTGCCACGCCCGGCGCGGTGGATGTGCGACACAAGCTGGGCACGGGCATCCCGACGCTGGAATTCGAGATCGACGATGCCGAAGCGGCCCGCTTCGGCGTCACGCGAGAGCAGATCGGACGGCTCCTGGCCGACGCGACGCGCGGCCGCGAATTCTCGACCTGGCGACTCGGACGCGAACCGGTGGCAATGCGAATTCGCAGTCCCGAGGGCGAGCAGTTCCCGGCCCATGCGCTTGACGGATTGATGATCACGACCTCGGCGGGCAAGCTGCCATTGGCGCAGTTCCTCGAGACCCGGGTCGGGTTTCAGCCCGCCGTCATCGAGCACTTCGACCTCAGGCGCGTCACCAGCGTGCTGGCCGAAACCGCTGACGGCGCGACCTACAACGACGTGCTGGCATCCCTGGCGCCGCGGCTGGATGAACTCACGCTACCGGATCGGATAGAACTGGAAATCGCCGGCGCCGCCGAAGAGGCCGGGTCCGCCAATACGGCCCTGTTCTCGGCCCTGCCGATCGGCATATTGCTGCTGCTGGTATTCCTGTTGTGGCAGTTCAACTCGTTCCGGCTGATGACCATCGTGCTGGTCACGGTGCCGCTGGCCGCAGTCGGCGTCATTCCCGGCCTGCGGCTGGCCGGCCAGCCGTTCGGCTTCACCGCGATGCTCGGTATCGTCGCGCTGGTCGGCATCGTCGTCAACAACGCCATCGTCCTGATCGACGTGGCCGAGCAGATGCGGGCCAAAGGCGATTCGGTGGCCGATGCCATCGCCGCGGCGGTCAAGCGCCGCACCCGGCCGATTCTGCTGACGACCACCACCACCGTCGTCGGCCTGGCGCCGCTGACCATGACCGACTCGACGCTGTGGCCGCCCATGGCCTGGGCGATCATCTCCGGACTCGTCGCATCCACAGCGCTGACGCTGCTGGTGATTCCGGTGCTCTACCGCTTGCTGATGCGTGCGCACGTATTCCCGGCCGGATGATTCGCGCCGGCTCGAACATTTCTGCTACAGTTCAAAAACGATTCGGCTGGCCTTTCGATGTTGGGCCGGATGCCTCGACTACGCTAAATCATGATATGAACGAATCCGAAAACGCTGCAATCGCTGTGCGTCGACGCCGAACGGGGTGGCTGGCGGCGCTGCTGACAACGATGATGGCCGTCGCGACGGCACCGGTCGTTGTCGCGACGACAATCGCCGGCATCGAAATTCCCGACACGCTCGATGCCGGCGAACACACGCTGCTTCTGAACGGCGCCGGGATGCGCGAGAAGCTGTTCATCGATGCCTATATCGCCTGCCTGTATGTGCCCGAACCCGATACCGACCCCGTGCGCATCCTCACCGCCGATGAACCGCAGGCAGTGATCATGCACATCACCTCCGGGATGGTCACGCGCGAGCGCCTGACCGCGTCGCTGCCGAAGGACCTGCGAAGATCGACCGGCAATGATCTCGACTCGATCCGGCCGCAGGTCAATCTGCTGTTGACCATGTTCGACGGCGAAATCGCCCCGGGCGATACCTTCAGACTGATCTACCTGCCGGGCGAAGGCACACAGGTGTGGCACAACGACCGCCTGAAGGGCGCCATCGAGGGCCTGGACTTCAAACGCGCGCTGTTCGGCATCTGGCTGTCGGAAAAGCCCACCCAGGAAAGTCTCAAAAGCGATTTGCTGCGCGCCGACCGCGGCGTCTGATTCAGGTCACGGCATTTGCCACTGCCGATTCCAAACCGGCCGAGCACTCATGGTCGGTCAGGAATTCAGCGTATTCGTCCAGCAATTCCGGCTTTTCGAAATGCAGGAAATGTCCGACATTCTCGATCAGTCGCAACCGGCAATCGGGAATCAGCGTGGCGGCCATGCGCATGTCTTCCAGATCGATGATCGGGTCATCGGCCCCGTTGATGATCAGCGTGCGCGCCTTGATCCGGGTCAGGTCCACCGCTTCGTCGAGATGCCCCAGCGTGAGAATGTTGGCGCAGTGCTGGTAGAAGATCTCGGCGCTGTCGGCCGACAGGTTGCGGAACTGGGCCACGATCTGCTGCTTGTAGACCGGGCCCAGGTTGCGGCCGAACACCTCGAAAATGAGCTCCGCGCCGCCGGCATAGTCGTGGGCGTGGTAAAGCTCGGTGGCGCGCTTGACGACGTATTCCATGCCCGCATTGGGGCGCATGCCGAAACTGCTCAATAGCAGGGACTGCACCGCGTCGGGCTTGAGCGCGGCGTAGCTGGCGGCGATCGCGGTGCCCCAGGAACTGCCGGCGAGCACCAGCTCGCCGCCGCTGCGGGTGTGACCGACCAATCCGTCGAGCACCTCGACCTGCTCGTCGACCGTGACATGGCTGCCGCCGGAGAGAATGCGCGAACGCCCCACGCCCGGCATATCGAACAGCACAACCGTGTAATCGCCGGTGAAGCGCTTGACGACGGAACGCCAGATCGACATGGTCTGCATGGCGCCACTGACGCAAACGAGCAGCCTGTCGCTGCTGCCGTAGAGCCGGTACGGGATCTCGAAGCGACCGATGCGCGCGATGCCTTTTGCAGTTTTCACGTTTTCCCCTTCGATTGGA
>DATGCS010000016.1:0-22351 GCA_035311685.1 Wenzhouxiangellaceae bacterium
CCGGGATATCGAGGTGACGGATGTAGTAATTCGTCGCGGCGAAGGGCGTGGCCAGGTCGTAGTAACCCTGCTGGATGTGCAGCTGCAGGCCCGGGTTCATGATCATCGCGCGCGAAAGATCCGGCAGCAGGTTGACCGCGACCTGCCGGTTGCCGTCGGGATCGCGATGGCTCCAGTCCCAGTCCAGCGGCCAGGCCGTGGTCTTGTATTCCTCGTCGCGGCCGAATTCCAGCTCGTTGTGCAGGTAATCGAAGAATGCCGCGGTGTAGGCCGGCCCCACCGCCGGGAAGAACGGGTCGTAGTCCATGGACTCGGACAGCGGATTGACCGACGGGCCGATGAAGCGCGAATCGATCCGGCCGGCAATCAGGCGATTGTTGCGCTTGAGCTCCTGCAGGAACTGCTGATGATCGACGCGAAGGTCCGCCTTCAACCAGTAGTCGGTCGTGGTGCCGGTGTAGGCCGCCGCCTGCTCGGCCACCCCGCGCTTGCGCGCCGGGTCGATGGTATATCCGGCGGTCAGGGCCGGCAGGTACTCTTCAAGCGCGAACTTTTCCACTTCGCCCAGAAACGACGCCAGGTTTTCCGGCTTGTCGGCAAGCGCTTCGTGGTACCAGGCCGTGGCCGCGAACGAGGGCAGGAACAGCGCGTGCGGCAGGTCCAGCCCGCCGCCGTCGCGTCCGGCCGCGGTATCGATGAACGGCGAGACCAGGATCAGGCCGTTGAGGTTCATGCCGTGGCGGCTTTGCAGATGATGGGCAAGCCCGGCGCCGCGCACGCCGCCGTAGCTCTCGCCGAGAATGAATTTCGGCGCCGCCCATAACCCGTGCTCGGTGATGTATTGCTTGATGAACGCGGCCACCGATTCGATGTCCTGGTCGACGCCCCAGAACTTCTCGCCCTTCGCCTCGCCCAGCGGCATGCTGAAGCCGGTGCCGACCGGGTCGACCATGACCAGGTCGGCAATATCAATAATGCTGAATTCATTGTCGACCCGCTTCGCCGGCGGCGGCGCAGCATAGCCCGGGTCGTTGACCACCACCCGTTGCGGTCCGAGGATGCCCATGTGCAGCCACAGCGACGACGAGCCGGGGCCGCCGTTGAACGCGAACACGATCGGCCGCTCGGCCGGGCCGTAGTCGCCCTTGCGGTGGTAAGCGGTGTAGCCGAAACGTGCGATCGGCTTGTCGTCCTCTTCCATGATCAGCCAGCCGACGGTGGCGGTGTAGTCCACACGCTCGCCGTCGATGCGGATGGCGTGATCGGTGACCGACTGTCGGGGTTCGGGCAACGATGCCGCCTGCGCCGATTCGTGGTTTTCGGCCACGACCGGCCCGGCGACCAGGAGCGAGAAGACAAGCGCGAGTAACAGTTTCATCGGAGTTGCTCTATGCGTGACAGATGCCCGATGTTAGCGCATTCGCACCGGGCGCTTGGAAACGCGGCGGTGATCGATTGATCCAGGCCAAAATTGTCAGCGGCCATCTGCGCAATAATGGATGCATGGGGATTATCACCATCGAATTTCCGCACCGGGTCGTAAGCGATGAACCAGGAAGAACGCATGGCCGAATTCCACCGAAGCCTGGACCGGGCCACGTCTGAGCCCGAGTTCCTCGATCGCTTCTACAAATCGTTCATGGCGATATCGCCCAAGATCCAGCGGGTGTTCGAGGGTACCGACATGGCCCGCCTCAAGCGCAAGCTCAAGTCATCGCTGCACGTGATGACGCTGGCCGTGGACGACTCGCCGGGCGCCGACGACTACCTGCGTTTTCTCGGCAAGACCCATCGCAGGTTCGAGCTGGACCCGGCGCATTTCGACCTGTGGAAAGGTTCGCTTTTGAAGACTGCGGCCGAATGCGATCCGGAATTCGACGACGAAATTCAGGCCGTCTGGGCCGAGGTCATCGGCAGCGGCATCGAGTTGATGCGCTCGGGCATGGCGTCGCGCAACAGCCGCGCAGCCCCTGGCTAAAAGCTGCGCCGGTCGACAGCTTCGTCAGTCCCGCGCCAGCGCCTCGGCCGCTGGCACATAGTCGTACCCGAGATCGTGCGCCACCGCCTTGTAGGTGACGTGCCCCTTGTGCACGTTGAGGCCGGCCAGCAGGTGCTCGTCGTCAAGCATCGCCTTCTTCGCACCCTTGTTGGCGATCTGCACCGCGTAGGCCAGGGTGGCATTGGTCAGCGCGAAGGTCGATGTGCGTGCAACCGCGCCGGGCATGTTGGCCACGCAGTAGTGGATGATGCCCTCGACTTCGTAGGTCGGTTCCTGGTGGGTGGTGGCGTGCGAGGTCTCGAAGCAACCGCCCTGGTCGATGGCCACGTCCACCAGCACCGAGCCGGGCTCCATGATCGATAGCTGATCGCGGCGCACCAGCTTCGGCGCCGCCGCACCCGGAATCAGCACGGCACCTATCACCAGATCGACCGTGGACAGGTGTTCCTCGATGGCTTCTTCGGTCGAATAAAGCGTGTTGAGCCGCTCGCCGTAAAGTTCATCGATATATTTCAGGCGCGGCAGCGAGCGGTCGAAAATCGTCACGTCTGCGCCCATGCCCATGGCCATGCGCGCGGCATTGAGCCCGACCACGCCGCCGCCGATGATCATCACCTCGGCCGGGCGCACGCCGGGCACGCCGCCCAGCAGCACACCGCTGCCACCCTGGGCCCGCTCCAGCGCGTGTGCGCCGGCCTGGATGGACATCCGGCCGGCGACTTCCGACATCGGGGCGAGCAGCGGCAGACCGCCCGACCTGTCGGTGACGGTCTCGTAGGCTATTGCAATACAGCCCGAATCGACCAGGCCGGTGGTCTGCTTCGGATCGGGCGCGAGGTGCAGGTAGGTATAAAGGATCTGGCCTTCGCGCAGCATCTTGCATTCGTTGGGCTGCGGTTCCTTGACCTTGATGATCATGTCGGCGGATGCGAAGATTTCCTCGGCCGTCTCGACAATGGTGCCGCCGGCGCGCTCGTAGAGCTCGTCGGTAAGTCCAATAGCCTTGCCGCCGTCGCGCTGCACCATCACTTCGTGGCCGTGGCTGGCCAGCTCGCGCACGCCGGCCGGCGTCAGTCCGATCCGGTACTCGTGGTTCTTGATTTCCTTCGGTACGCCGATCCGCATGATCTTTTATCCTGTATTTTTTGTAATGACCCCGAAACAGCCGGATGCGGCTTCGCTTGTGATTACAAGCCTCAGACAGGCGAAACGCCCGTCGCCGCCGGACCGGTTCAGTTGTGAATTCTAACGCCGATGCCGGTTGAAACAGGCGAGCCAAAAGCATAGCGAGGGTTTCGCCGGATGGCTTCGAAGCGCAATCAGGACACCCGCGTGACCAGCCACAGCAGGCCGCCCAGGCCCAGGATCAGAAATCCGGCCACCGGCAGCGCGGTGATCTTGCGTTCCATCCACAGCAGCGTGCGGGTCATGCGCACGTGGACCGGGTACAGGTTCGGCAACGGCGCCGCGCCGGCCCGGGCCAGCCGGGTCAGCCCCTTGCCGGCCAGACGGGCGGCGCCCTCCAGCCATACAACCAGATCGCCGGCCGGAAGACCGGGCCTCCATCGCGGCGCAAGCCCGCGCTTGAGCCAGACGCTTGCAACGACAATCGCCGCGGCCAGCGCCAACGGCCAGGTCGCCGGCCACAAGCCGGACAGCAGATGCGGGTCAAGGCCGTGGACCAGCACCCAGATCCAGGGTACGACAAGCCCGGCGAGCACCATCGCGACCCACGCCGGGTGCGCCGTCTTGTAACCGCTGTCGCTTCGAACCAGCCGCCAGAAATGCCACAGCAACAGCGCGGTGGCCGTGGACGTCAGACTCAGTGCCAGCGTCCAGCCATGCGCCACACCCGCCTCGGCCAGCGCGGTCTTCAACCCGGTCTTGGCCAGCATGCCGGTGGTCAGCGGCGCGGCCGAGATGGCCAGTGCGGGAAGCGCGACCAGCAGGCCGCGAAGCCTGCTGCGTCCCGGCGCGCAGCCGCAGGCGAGGAACAGCGACGCCTTGTTCAGCCCGTGGTGCAGCGCCATCACGCCCAGCCAGGGCAATAGAACCGCCGCCCGGTCGGGCGCCATCAGCAGCGCCGCGTAGGCCATCAGCACCAGGCCCATCTGGCTGATCGTCGAATAGGCCAGCACCACCTTCACCCGCTGCTGTGTCAGCCCGATCAGCACCCCGGCGAACGCCGTGACGATACCGAGCACCAGCAGTATCGGGCCGATCGCAGCAGCACCCTCGCTGCCCGGCGGCACCAGCCGCAGCCAGCCGAGCAGGCCGGCCTTGACGATGACGCCGGACAGGATTGCGCTTGCGGGTATGGGCGCGACCGGGTGGGCCAGCGGCAGCCAGACGTGCAGCGGCACGACGCCCATCTTGACCGCGAAACCGGCCAGGATCAGCCAGCGCCAGGCCGGTTCGAGCTGCACGGCTGTGGCCAGCTCGCCCAGTGCGATGTTGCCGACCGCGGCAACGATCGCGATCAGCCCGGCGAACGCTGCCATCTCCCCGGCCAGCGCCAGCACCAGGTAGATGCGTCCGGCCCGCCACGCTTCGTCGGTTCGGGCATGGATGATCAAAAGCCACGAGGCCAGGCTCAGCATCGCGTAGCCGGAATAGAATCCGGCGATGTCCTGCGCCAGAAGCGCCAGCGAAATGCCGGCCAGGCTGACCAGCCAGCCGCTCCAGAACAGGATCCGGTCCTTTTCAACCCGGTTGGCGGCGAACCACCCGGCCAGGCCCCAGGCCACCGCGCACAGCACGCTCAACGGTGCGGCGACTGCATCGGCGCCGAGGCGCAGGTCCAGCAGCACAATGGTCAGCTCGGCGCGCGAGCCCATCAATAACGGCAGCGCCAGCAACAGCGGCATCCAGGGGGCGGCAGAGATTGCGAACGCGCGCGGACGACCGCGAAACGCCAGCAATGCCGCGACGATCAGCGGCGTCAGCACCGGCAGCAGGTTGATCACCAGCGCGCTCACGGCGCATACCCCTGGGCGATCTTGACCACCCAGTTCAGCGGGCTGAGCGGGTGGGCCGCCAGCACGCCCAGCACCACGACGAGCGCCGCCGTGGCGACCGCCGAGGACATCAGCGCCAGGCGCGGCAGCCGCCCGATTTCGATCGGTGCCTCGACCAGGGTGCCCGGCGGATTCAGCCAAAGCCTGCGAACCAGCGGCAGGAAGTACGCCGCATTGAGCAGGGCGCTGGTGATCAGCACCGCCAGCACCAGCGGCATGCCGGCGGCCAGCGCGCCCGAGGCCAGATACCATTTACTGATGAAGCCGACCAGCGGCGGCAGTCCGATCATGCCCAGCGCGGCCACGGTGAACGCGCCCGAGACCCAGGGCATGCGCCGGCCCAGCCCGTCGAGCTGGTCGATCCGCTTAACGCCGAGCAACAGGCCGAAGATCCCTGCGCAGAAGAACAACGTGATCTTCATCAGCCCCTGGTGGACCAGGTGCACCATGCCGCCCGAGGTCGCCAGCAGGCCGCCGACCGCGATGCCGAGCACGATGTAGGACACCTGGCTGACCGTCGAATACGCCAGCCGGCGCTTCAGATGATGCTCGCGCAGCGCCAGCAGCGAGCCGATCACGATCGTCCAGCTGGCGACCGTGATGAGCGGCAGGCGCATGCCGAGCTCGGCGACCAGCTCGAGGCCGTAGACGTCCTCCACGGTGCGGATGATGCCGAACGCGCCCGCCTTGACCACGGCCACCGCGTGCAGCAGCGCGCTCACCGGCGCCGGCGCGACCATGGCCTTGGGCAACCAGCCGTGCAGCGGAATCAGCCCGGCCTTGACGCCGAAGCCGGCCACCAGCATCACGAAAATCAGCGTGAGTGCACCGCCATGCTCGGCGGCCAGCGGCGCCAGGAAGCCGCCCGGCGTGAATACCGCATTCCCGGCCAGCCCGTACAGCCAGACCAGTGCGGTCAGCAGCACCACGCCGCCGGTCAGCGTATATCGAAGATAACTGCGACCCGCCGCCAGCGCCTCGGGCGTGCCGTTATGCACCACCAGCGGCCAGGTTGTCAGGGTCAGCAGCTCGTAGAACAGGAACAGCGTCAGCAGGTTGCCCGCCATCGCAATGCCCATGGTGGCGCTTACGCATAAACTGAAGAAGCCGAAGAACCGGGCGCGGTTGGGCGAGTGCTCCAGGTAGGCGATGGCGTAGACCGTCGTGACCAGCCACAGCACCGCTGAAAGACTGGCAAAGAGAATGCTCAGCGCGTCGGCGTGCAATATAAGCTCGAGCCCGGGCAGCAGCTCGAAGCGGAACATGAAAGTGGTGCCGGCCAGCACTTCGAGCCCGATCCAGACGACCAGAAGCAGCTTGAGCAGCGCGGCGGTGAGGTTGACCCAGATGCGCAGGCGCTGGCGCGCCTCGCCGGCGACGAAGATGACGATCGCCGCCAGGGTCGAGACCAGCACAACGGCCGGCGGCAGAATCTGGGTGGTCCACGGCGAGATCATGGCGGGATCACCGAACCATTCCCGGCATGCCCGCACCCAGCAGATCAAGCACCGGATGCGGATAAAGCCCGATGACCACCGCCAGCAGCGCGAGCGTCAGCGCCGCCAGGCTGGTAATCTTCGGCGGGCGCGGATGCAGGTGGTGCACCGCCCGGCGCGCCGGGTGGAAGCAGGTCAGCGCCAGGATGCGGAACACGTAGGCCGCACTCATCAGTCCACTGAGCACGATCAGCACCAGCCAGAACCAGCCGCCGGTTTCCCACGCCGCAGAAAGCAGCATCCACTTGCCGGTGAAACCCCCGCTGGGCGGCAGCCCGATCAGCGTCACGCCGGCCAGCGCAAGCGTGAATGCTTCCAGCGGCATGCGCTTGTCCAGGCCGGGCAGGTGGCGGATGCTGTCGGAACCCAGCACCACGACAATATTCGCCGCGGCGAGGAACATCGCGGCCTTGGCAAGACCATGCGCCAGCAAGTGGAAACCGGCACCCTGGAAAGCCTGCTGACTGGCCAGCGGCAGCAGCAGCAGCAGGAATCCGAAGTGGCTGATGCTGGAGTAGGCGATGACCATCTTCAGCCGCGGCTGAAGGTACGCTGCAATGGCGCCGTAGACGAGGGCGGCAGCGCCGATCAGGCCCAGGAAATCGGCCAGCTGCGCCGGCGGTGCCTCGGCCGTTTCGAACCAGATGCGCCAAAACGCGACCAGCGCCGCCTTGCCGACGACTGCGGCCATGATCGCCGCTACCGGTCCCGGTGCATTGCTGTAGGCGTGCGGCAGCCAGACGTGCAGCGGAAAGATAGCGGCCTTGACCATCAGACCGGTCAGCATCAGCACCAGTGCGACGTTGTTGAGCGCTTCGATGCCGGGCTGATGCATCGCCAGGCTTCCGGTCTGGGCATAGACCAGGCCGACGCCCAGCACGTACATCAGCGAGCCGAGCACCGCGAGCAGAAGGTAGCGCATCGCGGCGGCCAGGGCGGCGATGCCGTCGTCGGTCGCGATCAGCGCCACCGCCGCCAGCGTGGTCAGTTCCAGCGCCACGTACAGGTTGAACAGGTCGGCCGCCAGCAGCGCCAGGTTGACGCCGGTGGCCAGGATCATCCACAGCGACCAGAACGGCCCGGACTCGGGCAGATCCGGATCGAAACGTCGCCACGCGCTCGGTAGCGCCGCAATGCCGGCCAGCGCATGCACCCAGAGGACAACCAGCCCGAGCGCATCGAGCCGCCAGCCGATACCCAGCGGCGGCGCCCAGCCGCCGAACACCATGACAACGCTCTGCTCGCGGGCCACGGCCATGCTCAGCGGCACCAGCAGGCACGGCCAGGCAAGCCCGCCCAGCACCACCGCCCAGCGACGTCTGCGCGGCGGCAGCAGCACCGCCACCAGCGCCGTCGACAGCGGCACGAACACCAGGCCGATGAGCAGTTGGGCGGCCGGTGTCACCGATCATCCCCTTGTGCTGTTTTGTTCGCTTTCGACGGTGCCTTGCGGCCGAGCAGACGTGGATCGATATCGGGATGGATCGAGGCATGACCCTGCTTGCGGAACAACCTCACCATCAGCGCCAGCGCGAACGCGGTGGTGGAAACGGCGATCACGATGCCGGTCAGGACCAGCGCCTGCGGCACCGGGTCGGGACGGCCGTCGATCGTCGCCGGCACCACGATCAGCAGCAGGAACAGCGCGCTCAGCATCAGGTTCAGCGCCAGCAGCTTGCGCATGATGTGCGCCGATACCAGCAGGCCGTGCACGCCCAAGCCGAAGATCGCGGCCGCCACCAGCACGAAAACGGCGCTGGTCATGGCCGGCCCACCTTCAACGACGGTCTGCCCGCGAACAGCAGGGTCAGCGATGTGGCGATCGAGACCATCATCAGCGCCTCGGCAAACAACAGCGACCCGCGGCCGAGATAAGCCATGGCCACCTGGCCGCGCAGCATCGGCGCCAGCACCAGCACGCACAGCGACGCCACACCGGCAACCAGCGCCAGGCGAACCAGGGCCCGCGATTTCGAGGCCGGCAGCAACGTACCGGTAAGCAGCAGCAGCACGCCCGCGCCGGCCAGCACCGAGCCGGCCTGGAACGCGCCGCCCGGCTGGTCCGAACCGATCCACAGCAGGTGCATAGCGATCAATGCGGCCAGCGGCAGGATGACCGCCACCAGGGTGCGCACCAGCGGCAGCTGGAAACCGGCGATGGTCGCTACATAGAAGCGACTTCGGGTGGTCATCACGCGCGAGCCGACGAACGCCGTCAAAAGCACCGTCATCTCGATCAGCGTATCGAAGCCGCGGAACACCAGCAACACGCCGGTGATCGGATTGCCCAGGCCGGTGTCCCCGAGCGTTTCCATCACCTGCAGCCCGGCGCGTCCGGGCTGTTGCTCCAGGGTCAGCGCGGTCAATCCAATCGTCGCGACCATGCCGGCCGCCAGCACACCGATCAACACCGCCAGTGCCGAGCTGCGGGTGGCCTGGGCCTGGGCCTGCTTCGGGTCGATTTCGACCAGCCGGCGAAACGCCACCATCATCAGCGCCCCGGTCAGGCCGGCGCCGATGGCGGCATCGGCCAACGCCAGATCCGGCGCCCCCAGGCGCGCCCAGATCACCGACATCGAGAGCCCGAAAGCGACGTAGAAGACGATTGCCCGGAACAGGTGCTCGCCGATCGCCACCTGCGCGGCCAGCCCGACCAGGATCAGGCCCAGCAGCACATCGACGGCCAGCGGCGCGCTCATCCGCCGTCCCTTTCGTTGACCTGGCGGGCGCGTGAATGGCGCGCGATCAGGTGCGCCGAGACGGTCGATGCCAGCAGTGCCAGCAGCCAGATCAGCAGCAACAGCAGCGCAATGCGCACCCGACCGTCGAGCAGCAACAGCGAAAGGCAGATCAGCAGCAGGCCGAGGTTGTCGGCCTTGGTCATCGCGTGCAAGCGGCAGTAAACGTCCGGCAGCCGGATCATGCCCACGGTGCCGGCGAAGATGAAGAAGCAGCCCGAAAGCAGGAACACCAGCGCCAGCAGATCAGTCATCCGCCTGATCTCCAGACTTGGAGGCGCGCGCCGGCATGCCGAAAAACGCCAGCGAGATGATCGTCGCCAGCAGCACCAGCATCAGCGCCACGTAGCGGATGGCAGGGAGTTCCAGCCACGCCGACATCAGCAACAGAATGGCCACGCTGGTGGTCGCGAACAGCAGCGTGGTCAGCAGGCGATCGCCGTCGGTGGGTCCTTTCCAGGCGCGCCAGAGCCCGGCGCCGAGATTGAGAAGCAAAAATACGATCGTCCACGGCAGCACGCTGACGGTCATGACGTCGTCTCCCGCTTCGGTTCCGGCACCGAGAACAGGCGCGCGATACGGCGCTCCAGGCGCTGCACTGATTCTTCGCCGCCGTCGGCCAGCGTGTGCACGATCAGCACGTGCTCGTCGCGTTGCAGTTCCGCGCTGAGCGTGCCGGGCAACAGGCTGATCACGCTGATCAGCAACGTACTTGGCTGGCCCTCGGGAATCTGGATATCGTGCTCGAAAAAGCGCGGCGACACCGGAAGGCGCGGATGCAGGGAACGCCAGGCCACGTCTATGCCGCCGCGAAACGATTCGACCAGGAAGAAGCCGGCGAACTCGATCAACCGAAAAGGATTCCACCAGAATGGCTCGCTGTCGGCCAGCCACGCGGCCAGCCCACCCCCGATCAGCGCCGCCAGAACTCCTGCCGGCCATCCGTCCAGTCCATCGAACACCAGCCACAGGGAAAACAGCACGAAGAAGCCCTGTGCCGCCCATATAGCTCGTGAGCGGGTACTGGTTTTTTCACCCTGTGATCGGGCTCCGGCCATGTGTTTGATCATACGAAGCAGGTCACGGCCGGGTACTGATCTTGATCAATTCTGGTGCGAGGAATCTGGCGCGTGGAAAAGAAAGGTGTCAGGCTGGTTGAATGTCAGCGTCGAGAACAGCGTTGTCGCGAGAACAAGAAGCACTGACGCGCCCATTCGGATCTTCGCGCCGAACTGGTGGGCGAGAACGGCGTGACCGAGGAATTCTCCGGCGAAGATGGCAGCCGCGAAGATTACAAGGTCTGCTGCCAGATGATGGCCTTCCAATAACGCAGTGTATCCGTAGAAAAGCGCGACGATCAGGAACAAGGGAAGCATGCAGCGAATGGCGGTTGCAGGGAGCCAACCGGGAAAGGATCCATAAAGTACACGCTGAATCGGCGCAATTGCAAGCGCGGGCCAGAACGCGAGTTTGAGATGTTCCCACGTGCTTTCATTCGTCGCTGCGACGATCGCCACGAGCGTGCTTCGACCGGACCAGGCCCAGACGAAGTGAAGAAGGGATCCAGCAGCGATCACGATGATTGCGCTGAAGAAGGCACGCCACTTCATCTTGTTGTTCAAATCGACCTCTTCATGCGTTTTTATCAACTTCACGAAGCAAAGGAAGCTTGATGAGCTTCGGCAGCTTGCTGGAATGATGTATCAGGTGAGCGTACGCCGTAAACACAGCGACGGCAAACAATGGAAGCACATGTTCAAAAAATCGCTTCCTTTGCTGGGCCGAGTGCCAATGTGGCCCGCGAAATGCCTTTTCCAGGCGGATCAAACGCTATTGCGAATCAGTCGTATTTAGTGTAAGCTGGTCATGTGTTTGTCGTTGCCCGCCTTTTCCGGGCACGACATCCGCGCCCAGCCAACGGCATGAAGCCTCTTCGCGCCGCCAGCCAGGCCGCTATCTGGAATCGAATTCAGCGGAATGCCTGGAGGCTGTGTGAGTAAAAAAGCAAATTTATTGATCGGGATGGCCGCGCTGTGCGGTCCGGCATTGGCTTCCGACGGCAGCGATACCTCGAATCCCGAACGTTCGCCGGAAGCCCGGCAGGAATTAGGGCCCGCAGTGGTACTGGATTCGGTGGTCGTATCGGCGACCCGCACCGAGCGACCCCGGTTTATTACGCCGGCATCCATTTCCTTGGTCGGGCGCGACAACATCGAGACCATTCAGCCCTTCGGATTCCAGGACGTGTTCGAATCCATTCCCGGCGTCAGTATCCAGGGCGGTCCGCGCCGGATCGCCGAGGAGCCTTCCATTCGCGGTTTCGCCGACGAGCAGGTGGTGATCCGTATCGACGGCACCCGTCAGAATTTCAACAAGGCGCACGGCGGCCGCTTTCTGCTCGACCCGGACCTGGTGCAATCGATCGAGGTGTTGCGCGGCGCCAGCTCTTCCGTTTACGGTAGCGGCGCGCTGGGCGGCGCATTCGTCATCGAGACCGTCAATGGGCGGGACATGACCGGCGGACGCGACGGTTTCGGCGTCCGGCTCAAGGGCGGCTTCCAGGCCAATGGCGAGGAATTGTCCAGCTTCAATACGCTCTACGGCCAGGCAGGCGCGCTTGATTTCCTCGGCAGCTTCGTCTACCGCGACGTCGGCGAAGATATCGAAGACGGCAACGGCGAGGACATTCTGGCCTCGCGCGACGAGGTCAAAAACGGACTCGTCAAACTCGGCCTGCAACCGGCCGAGCACCACCGCGTCGAACTCGCCGTCGACCTGTTCGAAAACACCGGTCGAAACCCGCCCAACGCAAACGAAACGGCCACCGCCACGAACCTGGTCGATCGCGACACCGAGCGCACCAACGCGCGCCTGCGCTACCGCTATGACGATCCTGACAACCGCTGGATCAACCTCGACACGGCGTTCTACCGGAACGATGTCGACACGCGCGAGTTCCGCTTCGACGACGCGCGCGTCGACACCACCGATTTCGAGACGACCGGCTTCGAACTGACCAACACCACGCGGCTGGGAACGATCGTCAAGACAATCGCCGGCGAGCCGGTGCGGCTGACCTACGGCACCGAGTTCTATACCGACGAGCAGTCCGGTACCCGCAACGGCGCCGACCGGATTCAGTTTCCCGACGCCGAGGTCGAATATCGGGCCGGCTTTGTTCAGGCCGAAGTGCCGCTGGGGGCCGGATTTTCAGTGATCCCGGGCGTGCGCTTCGATGCCTTCGAGTACAGCGCCGCCGGTGGTTTCCAGGACCGCGACGAAAACGAGGTCTCGCCGCGCGTCGCGCTGGGCTGGCAACCGCACGAGTCCGTTTATTTCTGGGCTGAATACGCCGAAGCGTTCCGGGCGCCCAGCCTCACCGAACTTTTCGCCGACGGCGTGCATTTCACGGTACCACTGGGCCCCGGTCAAGTCGTCGTCAATGAATTCGTGCCCACGCCCGCACTGAAACCGGAACAATCCGAGCAGGTGCAGATCGGCGGTCGCTTCCGCCAGCGCGACCTGTTCGATGCCGGCGTCGACTTTCAACTCGACGCGGTGTGGCATGAAAGCGAGATCGACAACTTCGTCGACCAGGTCGTCATCTTCATCTCCGGTGACCCGGCATTCGATCCAGTCACGCGCACGCTGGTTTTTCCGGGCATCACCACCAACTTCAACGTCGACGCCCAGATCAGGGGCTTCGAACTCGACGCGCGACTGTCCAGCAACATCGGCTACCTGCAGGCCTCGCTGGCCACGCTCGACTCGCGGCGCAAGGGCTCACCGGGTGGCAATCTCGCCAGCCTCCAGCCCGACCGGGCCACGCTTGGCGCCGGGCTGTATCTGCTCGGGCGCGAGCTGACCGTGGGCGCCGAACTGGTGGCCGCTTCCGACCGCCGCGACGTTCCGGATGGCGCGCTGGAGACAGCGGGCTTCGGCAAGACGGACGTGTTCGCCAACTACCTTCCGCAACACGGCCCGCTGGCCGGCTTCGAGTTCCGGCTGGCCATCGATAACGTGTTCGACAAGGACCATCGAATTCATCCAAACGCGATCGAGCAACCAGGACGCAGCGTCCGGATCTCGATCGCGAAGGACTTCCAGTGGCTGCAATGAAAGAAACCGAAGTGACCCGTGGTTCCGGCAAGGCCCGACCGACGGCTGACACGCCGGAAAAACTCGACTGCGAGAAAGATATCCCGCGCGTCGACAGCACTTGGCTGCTGGGAAAGACCGGCCGGGTCGTGATCGAACACCACGGCCAACGCTACGAACTGCGCGAGACGCGTTACGGCAAGTTGATCCTGACCAAATGAACATCACCGAATCCAACCCGAACGGAGGCAAGCCATGCAACGTCTGATTCCCATCTGTATTCTCAGCGGCCTGATGACCAGCGGCTGCGCGACTATGTCCATGGGCGCGCCGGAGACCGCGCCGCAACGTGCCAACGCCGAAAGTGTCGATATCGATAACAGCAGCTTCACGGCACCCGCGGCAGATCGCCAGGCTATCCTCGCGATGGCCGGCGAGTTCGATGTCGACTTCGCGTTCGACGAAACCGTCGCGCTGGTGCCCGGCTATGAGCGCACCGAACCCAAGCGGTCCGACGCTAACGAAGTCATTCTGCTCATCGAGGACAGCGGCGACCGCATCGTGCTGCAGCATCTGCTGATCGTCGGCAAGGACAGCGTCATCAAGCACTGGCGGCAGGACTGGCTCTTCGAGGCCGATCAGCGCCTGGAGTTCAGCGACGACCAGACCTGGGCGCTGGTCGAAATTCCCGAAGACACGACCAACGGTGCCTGGACCCAGTGCGTCTACGGCGTGGCCGACACACCGCGCTACTGCGGCACCGGCGAGTGGAACCACCGCTACGGGCATGCCACCTGGACGTCGGACCGCACCTGGCGGCCGCTGCCCCGTCGCGAGTACACAACGCGCGAAGACTACAACGCGCTCAACGTCGAAAACCGCCATACCGTCACGCCCGATGGCTGGACGCACGAGCAGGACAACAGCAAGGTCGTGCGTCTGGATGGCAGAACGGAACAGGTTCTTGTTCGCGAATTCGGCTTCAACAACTACAAGTACAACTCGGATTTCGACTTCACGCCCGCGTACGCCTATTGGGACCGGACGGCCGGATACTGGGCAAAGATTCGCAAGACCTGGCGCAAACATTTCGAAAGCGGTGGCGTTGTCGTTGCCACTGAGGTCGACGGTCTGCCGATTATCGAAGGGCTGTTCGAGCTTGCCGATCGGATAAACGAAGGCGTCACAGTCGACGATGCCGAAATCGACCGGATATTTACCGACTACGTCCGCCCTATCGAAATCGCAAACATGGCGGAGCGCTGAATACCAGCCGGTCGCGCCGGGGAAATGTCGGCAAGCAATTCGGTATTCACGTACACGCGCATTAAGGAACGCCGCCAAACCATGGCGGCTTGCCGTTGTGCATCACGTGTCTGGTATCCAGATGCAGCTCGCCGTCCTGGTTTGTCTTGCAATCTAGCTGTTCGGCATCCGGGAGCATGATGTTCTTCAGTTCCGTATATACGTTTTCGAAATCGGCCATATCTGAGTCCTTGGTCATTCCTGTTGCCTTGCCCAGATAACGTCTGAGCGGCGCTGGGAGGCTGGTATCTCGGGGCGTTGGCTTGCGCTGCATGCTGACATGGCCGTCACATAGAGCATTTATTTTCGAAACGCGTCCAATTGGAGATTCTTCATGATGAAAGCCAAAGTTTTGGGTACTGCTCTTTTTCTGGCCGCGCTGAGTGGACTTGCACTCGTCGCGGCCGGTCCGACATCGGCGATGCCGGGTTGGTTGGACTCCGGCCAGGCTTCTCTTTCCAGCCATCCATCGATAAACGAAAAACAACGCGACCAGATCAAGGCGTTACACAGCGCTTACCGTGCCGCGCTGTCGAAACTCGACTGGAGCACCGGCGAGAACGGCCATTCGCCGGATACGATGCAGCAGGCGAAAGAGCTCCGCATGGCCTTGCGTGCCGAAATATCGGATGTGCTCCGGCGCGGTAGTGAAGTGGCTGGCTCGTCGAGTGAAAGTGGCTGCCCCTACAGCGGACAGCGAAAGCCGGTCAAATTCGGAGATAACGTCCCGACGCTGGTTTTGTAGACTTCGATCCGCGTGGCGCCTCGCTGCGCAGTAGAAACAAGCCCGGCCGCGTGCCGGGCTTTATTATTTCCGGAACACAGGATTATGGTACCCGACACCCCCTTCCGGGCCGGAATGGTTTATACCTATCCGGTTTCCGTAGTCCCGCTGAAGGATGCCCGCGCACGAACGCGTGCATAATGTATGGCTAAAGCAGCCGGCGTCAGACCGTCTGGTCGTCGATCAACGCATCCCGTGAGGTCTTCGCCACACTGGCCTTCTTCTTGTAGGCCTCGCTGGCAAGAATGTTCTGTCCATGAGCGGCCTTGAGCCGAAACCGGAACTCGCCGGCCTTGTCTTTGTAGATCTCGAATTTTTCAGCCATGAATACCTCCTCGACGTTATTTGATGCACGCCCGCAGGATTCGGATAGCTGCGGTCAGTATCGCCGACACGTGCCCGATTGCAAGCAGCAGGGATAAATCCCGTCGGAGAAGGCGCGATCCAAGCCCCGCAACCGAGACAGTCTTCGGTCGTGCGGAACATGGATCTCCGGGCTCTATGTTCGAGCTCAAATCGGCCGCCAAGCAACCTGCCGCAAACGAAAAACGGCGCCCCGGGGGCGCCGTTTCATACTCAAGACGAAAGCGGGCGGCTCAACGAACAGCGTCGTTCTGCACCGCGATTGTCATGTGCGCCTCCGGCGCCAACCCACCGTCCTCGGTGAAGTTGATCTCGCCGAAGCGAATGTCGCCGGCCGTGACGTTGTCGACCGTGATCTCGACGAGCTGCTCCGACGTGCTGGGCAGGGTGGCACCTGATTCAGCGCCGTCGCGGAACAGCACCTGGCGCTCGGCAAGCTCGAATTCGCTTGGCGTGACCTGAACGTTGAAATCGGTGCCCTGGGCGCTCACGGTCCATGCGGTCGAGAAGTCCTGGCCGGCACGAACGGTACGCGTCCAGGTGCACTGCGGATCGCAGGTCACGTCACGTATCGAGGGCAGGTTGAGCGTGCGCACATCGCCTCCGCCGGCGGGGTTGGCATCGAGGAAGTTCTGGGTGGTCTCGTCAAGCACCAGCCCGGCCCGCGCCGCCCCGGTCAGATCAACGCGTCCGCTGCCGACATCGTCCCAATCCCAAGGCGTTGCGCCGTCGTCCTTGAGGCCGGACTTGCTGGCCGTCATCTGCAGCGCCGACTTGGTCTCCATCGGGCTCCAGTCCGGGTGTGCCTGACGCACCAGCGCCGCGGCCCCGGCAATATGAGGCGACGACATCGAGGTGCCGCCGAGGAAGCCGTATTCTGTGCCGTCGGCGAGCGCCGCGAAGATGTTGACGCCAGGTGCGGTCATGTTGGGCTTTTGCAGGTTTTCCAGCGGCGCCGGCGTTGGCCCGCGGAAGCTGAAGTCTGCCAGGATATCGCCCGGTACCGCCTCGAGCATGAAATCGAAGGTCGTACTAGCGGGATTGGAATCAATGAAAGTCGCCATTGCTTGTCCGGCATCCTGAGCGATGCTGTATGCAGGAACGCCTGCCTGGCCTGGAGTCGCCATGCCGAAGGCACCGGCTGCGTTGTTCCAGATGATCACCATGTCGGCGCCGGCATCGGCAGCGTTGTTGATCTTCTCTGTAAAGGTGCAAGAGCCGCGTTGGACGAGCGCCACCGAACCTGCGAAAAAGTCCTGTGGGAACGGCGTGCCCGTAGGAGCCGAACATCCCTCGGCACCGGGGGTCTGATTACCATCGCGAAGGATCGGCTTGTCCGTGAACGCGGCGCCCGGCGGCGAGGCGCTGCCCCGGTCCATTGATACATCCTGCGTAAGGACCGGCGGTGTGCCAGGTCCACTGATCGAACCTACGCCGGCAGAATCCTCAAGTGTGGAGGCCGCCACGCTCATGACCCAGGGACCTCGATGGTTGACCTGGCCGACCGGGTCGGGCGTGCCCGGGCTGGTATTGCCGGCCGAAGCCGCGACGAAAGTGCCGGCCGCGACAAGATCGAGCTTGAGACTGTCGAAATCCGCCCACGGGTTGCTACCCCCGGAAATCGAGTAATTCATGACATCGGTATCGCCGTCCTGCAAGATCGTCTCGAAACCGCCGAGGAGATCGGCGGTCGGGCAGGATTGCCCGGGACAGACCTTGTACGAGCGTATGTGAGCACAAGGGGCAACACCGGACATTTCCGAATTAACCGGCAACTGCGGCGAGGGGACCGCGGAATTATCGACCCGATTTCCGGCCGCGGTGCTTGCCGTGTGCGATCCATGCCCGTTGGTATCATTGGGTTCCGGACCGTTGCAGCGGCCGCCGGGATCGGTCGTCGCGCAATCGACGGCCGAAATCAGTTTGTCGGGCGTACCGCCCATGCCGTGGCCGCAGGACATGTCGTTTGCAAACGACGGATGGTCGAGATTGGAGCCGCTGTCCAGCACGCCGACAATGATGCCCTCACCCCGGTACTGGGTTCCGTCAGGCGTGTTGCTGCCGTCCCAGACGGTAGTGGCGCCGATGAATTCGGCGCTGCGGAAGGTATCCAGCGAATAGAGCCGCTCGCGCTCGATCGACTTGACGGCCGGCATCTGCGCAACCCGCCTGGCTTCCTGCGGCGTCAGCCTTGCCGCAATACCGTTGCGGGTGATCACGAAATGGTGAGACACCGCGACGTCACGGTTCAGGACGCTGTTGATGTCGGCGACGCGGTTGGCCTGAAACTGCTGAATTTCGGCCATGGCGCGCTGGAATTCCGGTGCACGGGTGTCGAGGCGGTTCGCGCTGGAGACATCGACGCCCCGCTCGAGGATACCGCCGTCATTGAACCCGATTATGTAACGGTACCGGCCTTGCGCATCGGCCGGCGACAATGCAAGCCCGGCCCCATCGGCGTTTTGCGCCATCGAGGCGTCTTGGGCGAGCGCGAATTGGGCTGCAAAAATTCCGAGGGCCGCCGCAATCGCGAGCCCGGCAAGCGCATTGGCGCGGGTAAGCAATGAATTTTTCATGTTCCAGTCAGCTCCTGGTGATTTAAGGTGAACGCCGGAGAAGCTCGTTATATTGCCTCAATTTCGTCGCCAGTGCAAACCCGAATTGGTCAAGGAAGCGAACAGAAAACGATCTGGGGCACTCGAGAACGGCGCTCGAAATCAAAGCGATTTCAGATTGTCGTCCGACTTGCGATCGATCAGCTTGTGGTAAGGATCGATGCCGACCGCAGCCGGCCGCTGGTCGACCGTGAACTCGAATGTATTGTCGCCGCCGGTGACGCGGTGCTTTGCCAGGTGAAGCACGGCTTCCGATGAAAACGCATCGTCGTCCGGGCGCAGGGTGAACACGCCGATGTCGATGGGCATGTCCAGGGCCACTTCTGTTTCGCGGCCCAGGCCGTCGGCCTCGAGTTTCGCCGCCTTGACCTCGATGCTGACGGTAAACGTGTCGTCGTCGTTCTCGGTCACGTTGGCGTCTTCGGTCGCCAGGTCCCAAAGCGTGATGCGCTCGAACAGGTCTTCGATCAGCTTGATCTCGTCGTCGGTTTCGGCGACGGCTTTCAGGTTGCGAATCAGGTCGATGCTCCTGGGGTACGGATCATACTGGTAGGCGACCTCGTCGATCAGGTTGGCAAGGGCCTTGTTGATGCGATCCTCGCCAAGGTAGTCCTTGAGCGCATACATCACCAGCGAGCCCTTGCGGTAATGGATGTAGCCCTGGTTGTCGACGCGAATCAACGGCAGTTCCTCGCGCGATTCGCTGCCCCTGGATGAAAGGTAATTGTCGAGTTCGAACGCCAGGAACTTGCGCATCATGTCGGGGCCGTACTCGTCTTCCATCACCATAAGCGCCGGGTACTGCGCCAGCGTTTCGACCAGCGCGGTGCCGCTCTGCACGTTGGCGCTGGAAACCTGGTGGCCCCACCACTGGTGGGCCATTTCGTGGGCGCCCACGTAGAACACGTAGTCGATATCGCTGGGATCGTCGAGCTTGGCGATGAAGCCCAGCCCTTCCGACCACTGGATGGTGTTGGGGAACGACTGGGCAAAGTTGCCCAGGAACGCAGGGAACTCCAGGATACGCATTTGCCTGTACTGGTACGGACTGAAATTGGCCTGGAAGTAGTCCAGCGACTTGCGCATGGTTTCCATCATGTGCTCGACGTTCCAGTCGTGCTCGGGATGGTAGTAGACGCTGAGTTCTATGCCGTCGACGGTTTCGTTCTCGACCGCGTAACGCGCGGACAGGTAAGCCACCAGGTTCTGCATCGGCGCATCCATCACGTATTCGAAATAACGCCGGCCCTCGGTTTCCCACTCGCGCTGCAGATAGCCAGGCACGACCGCGATCTGGTCGGGCTCGATCGCGACTACGGTGCGGAATTCCATCCAGTCGGAATCTCTGGAAAGGTAGCTGTTGCACGCGGCCTCGGTATCGTCGAGATCCGGTGCCCTATCGATCGGTGGAAGGTCGTACTTCCTGCAGTCGTTCCGGTCGGTGATCATCTGTGCCCTGGAAAACCCGATGTACGGCATGGCGTCGCCGCCGTAGACGAAACTGCCGTTGCCGAGAACGGTAGCGCTGCCGCCGCCCGGTACGGGCTGGGCATTGCGCGCGTGCTTGAACCCGCGGTTGACCCGCTGGGTGTTGAAAGTCAGCTGCATTTCGGCCCCGGGCGGCATGGGCTGATCGAGGTCGAACCGATAAACCGCGAAGCGGAGCGGGATTCAACATCGCGCAGCACCACATTGGCGACGAAAGCAATGACTACGAACATCGCGATCAGGATGAAAATCAGGATGTTCTGCGTGATTGCATCGGGCGAGTTGACTGTGACGTTGCCGGCACCGCCCAACTGGATGTTGTCGGAAGTGATGCCGCCGAAGGCCAGCAGGAATAACAGCACGAATGAAACGAGAAAGACCGGGCTTTTGAGCTGGTAGGCCGCCTCGAAACGCGCGATCGGAAAGAATCGACTCTTCATTGTTGAAGTCCTCGGGATCGGTTTCAGGCGGCGGTCGTCCGGGCGTTGCCCTGCAGCGACGCGAAGTAGACGTCTTCCAGGTTCGGCGCGTGTGGCTCGAAACCTTCGCCCGGATCACTGTTGGCAACCACGTGAACCACGGTACATCCGGCGCGCAGATGAGTGGAAATAACGCGGTGAGCTTCGCGGCACGCGTCCAGCTCGTCCCGGTCGATCGCCTTGCGCCAGACCTTGCTTTCGAGTTCGGCCGTGAGTTCATGCGGCACGCCTTCGCGCACGATTTGTCCATTCGCAAGAATCGCCATCCGCGGGCAAAGGTCGGCGACATCCTCGACGATATGGGTGGAAAGAATCACCACCCGATCCTCGCCGATCTCGGACAGCAGGTTGTGGAAGCGAACGCGTTCTTCCGGGTCCAGGCCGGCGGTGGGTTCGTCGACTATAAGAAGTTTGGGGTCGCCGATCAGCGCCTGGGCGATACCGAAGCGCTGACGCATGCCGCCCGAAAACCCCGCCAGTGCCTTTTTGCGAACCTGGTGCAGGTTCACCTGCTGCAGCAATGCATAGACCAGTTGCTTGCGCTCGGATTTGGAGACAATTCCCTTGAGCACCGCCAGGTGATCGAGCATGCCCTCGGCCGAAATGCGCGGATACACACCGAAGTCCTGCGGGAGGTATCCCAGCGTGCGGCGAAGTCGGTCCGGTTCGGCCAGCACGTCTATGCCGTCGAACACGATCCTTCCGGTGTCCGGCTGCTGCAACGTGGCGATGGTGCGCATCAGCGTGGACTTGCCCGCCCCGTTGGGCCCCAGCAAACCGAACATGCCGACCGGAATATCGATGGAGACATCGTACAATGCGCGAACGCCGTTCGGATAGGTCTTGGAAATTGATGAGATCGAAAGCATGAAGTTTCCTGTCGCCAGTCGCGGGATTCGAGCATGAAGTATGGCGTGGCCGGGCTATACGCCGAAAGGGCCGGAAGTCACCGATGTGCTGCATGACTTGCAGCACGCGCATTGGAGTGCAGTTGTCGCCAAGGCCGTTCAAACGATGGCCGGCAGCAGCCACTCGATTGAATTGAATGGATTTTATACGCGGCTCGGTCGGTGGCCAGGGTTTGAACCATGTGTTATGTTGATTTTCCAGTAACAAGTTTTTGAAGTCACCAAAAATAGGAGTAGCCAGATGATTCGACATACGATTCGCAACTTCATGGTCTTGGTACTGTTGGCGGCCATGGTGCTGCCGGCCAACGCGCAGCTTGTTTCGACCGGCGATGCGCTGGCGTTGGAGTCAGGTCAACTCGAATCCCGCATCGAAGCGTTCATGCTGCGCGACGATGTCGCCGCCGAGCTGGCCCAGTACGGAATCAGTCACGAGAAGGCCATGGCGCGCGTGGCCAATCTGAGCGCCGCCGAACTTGAACAGGTCGCCGGGCGCATCAATGAAATGCCGGCTGCAGGCGATGGTGTTGTGGTTATTGCCGGCGTCGTTTTCATCGTTCTGATCATTCTCGAGGTCGTCGGCGTCACCGACATCTTCAAGTCCGTTTGATGTCGAAGAACCGCGGCATCGGCGTGGCCGCCCTGGTCGCGCCGATGCTTCTTGCCGGTGGCTGTGCCACTTACGACGCCCGGATTCCGGAATCTCTTTCGCCGCGGGTCGAACTGGCCGACACCCCGTTCCATCCACAGCTTGAAAATCACTGCGGCCCGGCCGCTTTGACCACCGTGCTGGAAGCCAGTGGCATCCGGCCTCAATATGATGTGGTAGCCGAACGCGTCTACGTGCCCGATCTCGAGGGCAGCCTTCAAGTGGAAATGATGGCTGCTGCCAGGCACTTCGGCCGAATACCGTTTCGGCTGCCCGGAAATCTCGCGGCCGTGATGGCCGAAGTGGAAGGCGGCCGCCCTGTTCTCATCCTGCAGAACCTCCGAATCCGGAGCCTTCCGGCATGGCATTACGCGGTGGTGATCGGCTACGATCGGGACGACGACAGGATCCT
>DATGCS010000017.1:0-3962 GCA_035311685.1 Wenzhouxiangellaceae bacterium
CTGACCGTAGCGTTCTACGGCGGTTCGGTCATGGGCCTGGTGCTCGCTTCCATCGGGCTTCTGGGCCTGGGCAGTCTCTATCTGGCATTCGGCACCGATCCGCAGACCGCGCATAACATCCACGGCTTCGGCATGGGCGCCAGCGTCGTCGCGCTGTTCTATCGTGTCGGCGGCGGCATCTTCACCAAGTCCGCCGACGTCGGCGCCGACCTGGTGGGCAAGGTCGAAGCCGGCATTCCCGAAGACGACCCCCGCAACCCCGGCGTGATTGCCGACAACGTCGGCGACAACGTCGGCGACGTGGCCGGCATGGGTTCCGACATCTTCGAATCCTATTGCGGCTCCATGATTGCCACCATCGCGCTGGCCACAAGCCTGATCCAGCTGACCGCGGTCGACGGTGTCGTGCCGGGCATGGGCCCGGGCGCTGCCCTGATGGGCTTGCCGCTGTTGCTGGCCTCGGTCGGCCTGGTCTGCTCCATCATCGCGATTGCGGTGGTCCGCATGTCGGTCTCGCGCAGCCCGGAAGTGGCGCTTCGCATCGGCACCATGTTTGCCGCGGTGGCATTCATTGTCGCTGCCTTCTTCCTGATCCGCTTCGTCGGCGTTTCCACCGGCGTATGGCTGGCCACGCTGGTCGGTGCGCTGGGCGGCATCGTGATCGGGCTCTCCACCGAGTACTACACCGCCGGCAAGCCGGTGCGTGAAATCGCACGCGCGGGCGAGACCGGCCCGGCCACGGTCATCATCGCCGGTCTGGCCACCGGCATGCTGTCGGTGATCGTCCCCATCCTGACGATCTGCCTGATGATCTTCATCGCCAACCTCCAGGCCGGCCTCTACGGCGTGGGGATCGCGGCGGTATCGATGCTGGCCACCGTGGGCATGACCATGGCCATCGACGCCTACGGACCGGTGGCCGACAACGCCGGCGGCATTGCCGAAATGGCCGGCCTGGGCGAAGACACGCGCAAGATCACCGATTCGCTCGACGAGCTGGGCAACACCACGGCCGCGATCGGCAAGGGCTTCGCGATCGGCGCCGCGGCGCTGGCCGCGTTGACCATCATCAGCGCCTATATCGCCGAGGTACAGCTGCACGTGGAAGGCTTCGAGCTCTTGATCTCCAACCCGACCGTGCTGATCGGCATGTTCATCGGCGGCTTGTTCCCGTTCGTGGTCGCGTCGATCACGATGACCGCAGTCGGCGATGCAGCATTCGAAATGATCAAGGAGATCCGTCGCCAGTTCAAGGAAATCCCCGGCCTGCTGGAAGGCACCGCCAAGCCCGACGCAGCGCGCTGCGTGGACATCGCAACCACATCGGCGATCAAGCGCATGCTGCTGCCGGCGGCCCTGGCCGTGCTCGGCCCGGTCGTGGTCGGCTTCGGCCTGGGCGCCGAGGCGCTGGGCGGCATGCTCGGCGGCGCACTGGTCGCAGCGGTGCTGCTGGCGCTGACCATGGCGAATGCCGGCGGCGCGTGGGACAACGCGAAGAAATATGTCGAAAAGGGCAACTTCGGCGGCAAGGGTTCCGAAACGCACCATGCGAATGTGGTGGGCGACACGGTCGGCGATCCGCTCAAGGATACCTCCGGCCCGTCCATGAACATTCTCATCAACGTCATGGCCATCGTCAGTCTTGTGATTGCGCCTTTGTTGACGCACTAAGCCTTCGACTGGTTTGTCGATGCACGAAAAACGCGGCCCCGGGCCGCGTTTTTCGTTTGCGGCCGGTGCCGGGGCGTTCGGCGTAAGTTTTTTTCCAGTTCAGTTCAAATTCATTTCGCCACGCGCTTCGCGCTTGCAGGCGACCTACTTTTCACAAGCGCCTGAAAAGTAGGCAAAAGCGCTTCTTACAGGCAGCAGAGGATTGCGCTGCGGGTTGATGGGGCCGGTGGTTAGGTGTTTGATGGCGGCGCTGGCTGGAGATCTTCTTGTCCGTTCGTCATTTCCCTCTTCGGCGCCCGGGTGACGAGGGGATCTCGACTTCGATGGTTATCGGAGCGGGGGCGTGGCGATTGCGGGGTGTTGTATGCTTCGGTGGATGCTGAAGCGGGTTCCAGGTTGGGGTCGTGAGTGGGGTCGGTGGCCTTTCCGGCCCGTTGACAGTACTGCCGAAAACGTCTCTTTCCTTAGGTCGCGGTCGCATCCGCGACGGGATGCTGTATTGACCATTGGCGTCGGGGATGCCACCCCGATCTACGACCGCCGACAGCGTTAGTTCGCCATGCCCGCCGCCGGGCAAGAACACGGACCGCAACCAGGCCCGAATCTCGCTAACCGCCCCATACTGAAACCCACTTCAGCATCCCCAGCCGATAAGTGCCGGCACGATCGAGACAACCCCGCTCCGACAAGCATCGAAGCCGGAATTCTCGGATCGCCCGTGAGCCGAAGAGGAACACTCCGCTCGTACAAGAAGATCCCCAATCGAAACCCCATGCCTGACACCAAACCCCCGCCCGCTCCGACCAGCACCGCCGCCAGCTGCCGCCTGTAAAGCGCACTTTTGGTTACTTTTGTTGCAACCGACAAAAGTCACTCGCATCAGCCAGCGCAGCTGGCGGCGAAACAGCCTTTGAATTTGAATTCAGGTGGCGGGGCACCTGGCCAAGGAGCCTTCATCAGCGCAAGTCGAGAAACACTTTAATAGGAAGTTGAATTCAAAGGCGCTTTCAAACGCTTTTGCCGCCGCAAAAGCGCAAAAGATCACCATTCGATCCGCTGCCCGTCCCAGGCAAAAAACCCGCCGCTGTCGTCGATCGACAAGCCGTCAATCACATCCAGCAGGTATCCACAGGTGCGCTCCACCGAGAACAGTTTCTCGGCCGGCACGTTGGCCTGGAAGGGCTCCGACAAGCCGGTATCGGTGGTACCGGGGTGCAGGGCGGCGACGATGGCGTTCTTGTTGCGGCGTCCGAGCTCGATGCCGGCGGTCCGGATCATCTGGTTCAACGCGGCCTTGGACGCGCGGTAGGCATACCAGCCCCCCAGCCGATTGTCGCCGATCGAGCCGACGCGTGCGGAGATGGCGGCGAACACGACTTTGCCTTCGCGTGCCATCAGCGGACGCAGCGCCTTGAGCAGCAGCGCCGGTCCGAAAGTGTTGACGGCGAATACCTTTGCCAGCGCGTCGGCGTCCAGGTCCTCCAGTTTCTTTTCCGGGCCGAAGCCCTCGCCGTGCAGCACGCCGGCGGCGTTGATCACCAGCGACAAGCGGATGCCCTGCGCTTTCAGGTCGCCCGCCAGCGTCTCGAAGCGGGACGCCACGGTCACATCCAGAGGGCGGATTGAAAGCCGGTCGCAGGCCAGCGCTTGCAGCGATTCGGCATGGCCGGGTTCGCGGCAGGTTGCAATGACGCGGACGCCGGCATCGTCCTGCAGAAGCGCTTTCACGAGCCCGAGGCCGATGCCGCGGCTCGCGCCCTGGATCAATACTGTCGAACGAGCCGGAAAGGTGGCGAGCCTGCTTGTCATCGAAGTCCATAAGGTTCAAACCAGGGCAATGATGAGATTCTGCCGTGATTGCACCGTGATTTGAGCTACTCTCGAGGCCAGACCACGAAGCAGCCCCGGCGAGACCATGGAAGAAGTCACTTTGCGTTCAGCGACCTCGTATTCTCGATCGATCAAGGCCAGAAGGACGGCAGGTGTCGAACCGGCGGCCAAAGCCAGTGTCTCGACGACCCCCACCACGACTGTCTTTGCAATCGTCGCGATAATCGTTGCCACAGCCCTTTCCGGGTGCGACGACCAGGGCAGCGCGCCCGCCAGCACGGGCAGCGTCTACCGACACGCCATCGACGGCGCGCCGAGCACGCTCGATCCGGCACTGGCGGCAACGATCTATTCCAGCGTGGTCGTGGTCAACGTGTTCGACACGCTTTACCGGTACAAGTACCTGGCGCGGCCCTACGAACTGGCGCCGAACCTGGCCACCGGGTTTCCGGAGGTTTCCG
>DATGCS010000018.1:0-3271 GCA_035311685.1 Wenzhouxiangellaceae bacterium
AGGCATCGTGGTCGGGCATTCGAAAACCGGCGAGATCGACAAGATCGACGGGCCGTATTACTTCTTCAAACTGATTCAGAAATTGCGGCGCATGCTGCCGCCCTGGGTGCCTACGCTGGGCCTTGAAGGCGGCCGGATCAACCTTGTGCCGGTGGACTTCGTGGCCAAAGCGATGGACCATATCGCCCACAAGCCCAAGCTGGACAATACGTGTTTTCACCTCACCGATCCGAATCCGAAACGCATCGGCGAGGTGATGAATCTGTTTGCCGAGGCCGCGCATGCGCCGCTGATGTCGATGCGCATCGACGCTCGGCTGTTCAACCTCATCCCGCAGCCGGTCAAGCAGGGCATCGGGATGTTGCCGCCGGTTCGAAGGATCATCAATCAGGTGCTCGGCGACCTCGGCATTCCCAAGGACATGCTGAAATTTTTCAACTATCCGACCAGTTTCGATACCCGTGAAGCCGACCGGGCGCTCAAAGGCTCCGGCATCTCGGTGCCGCCGCTGGAGGACTATGCGTGGGTCCTCTGGGATTACTGGGAACGCCACCTCGATCCAGAATTGTTCATCGACCGCTCGCTGAGCGGTCACGTCCGTGACAAGGTCGTGCTCGTCACCGGCGGTTCCTCCGGGATCGGCAAGGCGACCGCGCTGATGATGGCCGAGGCCGGCGCCAAGGTGATTGTCGTTGCGCGCAAGGAATCGGAACTGAAGGAAACGAAGAAGGAAATCGAATCGATCGGAGGCACCGCATTTACCTACAGCTGCGATCTGGCCGATTTCAGCGCGGCCGACAAGCTCTGCCAGCAAGTACTTGACGATCACGGCGCGGTCGACGTTCTGATCAATAACGCCGGCCGCTCAATACGCCGGTCGATCAACCTGTCGTACGATCGATTCCACGATTTCGAGCGCTGCATGCAGCTCAACTACTTCGGCTCGCTGAAGATGATTCTGGGCCTGCTGCCGGCGATGGAGGAGCGGCACAGCGGTCATGTCATCAACATCTCGTCGATCGGCGTGCTGACCAACGCACCGCGCTTTTCCGCCTACGTCGCCTCGAAAGCGGCGTTGGACGCATTCTCGCGCTGTGCGGCCGCGGAGTTCAACGACACCGGGGTGGCGTTCACCACCATCAATATGCCGCTGGTGCGCACGCCGATGATTGCGCCGACCAAGATATACGAGTCGGTACCGACGATCACTCCAGAGGATGCGGCCGACATGGTCAAGCAGGCCGTCATCTACCGGCCACAACGCATCGCAACCCGGCTGGGCATATTCGGCCAGGTGCTGAATGGCGTCGCGCCGAAGATTTCGGAGATCGTGATGAACTCGGCCTACCGGATGTTTCCCGATTCCGCAGCTGCGCGTGGTGAACACCCGGGAAAAGGCGAAAGCCGGGCTACCCAGGAGCAAATGGCCTTCGCCAGCCTGATGCGCGGGATTCACTGGTAGGTCTGCGTCCGGGCCATGGATAGTCCCGGCTGAGCGGGGAAAATCCGGGGCGTCGCGGGTCGGCCTATCAGCGCAGGATGCGCGGTTGGTTTCCGCCCGAGCGCGAAAGCAGCGTCCGTCTCCGCGCAGACTCTTCGTCGGCCGGCGCGCGCTGGCGCTGGGCCTCTGTCCTGGGATCATTTTGCGGACGCTGTTCGCGGACAGATCTTGAACCTGCAACAGGGCTGATGATTGTTCGATAGCGGTCTTCCGCTACCGCCGAGCGCCGTTGTCGGTTCCGCTCGGCCTGCCGTCTGGCTTGGGCGGCACGCACACGCTGTGCCGCCAGTTGTTCCTGGCGTTGTTCGACGAACGCCTTGTTCCGCTCCGCGACTTCATCCAGGCCTTCAGCTGCACCGACAACACTGATTCCGACCCGCACTTCGTGAAGCTCCGCGTCATCTGAACAGGGAATATCGGAGAACACAATGGTTTCTCCTTCGTTGCAACGATAAACCTGGGCCGACGCCGACACGCCCATCATGCAACCCAGCAGGGCCTGCGATACGGCGGCAATCATTTTCATTCGATTGTTCATCACCTGTCGGACAGTTCAACCCAATGGACGTTCTCGGAAACGTGCGTCGCGTGCCGGGTTGCGGGTGTCGCTTTCGGTGTACGGCTCGAGTCGTTGGAGAATTTTCTGGCTCACCTCGGCAATTTCATGTCGATGGCGGCCGGACGGGATGGCACTGGAACCAATCCATGCCGCCAGCCCGCGATCGACCAACTCGCCCTGCCAATCGGACAAGTCCCTCGGCGGCAGGATCCAGCCGCGCTCGACCAGTCGTGCACACAGGTAAGTGATTCCTTGCTGTGGGCGGATGCTGCCGCGCTTGTTGTAGCTGGGTCTGAAGGCGCGTTCGGCGACCCACGCCGAGAACCTCTTCCATGCGCCGGCATGCGCCAGCCAGGGCACCAGATAGACGGGCTTGGGACTGGCGAGTGCGTCCTGAAATATGCCGGGCGTGCCGCCGGCGATCAGCAGCGCACCGGCATGCTCCAGCACCACGCTGTAAGGATTCCGATTGTCCTCGCGCTGCCAGCGGTAGACATTTGCGTCTTTGCCGGCGTGTTCGGCCAGCCAGCCGCCGGCCGAGGCGGAGTGGCGGGTGGTTACGATCAGCAATCGCGAGTGGCGGCGTTCGGCCCATTCCAGAGCGTCGGCCAACAGCGATTCGAGCGCCTCGCGGCGCCATTCGCCGTGTGGATTGCGCCCGACGATCAGCGCGCTGCGCCGCGACTGGTCCAGCCAGGACTGCCAATCACCGGACTCTACCGCCGGGTGCCATTCGTTGCGGTGCCCGAAGCCGAGCAGTGTGGTGACCCGATTCGGATGCGGCGGCAGGCCGTGATGCTCCATGCTGACCGCGACGCCGGCGTGTTCGGGAACCGATCCGGCATGCCGGCCGATCAGCACCAGTGCCGGAGGATGTTCGCTACGTCCTGCGGCGCGGCGTGCGGCGCGGGTGGCCAGCGTGCCCGAAGCCACCAGGATGCACGGCGGATTGTTCGGGTCGATCACCTTGCGGCCGGTCACCGCGCAGAAGAGTGCAGCGATGCCCCCGCTCGGCATGCCGGTTCTCACCAGTTCGCGTCCGGTGGCCCGCGCAAGCTCCGCGCCGACGGCCTCGGCCTTGCTGCGGACTCGCGCGCGCGGTCCAGCCAGTACCGCAATCGGACCGGCCGGCAGCGGTCCGCCGCGCAGCACGCGGCGGGAGGTGCCGACCCGGCGCGTCAGCCGCCAGCGCGTGCCGGGGTTCAGGCGCT
>DATGCS010000019.1:0-2249 GCA_035311685.1 Wenzhouxiangellaceae bacterium
GCGCTCGGTATCTATCCAGGGTTTTTCCATGAACCATTCGGCCGCGGCAATCGTATCGGCGTACGGTTTCGTCATCCAGTCCGGGTTGATCGAGTCGGTAAAATCCTGGCCGAAGCCGGACGAGCCATGGAAGTTGTGCCAGGCGGTCACATAGCCCCACGACGAGAAGGTCTGGGCGTTCCACCTGAAATGGAACATATCCGAGATCGCGCCGTGCGGGCCGCCGTGGATCAGCAGGAACAGCGGATACTTGCGGTCCGGATCGAAGCCCGGCGGATAGTGCACCCACATCTGGATCTCGGCGCCCTCGGCCCCGGTATAAGTCACCGACTCGTAGGTGCCCATGTCGACATCGGCCAGCACGTCGTCGTTGAACGTTTCCAGGCGCTTTCCGGCGCCGGCCTCGACGTCGACGCGAACGACGCGCGGCGGGTAGAGGAAACTCTGGTTGCGCGCGACCAGCGTGCCGTCTTCTGCGATCGACAGCGCGTCGTAGTTGGTGGCATCGGTAATGGCGACCGGCTCGGCGCCGCTTAGCGGAAGAAAGTACACCCGGCGGGTGCCGGCGTCGTCGATGGCGCCGAACAGGCCGGCCGAATCCGGCGACCAGACCAGGCCCTCGGCCGACCGGTCCCAGTCGCCGTGGATCAGGCGAGTGCGGCCGGTCGCCAGTTCGTGCAGCATCAGCTTGCGCTGGTCGCCGTAGAAACCGGGAATATGCTGGCGCAAGAACGCCAGCAGCTGGCCGTCAGGCGAGAACATCGGAGCGCCGTCGGGGGCCGCGTTGCCCCGCGTGAGGTTGACCGGATCACCGTCGCCCATGCCAACCAGGAAAACATCGGGATTCGGATAAATACCTTCAGTGGAACTGTCGGCGACGATGGCAAGACTGCTTTCGTCGGGCGACACATCGTAGTCTCCAGTGCCCACGCCAGCCGCGGACAGAACGAGCCCGACCGGCTGGCTCAGCGGCTGAATCTCGCCGCCGGCAGCCGAAATCCGGAACAGATGATTCTCGCGGTCCTCGTCCAGCCAGGTATCGAAAAACGCATAGGGCATTTCGGTCCAGACATGGGCCGACACCTTGCTGTCCTTTTCGGCCTCGAGCGCCTCGGCCATCTCATCGAAGCTCTTCCCCGGCCAGACGCTCGAGATGAAGTAGATGTGCTCTCCGACCCATTTGAGCGCCGACACGCCCGTCGGCACCGCGGTCAGGCGCGTCGCCTCGCCGGGCCCGTCCATGGGCAGCAGGTAGACCTGGCCGGCATCGTCCTCGCCGCGCTTGGAAATGAACGCGAGTTTCGAACCATCCGGCGAAAACACGGGACTGGAGGCGCTCTCCCCGGCCACGGTGATCGCGCGCTGGCCCGCATCTTCGGCTTTACCGAGCAGCCACAGCCGGCTCTCGGACTCGTCGGAATCGATCTCGAACGACGTCGCCGGCACCACCACGAACCGCCCGCCGGGCGATACCACCGGCTCGCCCAGGCGCTCGAGCTGCCAGAGAACTTCCGCCGAAAGGCGTTTCTGCCCGGCAGTGTCGTCCTGCGCCGTGGCAACACCGGCGAAACAAAACAGGGCGGCCAGCAGGTAGAAGGTGATTTTTTGCATTTCGCGAAACCCGAATGGTTGACAGAATCTCATCATAAGAGGTTCGGGGTGATGATGCATCACGTGGCTTGTGCCGGGCACGGCGGCCTTTCAGTTTCGACTTTAACTTCCGAATTCAACTTCAACTTCATTTCGCCTCGCGCTGCGCCCGTGGCTAAACGCTTTTGAAGTTAGAAGTTGGAACTTGAAATAAAAACCGCCCGCCCCGCCAAGGGCATCAGCAATCAATAGACCACAAGCGAATCAACATCCATCGTATACGCCGCATCGGCGGTGTCGTTGCTGATGTCCTCGACGTTGAGCGTGCCTTCCATGTAGAACGCGTCCCAGATGTTGATCATGTCGATCGGATTCTCGAGCCGCCCGTAAATGATCTGGTTGGCCGGCGGGGGCGGAAGGTGGATGCAGGCGCCGAAGTAGGGGACCAGGAAGAATTCCTCAAGCTTTCCTTCTGCCGTGGTTTCGACCGGCACGACGAACCCGGCGATGCGTAATTCCTGGCCGTCGAGCTCACCGATCGTGCGGCTGGACTGGAAGACTTCACCGGGGCCCGTGCCGCTGTGATCGATGCCGGTCTGGTTCTCGATCCAGGCCTTCGAGTCCTCCTCGGGCATCAGGTCGTTCCACTCGATCTCGCG
>DATGCS010000020.1:0-2790 GCA_035311685.1 Wenzhouxiangellaceae bacterium
CGGAACGGCCGGCTGCCGATCTGGTCCGGCTACATGATCGACATCACCGACACCAAGCGCCTGGAATCGGTACTGCATGATCGTGCGACCCACGACTTTCTTACCGGTCTTGCGAACAGGCAGCATTTTCAGGAGCAATTCGAGATCGAACTGGCGCGCAGCAAGCGGTACGGGCGAAGCGGCGCCCTGTTGCTTTTGGACCTGGACCATTTCAAGCGCGTCAACGACCGTTTCGGACATGACGCCGGCGATCAGGTTTTGAAGGACATGGCCGGTCTGGTGCAGAACCGGCTGCGGACTGCGGATACCTTTGCCCGCTGGGGCGGCGAGGAATTCTGCATTCTGTTGCCCGAGACCGGCCGGGCCGAGGCATTCGAGGTCGCCGAGCGAATCCGCTGCGCTGTGGAGGGGCACGCGTTCGGGCCCGAATCCGGAAGGCCGATCCGCATCACCCTGAGCATCGGACTGACCGGAATCGATGCCGAGGTCGACCGGCTGGAAACGATCATGCGTCGAGCCGACGAAGCGCTTTACCGGGCCAAACGCGCGGGACGCAATCGCGCCGAGCAGAATTGAAGCGCTGCGCCGCCGCGAAACTCAAGACGACTGATGGGTCAGGCGGCGGTATTCGGCCCTGAGCTCATCGAGTTCGTCGCCGCCTTGCGCCAGCTGTTTTTCGAGCACTTCGAGAACAGGCCTGGTCTCTTCCCCGGAATCGAAGCCACGAAGCAGGGTGAGCAGACGAAGGCCCGATTGGACGTTCTCGGGGGCGGCGAATTCGTCGCTGGCGTCCAGCGCGTCGATCAAGCGCCGGCGCCAGACGATTTCCGCGCCCTGATCGCCCGCCTGTTGGTGGATCTCGGCGATCAGTCGGATGCTCGCAAGCAGGTCCGCGTCACCTGTTTCGAGCGTGGACCGCTGAACCTCGTGTGCGCGCTCGGCCGCCGCCAGCGCCAGCGCCGACTGATCCAGGGCCAGCTGCGCTTGGGCGACGTTCTGAAGCGCGGCAAGCGTGTCCGGGTGTTCGGGCCCGAGCAGGCGCTCGCGCCACTGGCGCGTGGATTCGTAAAGCGGCAGCGCCTCGGCCGGCTCACCGGTCTGCATGTACAGACCGCCCAGGCTTTGCTGGACGCCAAGCGTAATTGGATTGTTGACGCCCCACGTGTCGCGTCCGAGCGTCAGGGTTTCGCGAAGCAGCGAGCCGGCCTCGTCGAAGCGCTCCAGGTCCATCAGGGTGAGCGCCATGTTGTTCATCACCCGCAGCGTCGACACGTTGCGGCGGCCGAACTCGGCGCTGAGAATATCGAACACTTCGCGGCTTGCCGCCAGCGCTTCCTCGTCGCGCCCAAGTGCGCTCAGCGCCGCGCCCACGTTCAGCCTTGCGCTGTAATACGACAGGTCCGACGGCTGGAAATTCTCGCGCGCCCGATCCGCGCTCTTGCGGAAATAGTCCAGCGCGGGTTCGAAGTTGCCCGACAACGCATGCACGTAGCCGATGGTGTTCAGCGCCCTGACGGTCTTGGCGTGATACGGGCCCAGTTCCGCCTCGGCGCGCTCCAGGTTGACCAGCGCGCTTGCCAGGGCGTCCTCGTCGCGACCGGTATTGACCAGCAGGTTGGCCAGGCTGTCCCAGGTGTCGTGGCGCAGGTCCAGCTGTTCCGGATCGCCGGCGTCCATGCGCGCCATGATTTCGTCGAGCTGCTCGCGTGCGGCGTCGAAGTCGCCGTTGTGCGACAGTAGCCGGAAATAGTTCTGGCGTGCGTGCAGCGTCGCGGTGGCGTCGGGACCCAGCGCCTCGAGTCGCAGCTCGACGATCCGCCTGGCCAGCGGCAGGCTGCTCTCGATCATCCCGGCGTTGTCGTAGACGTCGCGCACGGTCTGGTAAAGCTCGGCCTGCAGGCCCGGCTGGTCGGCGAACTCCTGCTGAATGTTTTCTACCGCGCGCCCGAGCATGAACTCGTCCATCAGGTCCTGCGCCAGGTCGGTCGGATTGATCCGCCCGACCGCGATCTCGAATGCTTCCATGCCGGCTTCCACGGTCGCCGGGTCGGCCGCATAATCGAACGACTGGGCGTACTGCCGACGCAACCGTTCGACGAATCCCTCGCCGAGCTGTCGCGGGTCCAGGTCGCCCAGCATCGATTGCTGAAACGTGACCATGCGCTCGAGGTCCTGGGTGCGCGCCTCGGCGATCTGCTGCTGCGTGCGCGCCTGGCTCATGCCGATCAACGCGAACGTCATGCCCGTGGCCAGCGCCAGGATGATGAGCGACGTGGCCGCGACGGCCCATGCGTTGCGCGCGACGAACCGGCCGAAGCGGTACCCGCGGCCGTCGCCCATGGCGCGCACCGGCCTGCGCTGCAGGTGGTTGGCGATATCGTCGGCGAGCTCGACGGCGCTGGCGTAGCGGTCCTCGCGCCGCGGCGCGATGCACTTGCACGCGATGGCGTCCAGATCGCCGCCCAGCTTGCGGACGAGCCTGCCCGGGCTGGTGCTGCGCGCGTGCGCAATGCGCTCGGCGTCGCTGCCGGCCCGGCGCAGCAATTCCGACGCCGACGCGGGCGACTGATCGTTGAGTTTCTGCCGGATGTGCGAGGTCTCGGTCGCCTTGAACAGGCTGCCCGGATACGGGCGCTGGTCGCACAGCAGCTCGCAAAGAATGACGCCAAGTGAATAGATATCGGCACGCGTGTCGATGCTGGCGCTGTTGTCGAACAATTCAGGGCTCATGTAGACCGGGGTGCCGATCGAGCCCAGGTGGCGCCTGTCGCTGGCGCTGGTTTCCGCGAC
>DATGCS010000021.1:0-8649 GCA_035311685.1 Wenzhouxiangellaceae bacterium
CATCGACATGGGACGCAAGCTGGAACCTCTGACGCCGGAGGAAATGCGCGACGACGCGCTGCTGGCCGGCTGCCAGTCCAGCGTATGGCTGCACGCCTCGGGCGATGCCGACCGGCTGGAATTTCGCGCCAACAGCGATGCGGCCATCGTGTCCGGGCTCATCTACCTGCTACTGCGGGTCTACTCCGGACGCTCGGCGCGCGAAATCCTCGACGCCGAACCCAGGTTCGTCAGCGAGCTCGGATTGGGAGAGCATCTGTCACCTACCCGCGCCAACGGCCTGAACGCCATGCTCGAAGCCGTGCGCAATCACGCCAGGAGCGCGCTGAATCAATGACAAGCGACCAGGACACGAAACATCGGCCACCCTATCGCAGGACCCGCGGCGCCCTGACAGTCCGTCCGGCCGGTAAAGCGGGAGGCGAACGCAAAAGGTTCTGGAACCAGGTCAACAACAACCTGGTCGCGCTGATCAGCCTGGTTCTCGCGATCACCTCGCTGGGCTACAACACCTGGCGCAATGAAACGACCGAGGTGCAGCGCAACTGGCGCGACGCCTCGTTCCAGATTTTGACCGAGATCGGGGAACTCAACCAGATCATTCTGATGCGGCGATATTTTTCCGGCGAAGGCGATACGCAATCGACGTCATCGGGCGCGGACAGCGCCATTCCGCAACCGGAAAGCTGGGTGCGCGGCTGGGGTAATGTGACAATGGTTCGGGATATCTCGACGGTCATGCCCGAGCCACTGCCGGAACAGGGGCAGCAGCTGTTCGATCGATGGCAACGCCATGCACGCGCGCTCCATGATCAGTCCGACCCAGAGGCGCGCGAAGAAGCCGCCGATACGCTGCTCGGGTCGATCGAGCAAATGCGAATCACCGTAGTGAACTTGATTTCCGAGTTGCGCTGAAGCGCCGACTTTCAGTCCAGTCGAAACGAAAAGACCCGCCGGCGGCGGGTCTTTTCGGAAATTGCTTTGGCGTGCGATCGAATCGCCAGATCAGCGTCGATCGAGAATAGACAGTACGACCCGACGATTCAATTGACGATTTTCGGGGCTGTCGTTGGGCGCCCGCGGCCGGGTCTCGCCGAAACCGACCACGCGCAGACGATCGCGCGAGACGCCGTTCTGCACCAGGTAGTCGGCAACGGATTGTGCGCGACGAACCGAAAGGTCCTGATTGTATTCCTCGGTGCCGATGCTGTCGGTATGGCCGGCGACCTCGATCAGGATGATGTCGTCACGCGGCGCCAGAATGTCGGCGGCGCGATCGAGCTCGGCCCGGGCTTCGCCTCTCAGATCCGAGGAATCGAAGTCGAACAACACGGTGCTGTCGAACTCGAACATCACCTCGGGTTCCGGCTGCGGGCGCGGTGCGGGCGCAGGCGGAGGCGGAGCGGCGCGCACCGGCTCGCTGGGCGGCGCGGGCTGCGGCGCACGCGGCGGCTTGCCGAAAGAGAAGCTCAGGCCTACCGAGGCAATCAAGTCGATGAACCCGCTGTCAGAGTTATGAGTTTCGCGATCGTTGTCGTAGCGACCTTCGAGCTGGGTGCGAAGACGAATGTTCTCGCCGAACTTCGACTGAAGGCCGGCGCCCCAGGACACATACATGTCACGACCGTCGTCCAGGAAATTGTCGTGCTCCTGAATACCAAGCCCGATCAGGCCATAAGGTCGATGACGCTTGCCTGCATCGCCGAAATGATAACGGCCGGTCAGCCCGTAGCCGTAGATATCGAAATCACGATCGAAGTTCGGCGGCGGATTGATCGCGACGGTCGCCAAATCGTTACGATCGAAATCCGTCGAGTAGCTGTCGATCTGGAGATCGAGGCTGAAATTGGGGCTGAAGAAACGGCCGACATAGGCCCCGAAATAGGGCTCGGTCGAATCGGTCAGCCGATCTTCACCCAGACGCGCGACCCCGCCCATGACACCCGCATACCAGCGATCGTCAAACACGATCCCGTCGGTCTGGGCCGAAACCAGTGTCGATACGAAAATCAGTACTGCCAAAAGGATGCGTTTCATGCGATTGCTCCAATGCTTTGAATTCAAGATGATACCCGATCTGGCACGGTTCGAAAACCGCCGCCCGACCGCCCGGACCGAGATCACAGCTACCGACTGTCCTTCATCTGTTTCTGTTTCAGTTCCCAGCGTTCCTGGGCATCGAGGCAAAGCGTGGCAATGGGGCGCGCTTCCAGACGCGCCAGGCCGATTTCCTCGCCGGTCTCTTCGCAGTACCCATAGCTGCCATCTTCCACACGTGACAGCGCCTGGTCGATCTTGCCGAGCAGCTTCCGGTAGCGGTCGCGCGTACGAAGCTCGAGACTGTTTTCAGTCTCCCTGGACGCACGCTCGGCTTCGTCCCCAACATCGCGCACTTCGCCGCGCAGGTTGTTGATCGTCTCCTGCGACTCCTCGATCAGATCCTGACGCCAGTTGAGGAGCTTCTGGCGGAAATATTCCAGCTGTTTCGGATTCATGTACTCTTCCTTCTCCGAAGGCCGGTAGTTCTTAGGCAGCTTTACTTCTTTCTTGGTCATGTGTCGGATACCCTCAAGACTCGCGTCATAGCCAACAAGCTGGCGGGGAAACCGGCGATTATATACCGCGTTCGGCGAGTAGAATCAACCATCGTGAAATCCTTTCTGATCAAAAGCATCCATGTTTACCGTCGACTGCTGTCTCCGGTGATCGGCCAGCAATGCCGATTCACGCCGACCTGCTCGCAATACGCAGAGCAGGCCATCGAGCTCTACGGCCCCGCGCGCGGCAGCTGGATGGCGGCCAAACGCATCCTGCGCTGCCAGCCGCTGTGTCAGGGCGGCCACGATCCTGTGCCCGGCAATGAAGACCTTCACCGGCCCGGCGAGCAGTGCGCCGACGAGCGACCGGGGTGAGCTGGCTTGCCCGCCGCCTCGATCACCTCGGCAGCGCAGCGGCCGGCGGCGTGGGCGGACTCGGATTCTCTCAGGCGCCTGCCTTCACGCATGCCTATCTTCAACGCCTGGGCGGCCACATCGACGAGGCGCGGCGAACCATCGACAAACTGGCAGCCGGAGATATCCTTCCCTGGCTAGGCGGCGATGGCCGCGAACAGGCGGTGGCGGAACTGACGGTCAGACTGGCCCAACTCGAGCGTTTGCAGCAAGTGCTGCTGGACTCGCCGGCCATATTGCGTCCCTTCAGTTTGCTTCGCCACGCCGACTGGTCGATTGCCCGCGGCGCGGCGGACGCCTTCGTGCCCGCTGTGCCCATCGATCCCGCCTCCATTGTCTGGACCCTGATCGGCGTGATTCTGGCGGCGCTGGCGTGGGACGCGACCAAGATTCCGTTCTGGGCCGCGGGCAAGACACGCGCGCGCCGCGAAGCCCGTCAGGCTGCATCGCGACCATCACCGAAACCCCGGCAAAAGTCAGGCAAACCCCGCCGACCCGCCGGAGACTTATCGGCTTCCCGAGAAACCTCTGACTGAATAGCTACGCACGCGGGTAATCATTCTGTTTCTGTCGCCCGGCCGCGCCCGCGCAGCGCAAACCACCAGGGTGCGAGCATCAGCAGCGCGATGGCCAGCTTCACACCGTAATCGCCGATCGCAAGCGTCACCCAGGGCACGCCGGTGGCGTAGAACGCGAGCGCGAAGAACAGCAAGGTGTCCACGGCAGAACCCACAGCTGATGAAAACAGCGGCGGCTGCCACCAGGCGCACCGGCGCAGCCGGTCGAAAACCTTGATGTCAAGCATCTGCGAAACCAGGAACGCGGCGCCGGAAGCCAGCGCAATCCGCGGTCCCGCGAGAAACGCCGATACCACCACGGCCAGCGCGAATCCGAACCAGACCACCTTTCGCGCCGTTGCCGGACCCTTGAGCCGGTTGGTCAGATCGGTGATGAAATAACTCACCGGATATGTCAATGCCCCCCAGGTCAACCAGTTGTTGATCGGGTACTGCACCAGCCAGTTGGCGCTGGCCACGATAACCATCATGGCCAGCACCATCGTTACGGTCAGTCGCATGCACGGCGCTCCGGATCCAGTACCGTCACGGTGCCAGGTCTTCTACGGCCGCCGAGCGCGTACCCGGCAACGGACGGTTGCTTTCAGGCCTATAGGAAAAAACCACGGCGCGCTTGCGCCGCTCGGTCAGATTGCGTCCGGCGGCGTGCAACAGGGCAGCGTGGAAGAACAGGACGTCGCCGGGCCGCAGGTCCACCTGAATCGCGCTGTCGATCCATGCCCGGTTGGCCGGGTGCTCGGTACGGAAGAATCGATTCGAATCGAAGGCCTGCGTGTCGAATACCGCGCAATGGGACCCGGGAATCAGGCGCATGCCGCCGTTGTCGCAGGCCTCGTTGTCGAGCGCAGTCCAGATGTTGACCAGTTCCGGACGATCGAACGACCAGTAGCGGATATCCTGGTGCCAGCCGGTGGCGCTGGAGTAGTCGGGATGTTTGGTCATGATGCAGTTGTGATGCGCTCGCACGACCCGGATATCCTGCGTTCGCAGCAATGCCCTGACCCAGCTCGTAACCTCGCTGCAACAGGCCCAGTCGGCAAAATCCGAACCCCGACCCAGCGCATCGAGCAGGCGGCGCACCGTCTTTCCGCCGGCTGCGTCGCGATCCGGCGGCGCGCCCGGATAGGCCACATCCGCCTCGTACTCGACCGGACCCAGTGCCGCGGCCAGATCGCGCTCCACCGAAATCCGCATCCGCTGCAGCTGCGCGGAAGGACACATACCTGGAACGACGACAAAACCGTCGCGCTCGAACACCGCTTGCGCGGCTGACATATCGGCAGTAATCTCGTGCATAACGGGTTCTTCGATGACTTTTCGTCGCCATTGGCCGATGCGAGCGATTTGCCGACGAAAATGAGCCTGTACAGGTGGTCGAGAGACACTACACTACAGATAACGATTTTAGCACCCCGGACTTATGTCGATCCCGGCTCTCATCCTGATTGCGCTGCTTGCTCTCGTTGGCCTTTGGGCCTTCTGGCCCACCCCGCTGGCCAAACTGTTTCGAGCACTGGACCGGCGTGGCGGCCGGCTAAAGCCCTGCCGCATAGAAGCCGGCGGAATCGATTGGAACGTACTTGAAGGCGGCCACGGTGAAACGCTGGTGCTGCTGCACGGCTTCAATGCAGATGCAGACCACTTCAACCGGGTCGCGCGCCACCTCACCGGTCACTTCCGGATTCTCGCACCCGATCTGCCCGGCTTCGGTGAGACGGGCTGTCCCAACTCGGTCGACTACCGGATCGAGGCTCAGGCTGACGCCGTGGTCAAGTGGATGGACCGGGCAGGCATCCAGCGCTGTTATCTCGGCGGCAGTTCCATGGGGGGTTATATCGCTTGCGCGATTGCGGCGCGCTACCCGGAGCGCATCCGTGCGCTCTGGCTGCTCGCGCCGGGCGGCGTGGAGAGCGTGGCGCTATCGCCGCTTTTCCAGGAAATCGCCGAAGAACGCCATAACCCGCTGGTGATCCGAGACCGGCCCGATTTCCGGCGATTGATCGACTTCTGTTTCGTCCACCCGCCCTGGATTCCGTCTCCGCTGGCGCGCTTTCTGGCCGACCGCTCGGCTGCCAGGGCAGTCGACCATCAACGCGCATTCGACGCGATTCGGTTCGATTCGGCACCGGCCGAGGAACTGGCCCGGGGCCTGGATGTGCCGGCACTGATCGTTTGGGGAAGGTCCGACCAGATCCTGAACCCGGCCGGCGCCCAGGTACTTCAAGACTGCCTGAATCACGCCGAAACCCTCATGCTGCCGGATACCGGACACCTGCCCATGCTCGAAAACCCGCGCACCGTTGCCGAATGCTGGATCAGCTATACCGAACGGCTGGCCAGGGCAGACGGCGGAGATCAGACAAAACAAACGGTCAAAAGCGCCCCGCAATCCGCATCCTGAAAAGCCGACGCCCGATTCCAGGGACGGGCCTGCACCGGCGCACATGAAATTCCAGCTGAGCCGGCCGTGCGCTACAATCAATGCTCAATCACAGCGTTCAGGAAGGGCATGGCCTTATCGCGCATTCCACCGGCAGACCTGCGCTGGCGCGTCGACCCGCGCCGCCTGGTCGATGATGAGGCCTCGCGCATGGCGCATTCCGGGACGCTGGATCGACTGATAAGTTCGCTCAGTCAGGCAATGGCCGACAATGCCCCGGCCCGCGGGCATATCTTCGTCCGGGGACATGCCGCCAGCGACCGCGGCCTGCTGCTGAAATCGGGCCTGAAAGCCATCAGGCCGCCGGAGCGGGAGCATCATGACTACTGCCTGGTGCACAATTTCGTCTATCCTGATCGTCCCCGCCTGCTGCGCCTGCCGGCCGGGAGCGGCAGAAAACTGCGGGCCAGGCTTGGCGAGATAAGCCGTTTCATACGCGACCAGCTCGAATCCGCGCTAGAGGCTCGCCCGATCCGCAACCGGCTGCAGGCACTGGCGGATCGGTCCGACGCCGAAATGCGCCGGCTCACCGGTCCACTGGAAAAAAAGCTGAAGCCGCACGGCCTGGTGCTGGTGCGCGAAGAAGTCGGGCAACTGGTCAGATTGACCGTACATGTGCAGCAAACCGGACGAGTCATCACGCAGGACGACCTGGCCAACCTGGTCGCCAAGGGCCAGGTGAGCCCAGAGGAATTCGAGCAGATTCGCGCCGTGATTCGCGACTCGCAACCCACGCTCCGGAAAGTTTCCGAAGCCATCAACGCCACCTGGAACCACGCCCACCAGCTTCGTGGCCGCCTGCTCCGGGCCGAAACCCGGCGGCTGCTGGCCGATCTTGCGCAGCCGGTGCTCCGCCAGTTCAAAGATCCGGGCGTCAAGGCGCATATCGAAGCCATCATCGGCGACGTCCTCGAAAAGCGTGTCGACACGCCAACCGACCATCTTGCCGATCCTGAATTGCTCTACAGCGTCAACCTCGTCCACACAACCGTCGACGATGGCCTGAACGTGGTCCACGAGCATGCGCCGACGCCGCGTAACCTGGGCGGTACGATCGACCCTTCCTGGCTGGAGAATCGCCGCTCGGTCGCTTCCTTTCTCGGTGTTCGCGGCGGCAGCCTGCTGACTGCCAACGGTGGATTCCTTGTCATCGACGCCGAGGACCTGCTTGAGCATCCCCGCAGCATCTCACTGCTGCGCAACGCGTTGACCAACGGCAAGATCGGCATTGAGCCGCCGCCGAACAATGCGTCGACGCCCGCAATTTCGCTGCGGCCGGCGCCGATTCCGATCGACGCGCGCGTGATCCTGTGCGGCACTGAGCGACACTGGCAGCTACTGCAGCAAGACTACCCCGAATTCGTCGGACTGTTCGCCGCCCCGATAGACATTCCGGATTCGATCCCGCGCGACGCCGCAGGCATCGGCTGGATTGCCTCAAGACTGCGCGATGCGGCCGAGCGCGTCCACTCTGCCCCGATCAGTGATGAAGCCATTGCGGCCCTGGTCGAGCAGGCAGCCCGGATGGGCGGACGCAACCGGCTTTCGACGCGCATGGGCGATCTGCTCACCGTACTGCGCATGGCCGCGGCCCTCGCCGGTTCATCCGACGACGATCACGTGTCCGCCGTTCACGTGCACAAGGCGATCGACCGAATGCGTCCATCCCGGCCGGTCAGTTCCAACCCGCGCTTCGAAACGTCTGGTTTTCCGGTCCGCCAGCATCAGCTGGGCCAGGTTCACGTCTGTGGCCTGGAGCCCGACGGAGACCGGAACTATGGCCAGTTGATTCGTATTCAGGCCAGCCTCGCGCACGCCCCGAATACCCGCATCGCACTCGAAGGTGCGATCCAGGCGGGGCCGGAAATCAGCATCAGGATCGAAAGCGCACTGGCCCACTCGATGCGCATGGACCAGGCCATCGGCCTGCATGCACTGATCAGCTGCGGAAGCACTTCCAGCGGCAAGCCCCCGCACGCCGGCGGAGCACTGATGTTGGGTTCGGTGCTGGCACTCGTCAGCCGCCTTTCCGATATCCCGTTACGCCAGGACCTGGCCGTCATCGGCAGCCTTGACAGCGACTGTCGGCTTACCCCGCTCGAGGGCATCAACGCCCGGGTCGAGGATTGCTTCCAGATCGCTCAGCAGAACCAGCACGCCGGCAGTACGGGCGTCATCATCCCGGCCATGCAGCGCGAGGAACTGATGCTTCGCCCGGAGTTGATTCAGGCTGTCCAAAATGACTTGTTCGGCGTCTACGCCGCCGGCAATCTGAGCCAGGTGCTGGAGATGCTTACCGGTGCCAGTCCGGGCCACTGGCGAGACGGCAAGTTCACCGCCGACAGCATGTTCGAAAGAGCCCGCAAGCGCCTGACGGGAAACTGACCGGCTGTCATCGCTCAGGCTGCCCAGCGGGGTTCAGTCAAGAGCCGCCCCCCTTGTTACACGCCGGAAAAAGAGGGTATAATTGCGCGCTTGATCAGCGGTGATCGGGGCTTTTGCACAAAGCCCGCCTTCGGCAGCCTTGCGGCTGTGCATTCTTCGAGGAGGGGGTTTTCTGGAAAAGCCCGGTCGCCAGACACCACGCAACATCAGTTTGCCATCAATAGTTTGGAGTTGAGACAACATGTCTTTGAGTGCAGAACAGAAACAGCAGATTGTTTCGGAATACCAGCTCTCG
>DATGCS010000022.1:0-17714 GCA_035311685.1 Wenzhouxiangellaceae bacterium
CTTTGCGGGCGTGAATGATGAAGGTCTGCACCCCGCTTTGCGCCACGATATCGACGAAGCGATGCAAAAACGCCTCGCTGTCGTTGTCGTCCACGCCGATCCGGGTCTTGACGGTGACCGGGACCTCGACCGCCTCGCCCATCGCGGCCAGGCAATCGCGCACCCGCTCCGGCTCGTTCATCAGGCAGGCGCCGAAACGCCCTTTCTGAACGCGGTCCGACGGACAGCCGCAGTTGAGGTTGATCTCGTCATAGCCTAATTCGGCACCGATTCGCGCCGCCTCGGCCAGGTCGCCCGGCTCGCTGCCGCCCAACTGCAGCGCGACCGGGTGTTCTGCCGGATCGAAGCCCAGCAGGCGTTCACGATCGCCGTGAATGACGGCGCCCGAGGTCACCATCTCGGTATACAGGCGCGCCGACGGCGCCAGCAGACGGTGGAAATAGCGACAATGGCGGTCGGTCCAGTCCATCATCGGCGCCACGCAAAGGCGCCAGGACGGCCCGGTCGATTCCGATTGGCAACCGGCCGTAATCACGCGCCCGCACCCGGCCCCAGCACAAGCCACCAGCCGGCCGCGCCGGCCGCGGCAAGCAGCCCGGCGGCCGCCAGCCATCTCCAGGCCAACCCGCGCCGCGCCGGCACCTGGTCGAGCACGCGCGCCGGCTTCAGGCCGGGGGCCTGCAGCACAAACCTGGACGTACCGAACTGGATCTCGTCGCCGGACTGCAGTGCAGCGCTTCGCACCGGCTCACCGTTGACCCTGGCGTCTCCGGAAGCCTCCAGCACCAGTCCACCGTCGCGGCGAACGATCCTTGCGTGTTCAGCATCGAGGCCTTCAATACGCACGGCGGCATCCTCGGTCGAGCCCAGAAGCGTGGAATCTTCCAGATCGAAGGTCTGCCCGGTCAGCGGACCGGAAGCCGTTTTGAGACGGTATTTGGTCAAAATTTAGTCACTTGGATTTGGCACCGTTGTCGGGATCCGGGCATTTCAGAGTCTGTCGGGCTCGTTTCAGCTTTCGTAAATCGTGAATGGTAAATCGTAAATGGAAACCCCGCGTCGATCCCGACGATTCGCTTCTATTTACGATTCACGATTCACGAAAGAATACTGTAAAGCACATTGTCACAATCGCACCCGCATCACAGGAACAACTTCACCAAGCGATCACGTCAGGTATCGTGACTGGCGTCGCGGTATTCAAGGAGTTCGCGCAACACGGCGGTTGCGTAACAGCCCGAATGCAGCGAGAAACGGAGCACCAGCACATCGCCGCCGTCGAATTCCCAATCGAGGTCGATCACGCGCATGCGCAGCGGGCGACGATCGGTCTTGAGGCGAAATCGTATTAGCCCCTCGGCAAGTTCCTGCTGCCCGGCAATGATCTCGCTTTCGAGTGCGGCGACCTCGCCGGTCACCCCGGAGTCGCCCTCGCCCACCAGAGGACCGGTCGGGTGCAAATCCTGGTCCCTGCAGCGCGCCTGAATCTCGAGGTCGCTCGTATCGGCCGCGAATGTCGAGTGGCTGCCGTCCAGCATCACGATCTCCCCATCCAGTACCCGGTTCCAGGTACCGGCCAGGATTCGCCGCGCCAGCACTCGGTTGAAGATCAGGCTGCGGGCGGCCGACAGGTAGAAGCCACGCTTGGACTTCGACGGCTTGCGCCGGAGCTCGCCGCGAAACAAACGATGCGCGCGGGCGATGTTGTTGCCACCGAAACGCTGCTCGCCGAAACCATTCGGCACGCCGAGTTCGGCAACGCGCCGAAGCCTTTGTTCCAGCTCGTTCCGGTCGCCTTCCAATTCGCGCACGACCAATTCGAAGCGGTTGCCGGCCAGACGGCCACGCTGGATCTTGCGATGATGCCGGGCGGCATGGATGATGCGCATGCTTTCGTCGTCCCAGGTCGAGCAGTCGGGATCTTCCCGGCCCGGCAATTGGATTGAAAACGGCTGGCGGGTGATCGCATTTCGGTCTTTCAGTCCACCGAAGCCGACCGAACGCAGCGGCACTTCGGCCAGGCGCGCCAGCCGCTGGGCCACATCGACGGTATTCATCCCGCGTTTCTCGATTTCAAGCCAGAGATGTTCCCCGTCGCCGGATGGCGCGTAGCCGATGTCCTCGACAACCCGGAAGTCCTCGGGCTTCGCTCGAATTGCACCGCTTCCGACCGGGCCGCCGTGGGCGAACTCAACCATCTTCGTCAGGGTTCTGAGATTCGGCGTCGCCGGAAGTCTGATCGACCGGCGCCTGGCTCTCGCCGCTTGTGGCATCGAGGTCCCGTTGCGCTTCGAAGTCGCGCAGGGCGCGGGCATCCTCGGGATCCAGGTCCTCGGGTTCGACCACAAGGTAAAACTCCTCGCCTTCGCGAATCAGGCCCAGTTCGGAGCGTGCCCGCTCTTCGACGGCGTCGAGACCGGACTTGAGATCGGCCACTTCGGCGTCCAGCGAATCGTTGCGCGCCGCCAACTGGCGATTTTCGGTGCGCTGGGTTTCGACCCGTCGCTCGAGCTCCGCGACACGGCCGTACTGGCGCCAGACCTGGATCTGCAGCAGCAGCAGCAACACGACCAGAATAGTAATGATAGTCCGCACTAGTACACCCCGCCTGACACTCCGTCACTTTTAGCGAGTCGGGAAGCGTTTAGCTGCAAGGCCTGTCTCGCCGAGAATGGCAGCGCCCTTTCCAAGAGACAGAACGCCGCAGATGAACGCTCTCCGACGCGCTCTTCCGGAGCGCGCCTGAGCCGACAGTGCGGCGTTCCGGCTCTTTAAGGCCATTCACTGCGAGCCGCGCCTTGCCCTGAACGCTGCCAGACCAGCTGAATCCATAATTATCATGTTGAAGGACCACTAGCACCTACCGATCAAAGAGGATTTCAAGTGTAGCGCGATAGCCTTCTCCGCTTGGCGGCCGGCTGCTGAACCGGTCAGGTCAGCACGCGCTCGATGATCCCCAGGTACAGATCCGGAAGTCGCTCGAGATCGTCGATGGAGATCGACTCGTCGACCTTGTGGATAGTGCGATTGACCGGGCCCAGTTCCACGGTTTCTATGCCCAGCGGGCCGAAGAACCGGCCATCGGACGTGCCGCCGCCGGTATCGGGCCGCGTCACCAGACCCAGCTGGTCGCGCACGGCCGCGGTCACCGCCGCCAGCAGCCTTCCGTCGGCCGGCCCGAACGGCGCGCCGGAGATTCGCCAGTCCAGTCGGCAGTCCGGCAGCGCATGTTTGACCAGCAGGGCCTCGACACACTTTTTCAATTCGTCTGCGGTCGAATTCGGGTTGTGCCGCAGATTGAACATGATTTCAAGCCGGCCGGGCGTCACGTTGTCGGCCCCGGTACCGGCGCGCACGTTCGACACCTGCAGGCGCGTTGGCGGGAACGCATTATCGCCGTCGTCGAATTTCAGCGCGGTCAATGCCGCCAGTAGCGGCGCGGCTCGGTTGACCGGGTTGTCCTCCGGGCGCGCATAAGCCGTATGTCCCTGTTCGCCTTTGATCGTAAGGCGCGCCTGGATGCTGCCCCGGCGGCCGATTCGGATCACGTCGCCCAGACGTTCGCTGCTCGATGGCTCACCGACCAGCACGTGATCCGGCAGCAGGCCGCGCGCTTCCAGCCACGGCACCACACGGCGCACGCCGTCGGCTGCCAGGCCTTCCTCGTCGGAGGTCAGCAGGATTGAAAGCCGACCGACCGCACCGGCGGCCACCCGGGCGAACTTTTCGGCGGCCAGCACGAAAGCGGCTACAGAAGACTTCATGTCGGCCGCGCCGCGCCCGTAAAGCATGCCGTCACGCACCTCCGGGCTGAACGGCGGTGAGGTCCACTCGCTCGCGGGCCCGGACGGCACCACGTCGGTGTGCCCGAGCAAAAGCAGGTGAGGGTTGCCGTGGCCGATCGTGGCAAAAGTATTGTCGACCTCGCCGAAGCGCAGCGATTCGACCTGCATGCCGGCATCTTCGAGTCTCTGATCCAGCATGGGCTGGCAACCGGCATCGTCAGGGGTGACCGAGACGCGTTCGATCAGCGCCGAGGCCAGTGCAAAGACTTCCGAAGTCACTTGTCCAGCAGCCACTGGCGCTGGACATCGCCGAAGCCGGCGCGAACCTCGTCGCCGCGTTCGAAAAGCGGCCGCTTGATCAAGGTCGGATACTCAAGGAGCAAATCGATTCCCGCGGCGGAATCCAGCTTCTGCCGCTCGGCCTCGTCCAGCCCACGCCAGGTCGTGGAACGACGGTTGACAAGTGCCTCGGCGCCGATCGCACTCAGCCAGCGCTCGATGTCGGCACGCGGAGGCGCCGTTTCGCGCAAGTCGACCCACCGGAAATCCAGCTCCTGTCCGGCCAGCCACTTGCGCGCCTTGCGACAGGTATCGCAGGACTGGATGCCGAAGACGTCAACCCGCATTGTTCAGAACCCGCCCGCCCCAAGATTCGGATGACGGTGTCCAGCGACCGGTAGATGAAGCTGGCCTACTCACGATTCGTCGCTGATTTCCTTTTGAAAAGCCTTCAACGCCTTTTTCGACTCGTGCCTGAGATCCCGGCCCTCGACCAGGTAGACGATGTATTCTCCGACGTTCTTGCAGTGGTCCCCGATGCGCTCAAGCGACTTGGCCACCAGAAGCGCATCAAGTACCCGCCGAACGTTGCGCGCGTCTTCCATCATGTAGGAGTAATACTGGCGGAAGATCGATTCGTAATCCTGGTCCACCTTCTTGTCCTGCTCAAGGATTTCAAGCGCCACTTCGGGCGCCATCCGGGTAAAGCCGTCGAGACTCTTGCGCAGCATGTCCAGCACCATGTGCCCCATGCGTTCGAGTTCACGGTAGTCGTTGCGCGGCCGATGATAGTCGGCCAGCGCGATCGCCCAGCGCGCGATCTTCTCGGCTTCGTCGCCGATTCGCTCCAGGTCGGAAATCGCCTTGATGATGGCAAACACCAGGCGCAGATCGCTGGCGGTCGGCTGGCGCCTGGCAATGATCAGATTGCATTCCTCGTCCAGACGCTTTTCGATCCGATTGACCTGGTCGTCGGCCTCGATGACCGTCACGGCCAGTTCGGTATCGCCGCTGACCACCGATTGCACGGCGTTTTTGAGCATTTCCTCGACCATGCCGCCCATGGCCATCATCTTCTGTCGCAGGTTCTCCAGTTCCTGGTTGAACTGGTGCGATATGTGCTGATCGAAATGTTCCATCGTGTTGCTCCGGGAAATCGTTATCCTGGGGCCTGGCATCCGCGTCCGGGTTGTCTATCCGATTGTCTATGCAATCGTCTATCCAATCGTCGCGGTCAGCCGTAGCGCCCGGTAATGTAATCTTCCGTCGCCTTGCGGCGCGGATTGGTGAACAGCCTGGCGGTGTCGTCGAACTCGATCATCTCACCCATGTACATGTATGCGGTGAAATCCGAGACGCGCGCTGCCTGCTGCATGTTATGCGTGACAATCACGATCGTGTAATCGTTCTTCAATTCAGCGATCAGCTCCTCGACCTTTGCCGTGGAGATCGGATCCAGCGCCGAGCACGGCTCGTCGAGCAGGATCACCTCGGGCTCGATTGCGATCGCGCGGGCTATCACCAGTCGCTGCTGCTGGCCGCCGGAGAGGCCGAACGCGTTGTCGTCCAGGCGGTCCTTGACCTCATCCCACAGTGCGGCGGCGCGCAACGCCCGCTCGACCACCTCGGCCAGTTTGCGCTTGTCGTTGACGCCCTGCAAGCGGAGCCCGTAGGCGACGTTCTCGAAGATCGATTTGGGAAAGGGATTGGGCTTCTGGAACACCATGCCGACGCGCCTGCGGTGCTCGGCCACGTCCACATCCTTGGCGTAGATGTTCTTGCCATCGATTAGAATCTGGCCGTCGATCCGGCAGATATCGATCAGATCGTTCATCCGATTGAAGCATCTGAGCAATGTCGATTTGCCGCAGCCGCTGGGACCGATGAAAGCGGTCACGCGATTGTGCGCGATTTTCAGATTGACGCTTTTCAGCGCCTGGTCGTTACCGTAATACAGGTCCAGGTCGCGCACCTCGATACTGACTGTCTCGCGCGCGATCTCCAGCGGCTGGCGGTCATCGTCGAACATCCCGGAAGAAACCGTCGGGGCGGGCGTCGCTTGATTGTTCATGGCAGCGTTTTCCATCTCATTTTGCCCTCAATCGCCTTCGGCACGATATTTCTCGCGCAGGCGATTGCGGATCGCGATTGCAGAAAGATTGAGAATCAGGATCAACAGTACCAGCGTCAGCGCCGTAGCGTATACCAGCGGTCTGGCCGCTTCAACGTTGGGGCTCTGGAAGCCGACGTCGTAGATGTGAAAACCCAGGTGCATGATCTTGCGTTCAAGGTGCACATACGGAAACTCGCCGTCCACCGGAAGACTCGGCGCCAGCTTCACCACACCTACCAGCATCAGCGGCGCAACCTCGCCGGCCGCGCGGGCGACTGCCAGAATCAAGCCGGTCATCATGGCCGGCGCCGAAAGCGGTACGACCACCTTCCAAAGCGTTTCCCACTTGGTAGCGCCCAGCGCCAGCGAGCCTTCGCGAATCGTCCGCGGAATCCGCGCCAGGCCTTCCTCGGTAGAAACGATCACCACCGGCAGCGTCAGCAACGCCAGCGTCAACGAGGCCCAGAACAGACCGGGCGTGCCGAAGGTGGGCGCCGGCAAGCGCTCGGGATAGAACAGTTCATCGATGCTGCCGCCGAGCAGGTAGACAAAGAAGCCGAGGCCGAATACCCCGAATACGATCGAGGGCACCCCGGCCAGGTTGTATACCGAAACGCGGATCAGCTTCAGGATCACCCCCTGGCGCGCATACTCGCGCAGGTAGATTGCAGCCAGCACGCCGAACGGCGTCACCAGCACAGACATGATCAGCACCATCGTGACGGTGCCGAAAATCGCCGGGAAGATGCCGCCCTCGGTGTTGGCTTCGCGCGGATAGCCGGACAGGAAGTCGCCGATTCGATGGCCGTAGAAACCGATCTTGCCGAACAGCCCCATCGCGTTGTTGCGCGACGCCATCACGATGTTGTTGAACTGGATGCGCACTTCCCGGCCCGAGGCGGTCTCGGCGATCAGCACGTCGCGCTCGCTTTGATCCATCAGCTCGCGCCGCTCGGCCTGGATGTCCTCGAACCTGCGATCCAGCTCGGCCTGGCGCGCGGCAAGATCGGCTTCGGCCGCGGCCAGCGCCGCGCCGGAGACGCCCTGCAGCTCCAGCGCCCTGCGCTCAAGCCTCAGTTCTTCCATCTTGCGGTTGATGCGACCGATCTCGACCCGCTCCAGCGTCTGGATGCGCTGGTGCAGCTCGTTGGCGCGATCAATGGCCTGCTGAATCTCCGGCCACAGCACTTCGCCGCGCGCCACCACATCGCCCTGGCGCTCGAGCGCCAAGGCAAAACCGTAAAAGTTGCCCCACTCGCGCCGCTCGATGCGCAATGCGTCTTCCGGATAGCGCATTTCACCCAGCGCCGAATCCAGGTACCAGACGAAGTCGCGCCCGGTCAAGTCGCGGTTGCCGACCTTGATCAGGTGGCGCGTGACCAGGAGCTGATCTGCCGGTATGTCTTGCCCGGATTCACGAATCCTCTGGGCGGGCAGCGTCTCCGAGCGCACCATGATGCCCAGGATGGATTCGCTTTCACCCTTGGCCGTGGTCACGGTCGTCGCCATTATGGGCGAGGGCCAGAAATGACCGAAACCGCGCACTGCGATCAGCATCAGAAGTCCGACGACCATGATCAGCGAAATCGCCAGGCCGCCGCCGATCATCCAGATCCACGGATCGCCGGATTTGAACCACTGGCGCATTGAAGCTCGTTTATTCATAGGCTGCTGTAGCGCTCGCGCAGGCGCTGGCGAACGACTTCGGCGATGGTATTGACCGTAAAGGTGATGGCGAACAGCACCAGGCCGGCCAGAAAAAGAATGCGGAAATGCGTTGAATTGACGGCGGTCTCGGGCAGTTCCACAGCGATATTGGCCGAAAGGGTCCGCATACCCTCGAAAATGTTGAAGTTGACGACCGGACTGTTGCCTGTGGCCATCAGTACGATCATGGTCTCGCCCACGGCGCGGCCGAAACCGATCATCACGGCCGAGAATATACCCGGGCTGGCGGTCAGCAGCACCACGCGGGTCACGGTCTGCCAGGAGGTGGCGCCCAGCGCCAGCGAGCCCTGGGTGAGATGCCTGGGCACGGTGAACACGGCGTCTTCGGCAATGGAAAAGATGGTCGGAATTACGGCAAAGCCCATTGCAATCCCGACCACCAACGCATTGCGCTGATCGTAGGTAATGCCGATGTCGGTAAACCACTGACGCATCGAGCCATCGAAAAACCAGATCTCGATCAGCGGCGAAAGCGACACCAGTCCCCATACCACCAGCGCGATGACCGGCAGCAGGATGACGGCCTCCCAGCCGGGCGGCACGGCCACGCGAATCGATTGGGGCAGCCGGCTGAACGCCCAGGCAATCAACAGGAACGATAGGGGGAGACCGATCAGCACCGTGAACACCGCCGGGATGTGGTTTTCCAGGAACGGCGCCAGCCACAGTCCGGCCAGGAAGCCGAGAATGACGGTCGGCAGTGCTTCCATAACCTCGATGGTGGGTTTGACGTAGCCTCGGAGCTTGGGCGCCATGAAGTAGGCCGTGTAAATGGCGCCCGCGATCGCCAGCGGCATGGCGAACAGCATCGCGAACAGGGCCGCTTTCAGGGTTCCCACGGTCAGCGGAATCATCGAGTACTTGGGCTCGAAGCTGTCTGCGCCGCTGGAGGCCTGCCAGACGTACGCAGGATCCTGACGTCCTTCGTACCAGACCTTGCCCCACAACGCCTTGAGTGAAACCTCGGGATGCTGGTTCCAGACATCGAACCGGAGAATGCGGCCCGATTCATCTTCGGCGATCACGACGTCATCGACCGGCGAGATGCCTACCGAGCGAAGCGGCTTGTCGCTGACCTGCTCCAGGAAGAGCGTGCGCGCCGAGGTGCCGTAGTGCAGGCCCAGACCGCCGGCATCGTCGACTGCCGCGAAGCCCTTGCGGTTGTACTCGGGCTGAATTCGGGTAATGGCCCCGGAGTGGCTGTCGAAGTCGCGGACCCGGGTCAGCCGGAAGATGTTGTCCCCGGCCGCGGCTCGCTCGTCACGCACCAGAAACCATTGGCTCAGCTTGCCGTGAGAGGTGCCGACGATCATCGAGAATGTCCCGTTCAACATCGTGAGCTCGGTAATCCGCTCGCCTTCTTCAACCGCGCCCGCCTGGTCACGGAGTACCGCGGAAGCGGGATTCGAAATGTCCCAGTACAAGAGCGTGCCGGCATCGTCGACGCCGATCAGCGACCACAGATTGGCCGTGAGTTGGAGTTCCCTGACCGCTCCCGGCGGCTGCGGCAATGTCCAGGCACGCCGATCGATCTCGGTTTCGCCGGTCAGGAACGATGTGGTGGTGCGGAAACGAACGAAAACCAGCCGGCCGTCTGCCGTACGTGCGGCAATTCCGGTATCGCCGTCGCGAGTCTTCTGCACGGCCAGAGCCTCGAGCGGCTGTCCCTGTTCGTCCACCCGCACCGGCGCGCGGCCCAGCGGAAACGCCGGCGCGGGCACCACGCTGCGCTCACCATCGCTGAATTCCAGCCGGGTTTCGTGATCGACGACAATAGTAGTGCCGTCCGAGAGGCCGTAGGCGACTCGCCGACTGCGCGGCTCGCCGATTGCGACGGTTTCCACGGTCACGCCCTCGGGCACATCCAGGAGAAGTTCTTCGAGCAGGCGCCCGTCTTCCAGCATGAAGTAGCTCAGCCGACCGTCGCTGGAATGACGCATACCCAGCGTATCGTAGCGTTCCAGCACCAGCAACGATCGATCGCTGTCGGCATATCCCGGGGCCTCGAACTGGCCGGCCTGCTCGACCGACGCACCGCGCAGCAGCGGCGCGACTTCACTGAACAGATATACGAAGATCAGCGCCAGCGCCACCACCACGCCGCCGCCGCCTGCGCGCACCATCCACTTGGCTGCGGAATCGGACAAATAGCGCGTCCGGCGTCGGCGCGCCATGGCCTCGGGGCTGGGCAGGTAGCTTTTCTGCCCCGCCGGCATCCCCGCTCTTCCCGCAGCATTCATGTGTTGGCTTTCATCGATTTCACGGTCACACTCAACTTCCCGGACAGCTAGATGTCCAGCTGATCGCGCATGCGCTGCGCGACCGGCGCCGGTAACGGAATGTAGCCGTCGCGCACGACCACTTCCTGCCCCTGTTTCGAAAGCACCAGGCGGAAGAATTCGCGCTCTAGCGGAGCCAGGGGCTGGTTCGGCCGCTTGTTGACGTACACGTAGAGCAGACGGGCGAGCGGATATTCGCCGCTGGCTGCAGTCTCGCCGGTAGGCGCGATGCATTCGCCGCCCTGCTCGCGCGCAAGTTCAAGCGCCTTGATGCCCGAGGTCATGTAGCCGATGCCCGAATAGCCGATGCCGTTCAACGACTCGCTGACGCCCTGGACCACCGAGGCCGATCCAGGCTGCTCGTTGATGCCGGGCTTGAAATCACCGCCGCACAGCGCGTTGTCCTTGAAGAACCCGTAGGTGCCCGATACCGCGTTTCGGCTATAGAGCGTGAAATCACGGTTGGCCCAGGCGCCTTTCAGCCCCAGGTCTCCCCACCGATCAATGTTGTCGGGTGCCCCGCAGCGGCGCCCAACCGAGAAAATCGCGTCTATTTCTGGAATCGAAATACACTCCAGCGGGTTGTCCTTGTTGACCATCACTGCCAGCGCGTCGATGGAAGTGCCGACCGGCGTCGGCGGGTAACCATGCCGATCCTCGAAGGCCTGCACCTCACTGGAGCGCATCATCCGGCTCATTGGGCCGAAGTTGGCGGTGCCCTCGGTCAGAGCCGGCGGCGCCGTGGAAGAGCCCGCCCCCTGGATCTGGATCTTGACGTTCGGGTAATACTTGGCAAATTCCTCCGCCCATAGCGTCATCAGGTTGTTGAGTGTATCGGACCCGATGGACGAGAGATTGCCGGAAACCCCGGAAACCGGCTCGTATTCCGGAAGATTGGGGTCAACCTCCATCTGTGAGAACGCCGGAAGCGCGGTGGCGACCAGCATCACGCCGGCGCAGAGTTGCCTGAATTTCATCATGACTGGACCTTTCGTGTTCGATTGAAGACGGTAGCCGTCCCGGGTTACGGATTCATGACGCCGGGAGTACCCCTTTGAGCGCCTGCGATGATGTGACACAAATGTTACACGCCGATGACGATGCTTGCGGAGATCATGTGCCGGCCGACACGGAATGCAGATCGCGCAATCGGGCACACGGAAAAACGCAGCTGAACTCGCTGCCCTCGGCAGCCTCGGAATGGACTCGAAGGCGCGCTTCGTGGCGCTGCAGGACATGCTTCACGATCGCCAGCCCCAGGCCGGTGCCGCCCTGCGATCGGCTGCGCGAAGGATCGACGCGGTAAAACCTCTGGGTGATGAACGGCAGGTGTTTTGCGTCGATGCCGATGCCATCGTCGGATACACAAAAGCTCGCGCTGCCCTCCGGGTCGCGGCGCCAGTGAATGCGAATGCGTCCGCCGGGGTCGGTATACCGAACGGCATTGAATACCAGGTTTGAAAACGCGCTGTAAAGCTCGTTCTCGATACCGGCCAGGCCGAGAGATTCATCCAGGTCTACCTCGATGGTGCGCTCGCCGCCCGCCTGTGCCAGTGCCTCTTTGCGCAATTTCCGGACAAGCTCGGGCACGTCCACCGGCTGCTCGTCCGGCTCGCCGGGCGCGTCGGTCTCGAGCCGGGAAAGTTCCAGCAGATCGTTGACCAGGGTATTCATCCGGCTGGTCTGGGCCTGCATCTCGCCAAGCGGCGCCTCCCAAATCTCGGGAATCGCCTCGTCGTCGGCCATGTTTTCCAGGTAACCGCCCAGCACTGTCAGCGGCGACCGAAGCTCATGCGAAGCATTCGCGACGAAATCGCGGCGCATGTTCTCCAGCCGCTGCAATCGTGTAACGTCCCGAATAAGCATCAGATACTGCCCACGGCCGTAGGGCACCACGCGAATGGAGAGCCGGCCACCAAGATCCAGTGGCGAATCGACATCCACCGGCCGGCTGAAATCGCCCTCGCGCAGGAAGCGCTCGAAGGCCGGCGCGCGCAGCAGACTGGTGACCGGCTGGCCGATGTCGCGGGTGCCGACCAGACCCAGCAGGCGCACGGCCGCACTGTTGAACCAGGTGATACGGCGGTCCGCGTCAAGCACAATGGTACCGTCGGGCATGGCTGCGGTCGACTCGCGAAATTCCCGAATCACCCGCGCCAGTCGCTTCTTGCGCTTGGTGTAGCGCCGCTGCATGCGGTAATAATGTTCGAACACTTCACCCCAGACGCCCCAGGATTGCGGCGGCTGCGACCGACGGCCATCGCGCAGCCAGCTTTCCAGCCGCTGCATCTGGATGATGTGCCGGAGCCCCGAGGCCCCAAGCGCCAGTACGATCCACCATCCAAGCATCCCACCGAATAGCAACCACAGCAATCCGGCCAGAGCCACCCAGAAGGCCGCCAGCATGAATTCGGCAAGCCAGCCGGTTCGCATCAATCGGAGCCTTCCGGGGAGAATCTATATCCGGCGCCGCGAACGGTCTGGATAAAGCCCTCGCAGCCAAACGGCGCCAGGGCCTTGCGCAACCGGAGAACATGCACATCGACTGTGCGTTCCTCGACATAGACGCCGCCGCCCCAGACATGATCGAGCAGCTGCGAGCGGCTGTAGACGCGGTCCTGGTGGGTCATGAAGAATTTGAGCATTCGGTATTCCGTCGGACCCAGCTCCACTGGCTGCTCATCGACCATGACCCGGTGCGAGGCCAGGTTGAGTACCAGCTTTCCGGCGCCGACCTGATCGCCGCCGCCCTCGGGCGCCGCCCGGCGAAGAACGGCTCGAATCCGAGCCATCAGCTCGCGCGCCGAAAAGGGCTTGGTGATGTAGTCGTCCACGCCGCTGTCGAGGCCGCGTACTTTGTCGTCTTCGGCGCTTCGGGCCGTCAGCATGATGATCGGAATATTTGCGGTCAACTCCTCTCGCCCGAGGCTGCGCGCGAACTCGACGCCGCTTGTATCGGGCAGCATCCAGTCCAGCAGGATCAAATCCGGCATGCGATCGGCCACCTGGATACGGGCTTCCTGGCAGTCGCCGGCCTCGAAGACCTCGAAACCGGATCGCCGGAGATTGAACATCACCATATCGCGGATGGCGACGTCGTCTTCGACAACCAGAATCGTCTTTTCCATTGGCTTGCTCATGCAGTTTCGGCCCCTGGAATTACAACAATGTCATATGAACAATCCATGACAACCGCCGGCTCCTGCTCATCCGGCATCAGCTCAGACGGAGGCCGCGTAGGCCTGCTGCATTCGCGCAATCTCGACAGCCAGCCGTTCGCGCAGGAAACCCGGCGCAATCACCTCTGCGTCGCCGCCGTAGCGGAGAATATCCATGACCAGTTCGCGGCTTGAGCCGAATGGCAGGCTTAGCCTGAGCGATCCGTCGGACTCGAATGAGATCTGCTGCTCCGGGTGCCAGTGTTCCTCGGCAGCCCAACGCGCGGCTTCGGCCGAGAACCGGATTTCGGCGGTATGTTCGGCCGGCCCCGAGAATATCCCGTAGGCCTGGTCGAAATGCCCATGAAGCTCCTCGGCTTCTATCCGTTCACTGGCGTCTTCCAGCGGGGTGATTTCGTTGATCCGCTCCACGGCGAAACTGCGCAGCCCCTCGGCCTGGTGGCACCAGGCGTCGAGATACCACCGGTCGCGATATGAAGTCAACCGCTGCGGCGAGATTTCGCGATCACTGACCGCGTCGCGCCGCCGACCATGGTAGCGGATGCGCACCCGGCGGCCCGCAAAAAGTGTGCGCAGCAGATCCTCGAATAGCCGCCCGGGCACCGGCCGGCCGGCGTCGTGGCGGATGTGCACGCGCTCCGGATGGGCCGAGAATTCGATACCCTCGGCGTCGATCAGCTGCGACATGCGCTGCTGGAGCTGGTCGAGTTCGTCCTGCAGCAGACCGGGCTGGACATTGGTGAGTATCTGGCGCGCGGTCAACAGCGCCTGCAGCTCTTCCGGGCTTATCCATAACCCGGGCAGCTCGAAGTTGCCGGCCAGACTGCGGTCGTAATAATAATGACGGCTGTCGGGATCCTGCTCCAGCGGTGCGCCCAGGGCGTCGCGAAGTTCCGCGATCAGCCGGTAGAGGGTCGCCTGGCTGCACCCGAGTTCTTCCATGAGGTGCTGTCTGGATACCGGGGTACGCCGCTGGCGCAGAATATCGTGCAGGTGATAGAGCTTTTCTCGCCGCGACATCGCAGATCAGTCTGCCTTGCACTGCCGCCTGCACTTGCCGCAGGTGCCATAGACCTCCAGCACCTGGCGCGTGGGCGTGAAATCCGCATCGCGGGCGAGCCTGGCCAGGTCGTCGGAAAGCCGGTTTTCAGCCACTTCGCGCACCGCGCCGCAGTCTTCACAGATCAGGAACTGGCCGTAATGCTGGTGCTTGGGATGAAAACAGCTGACGAACGCATTGAGCGTCTCCAGCCGGTGAATGAAATGATGCTCCAGCAGAAACTCCAGCGCCCGATACACCGTGGGTGGTGCGGCGTTGGGCTGCTCCGATTTCAGCTGGTCGAGCAGATCGTAGGCCTTGACCGGCCCTTCGGCCTCCAGCACCAGTTCGAGGACGCGCCGACGCGTCGGCGTCAGGCGCAGATGATCTCGCGCGCAGCGCTGCTCGACCTCCTCGATGACGCGACCGGTTTGCATGTACGGTAGTCTACCGCAACCTGTCGGCGGCCTAACGATGCCGGCACCGATTCAGCCGGCGACGGCACGGGCGGCGATGAACTCCAGCGCCTTGTCGATGCGCGCCAGGGTGCGCTCGCGGCCGACCAGCCAAAGAGTCTGATCGATGGACGGCGATTGCCCGTGGCCCATCAGGGCCACGCGCAGCGGCTGGCCAAGCTTGCCCATGCCGATCTCCAGCAGTTCTGCTGTCGCATGCACCGCCTGACCCAGCGCCTCCGGCGTCCAGTCCACGTCGACCAGGCGATCGCGCAACATCTTCAATGGCTCGGCGGCAACGGGGCGCAGATGCTTCTTGGCCGCACCCGGATCGAATTCGTCGAAGTCGGCGTAGAACGGCCGGCTTTGCTCGACGATTTCCACCAGGGTTTCGCAGCGATCGGCCTGCACGCGCACCAGGTCGACCGGTGAAGGCCCCCCGGCCGGGTCCAGCCCGACGCGCCGCAGGTGCCAGTCCAGTTCCGGCGCCACCCGCTCGGTCGGCCCGGTTCTCAGGTAGTGCTGATTGAGCCAGTTCAGCTTCTCGATGTCGAAGCGCGAGGCCTTGCGGTTGACGTCGTCGATGCGAAACAGCGCGACCAGGTCGTCGCGACTGAACTGCTCGCGATCGCCGTGCGACCAGCCCAGCCGGGCCAGGTAGTTGACCATGGCATCGGGCAGGTAACCCAGCTCGCGCCAGGCCATTACGCCGATCGCACCATGGCGCTTGGAAAGTCTTGCCCCGTCGTCGCCCAGGATCATCGGCACATGGGCGAATTCCGGCGGCTCGGCGCCCAGGGCATGGTAAAGATTGATCTGGCGCGGCGTGTTGTTGATGTGATCGTCGCCGCGGATCACCAGGTTGATGCGCATGTCCAGATCGTCGACCACCACTGCGAAGTTATAGGTCGGTGAACCGTCGGTGCGCTGAATGACCAGGTCATCGAGCTCGCGATTATCGAACTCGATCGGCCCGCGCACGCGATCCTTGAATGCCACCGTGCCGCTGCCGGGATTGCGGAACCGAATCACCGGCTCGACGCCCTTGGGCGCCTCGTCCAGGTGGCGGCAGTGGCCATCGTAGCGGGGCTTCTCGCCGCGCGCCATGGCCTCCTCGCGCAGTTTCTCCAGACGCTCGCGCGAGCAATAGCAGCGATACGCCTTGCCCTCGTCGAGCAGGCGCTCGACCGCGGCCTGGTACAGCGGCATGCGCTCGCTCTGGTAAAACGGCCCCTCATCCGGGTCCAGCTCCAGCCACTTCAGCCCCTCGAGGATCGCCTGCACCGACTGCGGCGTGGAACGCTCGCGATCGGTGTCCTCGATTCGCAGGATGAACTCGCCGCCACTGGCGCGTGCGGCCAGCCAGCAGAACAGCGCCGTCCTGGCGCCGCCGATATGCAGGAAACCGGTGGGGCTTGGGGCGAAGCGGGTACGGATGGATGTTGAATCTGACATGCTGGGCGTTTTCGCCCGAGGTCTCTCGACCGGGCGACCTGAAGGCTGGGAAATAGCGCGAAATTCTAGCAGATCAGCGTGGGCTTGCCCGACCACGCGAATGATGTATTGAGTCCCCAACGTGTTCATAATAGCTTCGCATCTCGAGACCGGGGTAAAAGCATGGTGCACGGCACGGCCCAGGCCGCCCAGGGGCATGACGATTGTCATGACAATCCAGGCAACGTTCACCCGCGCCATTTACGCGGGCGACCGCAGCTGCGGATATTGCTGGCGCTTGTGGTCATCCTGGTCGCCACTTCCGGCCATCACCGCCTGACCGAGCTGGAAAGAATCCACGCACGCGGCAAGCTGGTGATGCTGACCATCAACGGCGCGACCACCTATTACCTGGGCCCCAACGGGGACGCCGGATTCGAATACGATCTTGCGCAGCGCTTCGCCGATTACGTCGGCGTGCCGCTGGAAGTGCTCAACCTGCCCTCGGTCGATGCCCTGCTGCCGACTCTGGCGCACCGCCAGGGTGATTTCGTAGCCGCCAATCTGTCACGCACCGCTGAACGACTTCACCAGGTGCGTTTCGGTCCGGTCTACGAATCGGTCAAGCCTGTGGTGGTCTATCGGCGCGGGTCGCGTCGCCCGCGTGATCTCGACAACCTCACCGAGGGCCGACTGGCGATCATCGGCGGCACAAGTTACGCAACGTTTCTGGAACCGTTGCGAGAGCGATACGGGCTTGAATGGGAAACGCGCGACAACGCAAGCATCGAGGATCTGCTCGAAGCGGTCAGCGATGAAGAAATTGAATACACGATAGTGGATTCAAACATTCTGGACCTCAATCGACGCTATTTCCCGGCCGTTCGTCCGGCATTCGAGATCGAAAACCCACAGTCTCTCGCCTGGGCCGCGCGACTGAGCGACGACGATACGCTGGTGCAGAAAATGCGGGAATTCTTCGCCCTGCCGCGCACCGGCATTGCGCTCACCCGGCTGCGCGAACGCTACTTCAGCCACGTCGAAGGCTACGAGCCGGTCGGCACCTTCACGTTCATGCAGCAGATGCGCCAGCGCCTGCCCGACGTGCGACCCTTGCTGGAGCAGGCCGAAGAGGTCACCGGCCTGGACTGGCGGCTGCTGGCCGCTGTCAGCTACCAGGAATCGCACTGGGATCCGACGGCGGTGTCGCGCACCGGGGTGCGCGGCCTGATGATGCTCACCATTCCCACCGCGCGCCAGCTCGGCATAGACGACCGCAACAACCCGCAGCAAAGCGTGCTGGGCGGGGCCCGTTACCTGCAATCGATGATCGACCGGCTGCCCGACCGCATCGACCAGCCCGATCGCCTGTGGCTGGCGCTGGCCGCCTACAACATCGGCCTCGGCCATCTCGAAGACGCCC
>DATGCS010000023.1:0-9622 GCA_035311685.1 Wenzhouxiangellaceae bacterium
CTTGGGCCGTGTCAGTCCGCTTCCGAATCCGCGTCCCGCTCGCGCAGCTCGCGTGCAACGCGGAAACCCACGCGTGCGCCGCTGAAATCGGAACGCCCGGCCAGCCGATACGCCGAGCGGCTCATCCGGGGGGCATTGCTCCAGGCGCCGCCGCGCAGCACTCGTCGGTCACAGTCGGCAACGATGCGCGCGAGGCCGTCGACGGGCGGGTCGCTGTAGTCGTCGATCCAGCAGTCGGCCACCCATTCGAGCTGATTGCCGCCGATATCGAAAAGGCCGAACGGATTCGGCGAAAACGAACCGGCCGGCGCCGGTCCCCAGCTGCCGTCCCGGTAGCCGGCGAATGCGTCGGTCCAGCGCTGACCGCCGACAAACCGGTCGTCTGCACCAGCCAGGTTTTCAACAGCGTCTTCCGGCGCTGCGTCGCCCCACCAGTAACGCGTTTGAGTGCCGGCGCGCAGGGCATATTCGAACTCGGCTTCGGTCGGCAGTCGATACGCCTGGCCGGTCACTTCGGAAAGCCATGCCGCGTACGCACGGGCATCATTGAACGACACATGGGTCACCGGATCGCCGCCGCGCGCGTCATTGCCCCGGAAATCGTCCTTCCAGTCGACGTTGCGCCGCGCGGTGATACCGCCGGTCCGGACGTCGAAGATACTCGACTCGCCGTTGCGCTCGGCATCGGTGCGGTAATCGGTGGCTGTGACGAACGCCCGGAACTGCGCAACCGTGATCTCGGTGCGAGACAGCGCAAAGCCGATGTCGAACTCGGCCTCGAAACGCGGGCCTTCGCCCGCGAATCGCCCCGCTTCGTCCGGCGGCGATCCCAGCATGGCGCTGCCGGTCGGGATCACCACCATCTCCGGACCGCCGACCGGGCCCGGCACGGCTTCACCAAACACCTGTCCCGGCTCGAATCGACCATACCGGCGAATCCGCGACAGGCGATCGCGCATGGCCTGAACCTCGGCGGCATCGACATCCAGCGCCGACATCCGCTCCAACAACGCGGCGGCTGTATCGATCTCGACCGCGGCCAAAGCAAGCTCGAACAGCCGGCGCAGCTCGGCCGCGCGAGCGGCGCGCTGCACCTGCAGCTGCTCGCGCAGCTCCGCGAGCCGGCGCGCCGGTACCGGAACAGTCTCAAGATTCTCCAGCCATTCGGTCGCGGCCCCGACCTGGCCGTCATCCAGTAATCCGGTGAACCGCTCGACCATCGCGCGGCGAAGATCGGCCGCCAGCGGCGCTAGGTCGCCGGGCCGCCGATCGGCCTGGCGGAGCCGTTCAAGATAACCAAGCGCGGAATCCGCTTGCGGCTCGACCAGCCGTCCAGCTGCAAGCGCTTCGGCAAACTGCGCCATTAGCGCTTCGTTCTCGGCATCGGCCGCGATCGCCGAATCGATTTCCGGCTGTATGCCCAGTTCCGGCGCGAGCACGGAGAGCACGGCCTGCCGGGCGCGAGCGGTTTCCAGCGCGCCGGCCGCGACGGCGTCCAGCGCAGCGCTTCGGACCTCGTCCATCAGCCTCGCCAGCTCGGCCTCGAGTTGCGCGCTATCGCCGGCTGCCGCCTGTCGGTCGAGCAGCGCCTGAAGACGCTGATCGCGCTGCGGATCCGGCAGCTGCACGTCCGGCCTCTGGCGGGGCGGCGGTACGTTCATCTCCGGAATAGCCATCAGGAAATCGTCATCGCCGCCACTGCCGACGATGTCCCCCAGGCGACGAACCGAGCGATCCTCGTCGGCCTGGCCGGCGGTCTCGCGGCCTTCCTCGCCAGTCTGCGCACTCGAACAGACGGGCAGCGTCAGGGTTGCCGAGAACACTGCGGCGAAAATCCAGATTTCAGGAGTCTTGGGCATCTCGAGTCAAGTTCAGATGGGCTGATGGACCGCACAGGGCGTCAAGGGTAGTGCATTCGACGCCGGGACACGCGCGCAAACCCGGACATAGCTCACCCTTCGGGATGAATACGCCAGTCGTCATGAGTCAGGAGGACAACATGAAGAAGATCGGAGCCATTGACTATATCGAACTGCCCGCACGCGACATCGAGGCCGCGAAGGCTTTTTACTCTAGAGCATTCGGCTGGAATTTCGTCGACTACGGGTGGGAGCAGGGAACCTCTGAACAACCCTGCGCGGAGCGCGTTTCACTCAGAAAAGCCGCAGATTGTGTGGGGCGAGCCGAGCGACAGTAGCCATAGCTACGGCCGAGGGTCGCAACGCGCGAGATGCGGCTTTTCCGGCGAAACCCTGCGGGACGGGCCTTTGCGGGCGCTCCGCCAAGCCGAACCGGAGCATCCCGCAATGGCGCCGTCGCGCCCTCGCAGGGTTATTCAGAGGTTCCCCGTGTTTCGTTCCAGGACGCCGGCATGGACGGCGGTTTCTACAAGTCCGACAAGACAGCCAGCACCGCCAGCGGGAGCGCGCCGGTCGTGCTCTACAGCAGCGAGCTGGAGAATACCTTTGAAGTGGTGCTGGAGTCGGGCGGGGAGATTGTCGAACAGATTTTTGAATTTCCGGGTGGGCGGCGGTTTCATTTTGCGGACCCGAATGGGAATGAATTGGCGGTCTGGTCGGAAACCTGACCGAGTGCTCGCCGACCCACATCAGGTGCCGAGGCGCTCGACGGGAGCCTTCGGGTAAGATCTAGGCGACAGTTCCGCGATCCGCCCTTGTCTTTTGAGGCAGCATTGCATACGAACAGGCAGTGGCGTCGATCTCGATCTCCATCTCCACCCAGTTTTGCCCTGGTCGGGCAGCGTATCGGAGTCATGCTGACTACAGCAGTGATGCGTGACGGTAAGATTCAGCAAATACAGGGAAAGACCATGACTGCGACAATTATCGTGACGCTGGGTGTCGTAGCGGCATTCATGTGCGTGGCGCTGGGGCCTTCGGTGCGCACGTCTTGCGCGCTCGGCTGTCGGAAGAACTATTGAACACCCGGGGAAACCGCTCTGGCTTTCTTTATGTTCCTGTGATGCTGTAAACGAATTGATTCACTTCTCTACATGCTCAGGAAGCAGAGGCGGCATCGCTGAAAAGCTCGGGAAACATTCCAAAGAAAAGCATCGCACCCAGACCAAGCGGACAGAGCCAGGCTACGAGGAACCGCCATAGCAGGAGATGGCGCCCTCTGAGCCCTGTTTCTTTATCCACGAGCTTGCGATCGGCAATCCAGCCTATGAATATCGCCGTTATTAAACCGGCAAGCGGCAGTAACAATCGGGAAATCATGCCAAATTGTGCATCGAACCAGTTCGCATCGCGAAATCCTGGAACAAAAAACAGCGGCCGAACCTCATTTATGATATTCAAGCTAAGTAGAGCAGGCAGTCCAACGAAAAAGGCAATCACAGAAATCACTATGGTTGCGCTTGTTCGCTCGATATCGAATCGACGACAAGTCCAGGCCACAACGACTTCCAGCATTGCGACTGAAGAGGTAAGTCCCGCGAGAATGAACAGGATGAAAAACAAAAGTCCGATCAGCGCGCCCGCCGGCATTGTCTGGAAGGCTAGAGGGAGACTTTGGAAGATCAGACCGGGCCCGGCGCTTGGTTCCAACCCAACCAAAAATACGATTGGAAAAATTGCAAAGCCTGCGATTATCGCCACAAATGTGTCCAAGCCCGCGATTGCCACACTAGCACCAGGTAGACTGGTTTCTCGCGACACATAGGCACCGTAAGTGATCATGGCTGCCCCGCCGAGCGCGAGGGAGAAGAAAGCTTGTCCCAGAGCGGCGCTCATCACTTTCGGTTGCAGCGCCAGATTGAAATCGGGCTCGAAAAGAAACTTCGTTGCCGCCGCGAGGTCACCTACTGTCGCGGCATAGATGGCAATGCCCAGGATCAATAAAAAGAATAACGGCATGCCCACACGGGCGAGCGATTCGATCCCGTACCGGACGCCACGAAGCACAATCGCCGCAGTGCAGGCACTTACCAAAAAGTGAAAGAAAAGGAGCAGCACCGGCCTTGTAAAAAGCCCGGTCATCATGCCTCGAACTTCACCATCCGATTTACCTTGAAATGCTCCGGCAAACGGGTCGCCATGACTCAGTGCCATGGCGAATTCCGTGGCAAACCGGCCTGCATAGTAAAGGACCCAGCCGATCACTATCGTATAGCCACTCAGGGCGAGAAACGTTGCAAACATCCCCACCCAGGCTAAACTTGCCCACACCGGCGAGGCTCCGGATTGGCGAGCTAAATTAAGCGTGCTTTCGACTGCGCTGCTACGGCCAGTGCGCCCTATCACGAATTCTGCGAGCAGTAGTGGAATCCCGATTATCGCTATGCAAGCCAGATAAACCAGAACAAAGGCCGCTCCGCCATGCGTACCTGCCTCCGCAGGAAAACGCCACAGATTGCCGAGGCCGACAGCAGAGCCGGCAGCTGCCAGAATAAAGGCTCCGCGAGAGGACCAGTTGCTTTGAACAGGCATAAAGACCCTTCCTTTTCGCCCAGATCCCAGACCCTGGGCACCTCGAATGTCACCGTCAACCACGGGCACATAACCATTCGGAACGCCTTCGGCAGTCAGACGGCGGTCGCAGAAATCAGGGAAAAACCACAGATTCCAGAGAAGCGTATCACCAAATCAACTTTCACATTCAAGTTATTTTGCAAGATCAGGTTCGCTCTCTTCATCGAAAAGATCTTCGGAAATCGCGTTATCAAGTCGATCGATAAACTCCAGGAAAAGCGCGAATTCGCCAGGGCTGTACAGATTTCGGACCATTTCGCCGGAGCGCTCGACCTTCGGAACGATCTGTCTGCAAAGCTCTTCGCCTTCAGGGGTTAAATGCAGCATCACGCTCCTGCTGTCGCTTTCGTGCGCGGAGCGACAAAGCAAGTCCAGCTTGATCAGCTTCGCAGTAGCGCGGGTGATAGTCGCCCTGTCCATGCCCGTGAGTTCGCTGAGTTGGGTAGGCGTAGAAGAGCCTTTTATTCCGATCATCCCGAGCGCACGCCACTCGCGGGTGGATATCCCGAGCGCCCGAACAAACCGTTCAGTTGTGGCCCGACGGATGCGAAGCGACAGTTGGGCAAAACGATAGGGCAGGTGGGAGTGCAAATCCATCATTTGAACAGAACCGGCTTGAGCGAAGGTCTCATGTTACGGGATCGAGCTGAGACCGATGTGCTGTCGCTGGAACTCGATCGGCATGGTGGATCAGGCCCATTTTGCGGCCGCCGGAAAAATCGCGCTTGCAACGACCGAAAAAAAACAATATGCTTTCACCTTCAAGCATAATTTCCAAAGGTTGCGGGAGCGTTCAAATGAGAAAACTGGCCATCACCCTGTTGTTCTATGGATTCAGCCAGGTCGCAATTGTGGCCTGGGCGCAGACAGACGGCGACCCTGAACAGGTGGATTCAGTATCGTCGGCGGCGAGCGAACCTGAAATTGACGACACGATTGTTGTCACGGCTCAGCGGCGTGAAGAGGCACTGTCCACAGTGCCCTTGGCAATCACTGCGGTGTCGGGAGATGCGCTTTCCCGCTTGGGCGCGACGGATACTACGGCGCTTGGCCAGCTGGCTCCCAACGTGAACTTCGCCAACGAGACTTCCCGTGACGCGGTATTCATCACTATTAGGGGAATTTCGGCAACTGACAACAGAAACGAGGCGGATCCGACCACTGCATTTCACATTGACGGTGGCTACGTGCCGCGGCTCTCAGGCGCAAACGCCTATTTTTTCGACGTTGAACGGGTCGAGATCTTGCGTGGCCCTCAGGGTACGCTCTACGGACGCAACAGTACCTCCGGCGCCGTCAACCTGATCAGCCGGAAGCCGGAAAACGACTTCGGTGGCTTCGTTGAAACGCGTTACGGAAATTTCGACCGGTTCTTGACGACTGGTGCAATCAACGTACCGCTGGTCGACGACACCCTCGCCGTACGCCTGGCTTTCATCAATGAGTCCCGTGATGGCTTCAGGGACAACACGCCCGTTCGTGAGAAGGGCGACGATGCCGAAGATTTTGCCGCCAGGCTGCATGTTCTTGGACGCCCGACGGAAAGGCTGACGATCCTCGGAACAGTTGAGACATATCAGAAGAGTGGCGTCGGCGGTGTCCAGGCCTTTCTCCCCTTTGAAGGCAACCCCAACCCCTCGGTCGTCGCCCCGAGCCGGACCAGATTCCCTCTGAATACTGAGGGTTTTCGCGACAACAACACCGATGCCTCACGGCTCAATGTCAACTATGACCTTGACTTTGCCACCGCGACTTATCAATTTTCTTATCGCGACGAGGAACGTGAGTCGCTTAACGACCTTGACGGAACCGCGGTTTCAGATTCTATACTGCAGGAAACGTTCTCCTCCGAGTCCACCACGCACGAACTGCGGCTGGCCTCCAACGGCGATCGAAATCTGGATTGGATCGTCGGTGCATTTTACCTGGACGAGGAACTGAACAGCGTTTTCAACATCCAGATTCCGACCAGTTTCGGGGCTTTCAGTCGGCTGGATTTCGACTTCGTGGACCGGAATCAAAGCAGCCGTTCCTATGCCTTTTTCGCGCAGGGCACGTACGCTCTGAACGAAAGTCTGGACCTCACGGTTGGGGGACGCTACACGAAGGACGAAAAGAAAAAGCCCGACAGCCAGCAGGTTATTCGGCGCCTGGATGCCATGGGCCCACCGCCGTTTCAGATCATATCCCAGAATCAAAGTGCCGATTTTGAAGAAGCTACCTGGCGCATCGCGCTGGACTATACCTTGCCCGACAAAACACTGATCTATGGCTCCGTCAGCACCGGCTATAAAGCAGGTGGCTTCAATCGCGGCGCAAGCCAACAAGTGTACGATCCCGAGACAGTGATTTCATATGAGACCGGAATAAAAACCGCCCTGTTTGACAATCTGCTCCGCCTGAACGCTGCTGCATTTCTTTATGACTACGAAGATCTGCAGCTTGCTCAGGTGGAAACTCAACCGAACGGAGTAATCGAAAATATTACCCGTAATGCTGCTTCTGCCGATATCTGGGGCCTGGAGCTCGAAGCTTCTGCCCGGCCCTGGAACGGCGGAAATGTTGCGCTCTCGCTCGGCTATTTGAACACGGAGTTTCAGCGGTTCCCCAACGTTCTCGATGACCTCACCGGTAACGTGGAAGATCTTTCGGGTAACCGATTGGTCAACGCCCCGGAATTTACAGCAACACTCACCCTGGAGCCGATCACGATTCCCGTTGGCTCAGGCACCTTGACCCCTCTCGTTCAGTTCCACTATGAGAGCGATGCATTTCTCCGGGTTCAGAACCGCGAAAGCGATCGTAGAGACGATTTCAGCAAGACGGATGTGCGTCTGCGTTATTCAGGCGCGGATGACGCCTGGTTTGTCGAGGGCTTCGTACAGAACATCGAAGACAATAACGTCCTGTATTCGGTTTCGACCGGGACCTTTATTATTGGATCGGGGCCCAGCTTCAAGGGGGTTTTTGGCGCACCAAGAACCTACGGTATCAGGATCGGTGCGCAATTCTAATGTACCCCGTGGCTGATCTTTCAGCAGTCAGAGCTTGACTGGATAAGCAGCGCAAGGCGCAGCCAACAGCGAATGGCGAGCCCTGCCTTGGAGTTCAGCGCTTTCCGACTTGCTGAAAGTTACCGGATTGTCGAAATGCCTATCCTGGCAATAGCCTTCGAAAGAATTCAGTTCCCTAACGCAAGGAAAAAAATGAGCTTCTTCCAAACTACAAGAAAAGCCGCAGATGTCATGTCACTTTTCAAAAGATTCCCAAAGGCCGTAAAGCCTTTACTTGAATATCATGACATTGTGCTGCGTGAGGACAACTCCGCCTTTTCAATCGGTGAGCGAGAGCTCATTGCAGCGTATGTGTCTTCATTGAACGGGTGCGAATACTGTTTCACGGCACATCGGCGTTACGCGGAAGCCTTCGGCATCGACCCGTCTGTATTCGAAGCCGATTCGATAGTGTTTGATTGGAACGTGCTTCCCATGAAACTCGCCCCTGTATTCGAGTACGTCAGAAAGCTTACCGTGAGCCCAAAATCGGTCGAACAGTCCGACGCCGACGCAGTGTTTGCCGAAGGTTGGGACGACGACGCTCTTTTCGATGCAATTTCCATCTGCGCTTTGTACAGCTTCATGAACCGGATCGTCGAAGGGTCCGGAATCAAGGAATACCGTGACGCAAACCGGCTTTCGCCTTCGGCAATGCGTTCATTCAGATATGTCAACATCTTGAGGCTGATCGACACTGAATAAAGCGGTGCAAGGAGCGATATCACGATCATTCCCTCAGGCTAACCTGAACACCGGCGGAAACGCGACGACTAAAATCGCCCACAGCGCTACTGCGTTGACCAGCAGCGCGCTGACCACGAGCACTACCTGGACGATGTCGAAGATGCCCGGCGGCCTTGCAGGATCGCGCGAGGATATTGAGTACAGCAGTTCCCCGGAAGCACCACCAGCAGCAGGTCCAAGGCGATCAGCAGTTCGCGCTCGACGTTCAGAGCGCCGAGAATAACGGAGACACCCTTAACGAGAGAACAACGGATACATCCATATCGAGAGAAGCAAAAATATGGGCGTCCGTGTGCCGGCGTGCCCCCACTCACTCAAAAATTGCAGTGATCACCCCGAACAGGAGTACGCAGAATCCCCCGATTTCCGCAATGATCAGTGACCACATGAACCAACCGAAAATGAGAGGAGCGTTGATGAATTGATTTTCCGTCTTCTTGAGGAACCCTTGCACCATGTAGCTGATAATCGCCATGGCGAAATAGATCACAAGAAAAAACGTCGCAACAAACTCGATTTTGTTCGGCAGTTGACTGATTTCGACAAACGTCGCTACCAACAGCGCGGCAAAACTGTACATCAGAGATGCTCGATGCGCGATATCCACATAAGGGTGGGCGCGAGCCTGGTCGCTGGCAGCAATCTGGCGGTACTTCCAGACGCCCGTCAGTAGAGCATTCAAAAAGAAAACGCCGGCGGAAACGATCGCCAGTTGATAGGCCGTCATCTGACTGTGCCCCGGTCCTTCGTCATGTCATCGTTACATCTTGAAGCTCCGGACAGTATGACACTCGGAACTATCCCGTATTCGACGGACATCACCAGATCCGAGCAAAAGCCGGATCACACGGACACTCATCGCATACACCCTTCCGTTACGCCTGTCCAAGCTTTCGGCTTCACTACACCGATGCTTTTTTCTCGGCGTCCTCGAATGCCGCCAGCTGCTCGGCAGTCGCTTTCTCCTGATGGCGTGCCTTGTATTCCGGATAGGGCATACCGTAGACGATTTCACGCGCTTGATCGTAGTCGAGCTCGATGCCCTCCTCCTGCGCCGCTGATCGATACCACTTCGACATGCAGTTGCGGCAGAAGTAGGCCAGGTTCATCAAGTCGATATTCTGCACTTCTGGATAGCGTTGCAGATGCGCGACAAGCTCGCGGTACACCTGGGCCTCGATGCGGGTCCGGGTGGCGTCGTCGATCTCATTGGGGCTGGTCATTGACAGGCGTTGCTCCGGTTGGACAGGGCGACAGTGTACGCAAGATGGCAAAGCCTGTCGGCACGTCTGGCACCAGCCTCAGCGCAGGCGGAAAACGATCAGGACG
>DATGCS010000024.1:0-33772 GCA_035311685.1 Wenzhouxiangellaceae bacterium
CGCAATGGCCGATCCGCGTCCGAACCCCCTTGGCGTCCAGAAATTCGAAGTCATCGAATTTGCTTCCCCGGAGCCTGAAAAGCTGCACGATCTGTTCAAGCACCTTGGTTTCGTCGCCGTGGCCCGGCACGCCGACCAGCCGGTCACCCTCTATCGCCAGGGCGGTATCAACTTCATGGTCAACGAAACGCCGGATTCCTTCGCCAGCGAATTCGCCGCCGAGCACGGCCCGTGCTGCACCGGATTCGGTATACGCGTCGACCGGCCCGAGTCGGCCTGGGAACACATCATGGACAAGGGCGGCAAGGATTTCGAAGGCGACGCCGATTCACTGCCCCTGGATTGCCCGCGCATCACCGGTATCGGCGGCAGCGTTCTCTATCTGACCGGCGGCGTGGAAGATATCGAGCAGCACTTCGAGTTCGATCCGGACGTGGAGCGCAACCCCAAGGGCGCAGGCTTGACCTTCGTCGACCACCTGACCCACAACGTCTACAACGGCAACATGGCCGAGTGGGCGGATTTCTACGAAAACCTGTTCGGCTTTTTCGAGGTGAAGTACTTCGACATCAAGGGTCAGCAGACCGGGCTCAGGTCAAAGGCCATGACCGCACCCAACGGTGCCATCTCGATTCCCATCAACGAGTCGGAAGACCCGAAGAGCCAGATCAACGAATACCTCGACGAGTACAACGGCGAAGGCGTGCAGCACATCGCGATGTACACCGAGAACATCTATGAAACCGTGGAACAGTTGCACGAAAACGGCATCAGCTTCCTCGACACGCCGGGCACCTATTACGACGTGATCAATGAGCGCATCCCCAACCATGGCGAAGACCTGGAGCGTATGCGCAAGAACAAGATCTTGATCGACGCCGAAAAAGCCGACCAGCAAAAGCAGTTGCTGCAGATCTTCACCGAAACCAACATCGGCCCGCTGTTCTTCGAGATCATCCAGAGAAAAGGCAACGAAGGTTTCGGCGAAGGCAACTTCCAGGCGCTGTTCGAAGCCATCGAGCGGGATCAGGAACGGCGCGGCGTTCTCTGACGAGTACGGCGAACGCTTTACGGTTTACGGTGGAACGCAATCAAAAGCCATACAGCGCTTGATGATGTTGGTTGCGTAACGCGTAAACCGTAAAGCGTAAACCTGTTTATCAAGAACTGAATATTGCCAAACCCAGGGCCAACCATGAAAAACTGGATTACACATCCGAAAGTAGAGGGCGACGCGTCCCGCCAGGCGCATTGCGATCTGCCGGAAGGCACGTACGAGCGTGAGCTCGGGAAGGAGGGATTTTTCGGTCCGGCCAGCCATATGTATCACGCCAACCCGCCGACCGGCTGGACAAACTTTGACGGCCCGCTGCGGCCGCGCGCCTTCGATACCACCCGGCTGGAAACGCCGTCGGGGTCGCCCTGGGACGCCGCCGAGTTGATGCACAACGCGCATACCCGTATCCGGTCCTGGCAGTCGCCGGGCGGCATGGATCACCTGGCGCGCAATTCCGACGGCGACGAACTCCTGTTCGTCCATGCCGGCGCCGGTGAGCTCTACTGCGACTACGGCCGCATGGAATTCAGAGACGGCGATTACATCATGCTGCCGCGCGGCACCATGTGGCGGCTGGCCAGCGACGCTGCGCTGGACGTCCTGATGATCGAGGCGACCAATTCCAGTTACATGCTGCCCGACAAGGGCATTCTCGGACCGCACGCGATCTTCGATCCGGCCATGCTCGATACGCCGACGATCGATGAAAAATTCAAGGCGCAGCAGGGCGAGGCGCAGTGGGACGTGGTGGTCAAGCGCCGCAACCAGCTGTCGACCATCAGCTATCCGTTCAATCCTCTGGATGCAGTGGGCTGGCACGGCGACCTGGTGCCGGTCAAGATCAACTGGCGCGACATCCGCCCGCTGATGAGCCACCGCTACCACCTGCCGCCGTCGGCGCATACGACGTTCATCGCCAATCGATTCGTGGTCTGTACCTTCGTCCCGCGCCCGTTCGAAACCGATCCGGGTGCGCTCAAGGTGCCTTTCTTCCACAACAACGACGACTACGACGAACTGATCTTCTACCACGCGGGCAACTTCTTCTCGCGCGACAACATCCACCCGGGCATGATGACCCTGCACCCCTGCGGCTTCACCCACGGCCCGCACCCGAAAGCGCTGAAAAACGCCTTCGAGCCGAAAGCCGAAGGCACCGAAGAAGTCGCCGTCATGATCGATACCCGCGACGCGCTGGATGTCACCGACGAGGCTGGAACCGTTGAATGGAAGGAATATGTTGACAGCTGGAAAGGTAAATAAAGGTTTACGCTTGACGGTTTACGGTGGAACGCAAGCAAACCCAAAGACCGCCCCATGCCATCGGCCGCGTCAAGCGTGAACCAGGCGTTACGACGCCGCAGGCGAGGCCTTTGAATTGGATTGCGTAAAGCGTAAACCGTCAAGCGTAAACCGTAAACCGCAAGCCCGATCGAATCCCCAAAACCCCGACCAGCTTCCGACCCAACAGAATTCAATAACGAGGACGAACGAATGAAGTTAGCAACCCTGAAGGAAGGCGGACGCGACGGCATGCTGGCCGTCGTCAATCGCGAATTGACGCGTGCGGTGCGGGCGATCGACATCGCGCCCACGATGCAGATTGCGCTGGACAACTGGGATTCCGTTGCACCGCGCTTGAACACGCTTTACGAACAGCTCAACAACGGCGACTGCGACACAGATTTCGCTCTCGACATCGCGGCGCTGGCCGCGCCGCTGCCGCGCGCCTTCCAGTTTCTCGACGGCAGCGCCTACCTGCCGCACGTCGAGCGCGTCAGGAAAGCCCGGGGCGCCGAAGTGCCCGAGAGCTTTTTCACCGATCCGCTCATGTACCAGGCCGTCAGCGACGGATTCATGGGCCCGCGCGATCCGATCGCCATGGCGGATACCTCGTGGGGCATCGATTTCGAATCCGAGATCGGTGTCATCTGCGACGACGTGGCCATGGGCGCTTCACCCGACGAGTGCGCCGACCGGATCCAGCTGGTCACCATCCTCAACGACGTTTCGCTGCGCAACCTCATCCCCGGTGAACTGGCCAAGGGCTTCGGGTTTCTGCAGTCCAAGCCGCGCTCGGCGCTGGCGCCGGTGTTTGCGACGCCCGACGAACTGGGCGACGCCTGGCGCGACAGCAAGCTCCACCGCCCGCTGGTGACTCGCCTGAACGGCGAGTTGTTCGGCGAGCCCGAAGCCGGCGAGGACATGCAGTTTTCGTTCGCGGAACTGCTGGCCCACGCTGCGAAATCGCGCCCGCTTGCCGCCGGCACGCTGCTCGGCTCGGGCACCATCGCCAACCAGGACACCAGCAGGGGTGCCAGTTGCCTGGCCGAAAAGCGCATGCTCGAAATCATCGCATCCGGCGAAGCCAGGACCCCGTTCCTCGATTTCGGCGACCACGTGCGCATCGACATGACCGACCCCGACGGCGTCAGCTATTTCGGCGCCATCGAGCAGGACGTGATCGAGTACAAGAAATAGGCGGTCCCTGCGGGCTGGGGGAGGGGCTTCCAGCCCCGATGCCCTGGAAAGTTGCAGAAGCAGGCTCCGACCGCGATTGTTGGCCAATCCATCGGCGCAGGATGCACCGCCCACAAAACCGGCAACCCAACTTGCTACCGGTGCAGGAACCGGCCCTGCCGGCGATTGCGGCGCCCCGAAAACCCGAAGCCTATTTTTCCGAATCCGTCAACCGGCATCTCCACCATCCTCCGCTATAATGGCGGATTATTCATTCAAACCCCCGTCTCGGGGGCTGGGCTGGCGCCAATGCTGTTCGAAAACGTGGTCATCAAGTCCGTGGTCTCGGTGGATCCGCCGAACATGGTCTCGAGCGAAGAAATCAACGAGCGTCTCGAGCCGACGCTCAGGCGCCTGCGCGTGCCGGGCAACCCGCTGATCGACCTGGCAGGCATCCAGGAGCGCCGCTACTGGGACGACGGCATGCAGCCGTCCGACGCTGCCACGCTGGCCGGCCGCAAGGCGCTGGAGCAGGCCGATATCGACCCGCGCCAGATCGGCATCCTGATCAACACCTCGGTCTCGCGCGACTTCCTCGAGCCGTCGACGGCCTGCGTGGTCCACAACAACCTCAAGCTGGCCGACACCTGCGAAAATTTCGACGTCGGCAACGCCTGCCTGGCCTTCATCAACGGCATGAATATCGCCAGTCGCATGCTCGAGCGCGGCGAGATCGACTACGCGCTGATCGTAAACGGCGAATCCAGCCGCGAGATCCACGAGCACACCATCCGCCGGCTGCTGGAGCCGGGCGTCACGCGCGACCAGTTCAAGGGCGAGTTCGCCTCGCTCACGCTGGGTTCGGGCGCGGCCGCCATGGTCATGACACGCCGCGAATTCGATGCCGAAGGCCACGCCTACAAGGGCGGGGTCACCCGCGCGGCCACCCAGTTCAACAACCTGTGCCGCGGCTGGAATCACCAGATGTGGACCGACACCCGCACCCTGCTCACCGAAGGCATGAAGCTGGCCAACCTTACCTACACCGCGGCACGTACCGTGTTCGGCTGGGTGATGCACGACCTGGACCACATCGTGATCCACCAGGTCTCCAAGGCGCACACCGATTCTTTCATCCGCAAGTTCGGCGTGGACCCGGCGCGCGTCTACCGTATCTTCCCGATGCTGGGCAACATCGGCCCGGCCTCCATCCCCACCGTGCTTTCGCGCATCGTCGACGAGGGCAGGGTGCAGCGCGGCGACAAGATCGCACTGATGGGCATTGGCTCGGGCCTGAACTGCTCGATGGCCGAAGTGGTCTGGTAGCCGCGCTTGCGGCCTGAAGACCTGCCATTGATGTCGCGATGACCGCACTCCCGGGCCTGGACACCACGCTTTATCCGTTCGACAGTCACTACCACGAGCTGTCCTCGGGGCATTGCATGCACTTCGTCGACGAAGGTCCGGCGGCCGCCCAGCCGGTGGTGATGGTGCACGGCAACCCGACCTGGTCGTTCTATTACCGCAACCTCATCCGCGGCCTGGCCGATCGCCATCGCTGCCTGGCCCCCGACCACATCGGCATGGGGCTGTCCGACCGTCCGTCTGACAGCGACTACGACTACACCCTGGCCTCGCGCGTCGATGACCTCGGCGAGTGGCTGGACACCGTCGAGCCGGAGCGGCCGATCGACCTCGTCGTGCACGACTGGGGCGGCGCCATCGGCCTGAGCTGGGCCGCCGCCAACCCCGGGCGCGTGCGCCGCATCTTCATCCTCAACACCTGGGCGTTCACCATCCCCGACGACGCCGACCTGCCGCGCTCGCTGGCATTCGCCCGCACCGGCCTGGGCGCGTTCCTGATCAAGGGCTTCAACGCGTTCTCCGGGCTCGCGGTGAGAATGGCCACCGAAAAGCGGCTGACGCCGGCAGTCGCAAAAGGCCTGGTGGCGCCGTATCGAGGCGGCGCCCAGCGGCGCCTGGCCACCCTGCGGTTCGTCCAGGACATCCCGCTGAAAGAATCCGACCCGGCCTGGAAAGTGCTGGCCGAAACCGAGCGCAAGCTCCCCGGCCTCGCCGACAAGCCCATCGCCTTCGGCTGGGGCGCCAAGGACTTCGTGTTCAACGATCGCGTGCTCGAAAAGTGGCGCGAAATCTTTCCGAACGCCGACGTCGACTACATCGAATACGCCGGCCACTACGTCCTGGAAGACGCCGCCGACCGCCTCGTCCCGGGGATTCGGGAGTTTCTGGCTTAGCGCCAGTCCCCACCCCCATCCCCATCTACAGGTGTGGGAGCCGGCCCTGCCGGCGATAGCGGAGGCCCGAGCGCTCAATCGCTTTCAAGGCAAGCTCCCACACCCGTAGCCAGGACCCGTGGTGATCGACGACTGAGTTCGGTGTCGCAGAGCCCTCTGTCGGTGTCCGAGCCAGTCCGCCGGCGACAGTGACGCCCGATGGCACGCCCGCCCCCTTTCCCGTAAACTGCCCCGTCCGGTTGGAGTGAAAGAGGGTCCTGCGTGCTGGAAGTCAACAACATTGCCGAAGCCCTGCGTGCCCAGGCGGCCGACAGGCCCGGCGGCATTGCGCTGATCGTCCCGACGAAGCGCGGGGCGAACGGGCGCTGGCAGGATCGGCGCTGGACCTACCGGCAACTCAATGATCTCAGCGACCGACTGGCCGCCGGCTTTCAGCGCCGGGGTATCGTGCCGGGCACACGGGTGGCTTTCATGGTGCCGCCCTCGCTTGAATTCTTTGCACTGTTCTTCGCGTTGCTCAAAGCCGGTTGCGTGCCGGTGTTGATCGACCCGGGCATCGGAATCAAGCCGCTCAAGGCGTGCCTGGGCGAGGCGCGGCCCGAAATTTTCATTGGCATCACCCGTGCCCAGATCGCGCGCATGGTGCTCGGCTGGGCGCGCGGGCACATCAAACGGGTAATTACGGTCGGGCCGAGGCCCTTCGCGCTGGGGATACGCTACCGCGACCTGCTGACCGAGAACGCCACCGATTTCAACCCCCCGGAAACAGACCCCGAATCGCCGGCCGCCATCCTGTTTACTTCCGGCTCCACCGGCATACCGAAGGGGGTGGTCTACCGGCATCGCCATTTCGCCGCCCAGGTCCGCCTGGTGCGCGACAGCTACGGCATCCGCGCCGGCGAGGTCGACCTGCCGACGTTTCCGCCGTTCGCGCTGTTCGACCCGGCGCTGGGCATGACCACGGTCATCCCGAAGATGGATTTCACCCGCCCCGCACGAGCCAACCCCGAGATGCTGGTCAGCCTGATCAAGCAATACAAGGTGACCAACCTGTTCGGCTCGCCGGCGCTGATGAATACACTTTCGCGTCATTTAGAGGCGCATTCGGCGAAATTGTCCACGGTTAGACGTGTGTTATCGGCCGGTGCGCCGGTCTCCCCGGCCGTCGTCGAGCGGATGCATCTGGCGCTGGACGCCGCCGCCGACATCCACACGCCATACGGGGCAACCGAATGCCTGCCTGTTGCCACCATCGCGGGGCGGGAGCTGATCGGTGCACTTTCCGAGGGCAACCGCCAGGGCAAGGGTATCTGCGTCGGTCATCCGCTGGCCGCCAACCAGGTTCGCATCATCCGGATCACCGACCAGTCACTGGCGCGCATTTCCGACGGCGTCGAGGTCAAGTCCGGCGGTATCGGGGAAATCTGTGTGGCCGGTCCTACCGCCACCGACAAGTACTGGCAGCGCGAAGCCCAGACCCGCCTGGCCAAAATGCAGGACGAACAAGGCACGGTCTGGCATCGCATGGGCGATCTGGGTTGGTTTGACGACGACGGCAGGCTCTGGTACTGCGGGCGCAAGAGCGAGCGGGTGGTGACCACCGAAGGAACTCTATACACGGAGTGCGCGGAAGGCATCGTCAACGCAGTACGCGGCGTCTATCGCTCGGCGCTGGTTGGCGTGGGCGAGGACGGCAGCAAAATACCCGTGGTCATTGTCGAACCGGAATCCGGCCAGCAGCGCGAAACCCTGATTCCGCGCATCGCGGCGCGACTTGCCGAACATGAAATCACCCAAACGATCAAGCACATCGAACTGCGCAAGGCCCTGCCCGTCGATATCCGTCACAACGCCAAGATCCGCCGCGGCGACCTGGCCGCCGAGCTGGCGCGAAAGAGATAGTCACTCGCATCAGCCGGCGATGCTGGCGGCGAAATCGCCTTTAAAGTTGCCTTCTAAGTTCTGGTTGCAGTCGACACCAAAAGTCCGGCCGTGCCCCGGCTTTGTGCTATTCGCCGGCCAGGCAGAAAAAAAACAAAATCTAGCAGTCATTCAAACCTTCCGCTCCGAACGCGCATCATGAGAGACATGGAAGCAACCGTTGCCGAGGCCGTGCAGGCCGCCAGTACCGACGCCGACAGGGTGCAAGCCGCCAGGCGCGGGGATCAGCAGGCCTTTTCGGCTCTTTACCGGGCGCATGCCGGTCGACTGATGACGGTGCTCTGGCGCCTGGCCGGCGGCGACCGGGGCCTGGCCGAGGACTGGCTGCAGGATGCATTCGTACAGGCCTGGAACAAGCTCGACCAGTTGCGCGATCCGGCGGCCTTCGGTGGCTGGCTCAAGCGTCTGGCGATCAATATCGCGCTGGGCGAGAAGCGACGCGGGCGATTGATCAGCGTCGATGTCGAAATCGACGCCAGCGCACCCGAGCCGCCCTGGCCGGCCGCGGACCTTGACCTGGAGCGGGCGATCGCCCGGTTGCCGGAACGTTCGCGCCAGGTGCTGGTGCTGTTTCACCTGTCCGACGTCGGGCACGCGGAAATTGCCGAGATGATGGGCATCGAGCCCGGAACATCGAAAGCGCAGCTGCACCGGGCCCGCAACCTCTTGAAGGAGATGCTGGCATGACACCCGATGATTCCCGAACCGAGAATTCTCCAATGGACGACAGGCAATTGGACCGCAGGCTGGATGCGTTGACCCGCACAGCCGAAGCCCCGCCCGGCAACTGGGCGGCGATCGAGCGCCGGATTGGCAAGCGTCGCCGGTCATGGGCGCTGCCGGCCGGATTCGCCGCAGCAGCGGTGCTGAGCGGCGTGGCGCTGGTCGTCTCGCAGATAGGGCCCGCGCCGCCGCCCGTTGGTGGACTTGCCGAAACGATGCATGCGGAGGTGCAGGCGATGCGCGTGGCGGCGCCGGAGGCCCCGGCGGCATCGAGCACCGATTCGCCGGCGACGCTCATGGCGGCCTGGCAGGACAACCAGCAGGCCATCGCGCAGCTGGAGCAGGCCCTGGAGCAGGACCCGGGCAACAGGATGTTGCTGGAATTCCTGACCGAGGCGCGGATGCGCCAGGCGCGACTGGTCAGGTCGATCGATCGCAACGACGGCCACAACCAAACCCTCAACAACGAACGGAGCATGAACCTGTGAAAACACTTTTCAAGACAACCGAGATGGCAAAGACAATTCTGATCGGGGGCCTTTTCGTCGCAACCGTTGCAGCGGCTGCGGAGTCGGTCGACGAGTCGCGATCCGCATCACCCGACGGGCGCATCCAGTTCAGCGGCGTCACCGGTGATTTCGAGATCATCGGCCACGATGCCGAAGAATGGCTTCTGTCCGGAACGCTGGGCGACGACGTCAAGGAACTCGTGATCGAAGGCGGTCCCGACGACTGGAAAATCCGCCTTGAAATGAAAAAAAACAGGTCCGGCTGGAATCTGAAAAAGACCTCGAGCGATCTCAAGCTGCTGGTCCCCCGGGGTAGCGAACTGGATGTTCAGACCGTCAGCGGCGATCTGTGGCTGCGCGAACTCGAGGGCCGGTCGGTGGAAGCAAAATCAGTCAGCGGCGACCTGGAATTGGTCAACGTCACACCCCTGCGCCTGACTGCAAGCACCGTCAGCGGCGATCTCAGCGCAAAGGGAAGCGCATCCGAAGTCAATCGGATGAAGTCGGTCAGCGGCGACGTCGAAACCTCGGGCGCAAGCGGTCGGGTCGAACTGGAATCGGTCAGCGGCGACGTCAGCGTCGAAGGCAGCGCGGTTTCCGAGTTGTCGATCGAATCGGTATCCGGCGACGTCGTGGCACGGATTCGACCGACTGACCGTGCGCGGCTCGATGTCAGCAGCCACAGCGGTGACGTCGAGCTTTACCTGCCGCCAGGTACCGGCCTGCGGGTCGAGGCCGAGACCTTTTCCGGCAGCATTTCCAGTGCATTCGGCGGTGATGTCCAGGCGGGGCGCGGCCCGGGCGAAAGCCTGTCGATGGAGGCGGGGTCGGCCGGCGTCGCGATCGAGGCAGCGACATTCAGCGGCAATCTTCGGATCGGCCAACTGGACTGATCCGTCTTTCCCCAAGCAAGCCGGGCAAGATCGGTGCGGGCCTCCAGGGCCCGCGCTTCAGTTCACCGGGGCCGGAACCGGCAGCAAGATGCTGTGCGCGGGTCTCCGCAGCGGATTTGGGACCGCTTCAGGCGGGCGAGCGTGATCAGGCCGTCTCATCCGCGTGGCCCACTACCGCTGGCGCCTGCGGTAGTCGCTGCGCCCCCAATAGAGAATCATGCCGAGGCCGAACAGCATCCCGCCCAGGTGGGCGAAATGCGCGACGCCGGCCATGGTGCCGGTGACACCGAAGAACAGCGTCAACAGCCCGTAGCCGATGACGAAATACTTGGCCCGGATCGGCACCGGCGGAATCAGCAGCAGGATGCGCTGGTTCGGATACATCATGCCGAAGGCCAGCAACAGCCCGAATACGCCGCCCGACGCGCCGATTGTCGGATAAACGCCGCCGGTGGCCGCGGCCGTGGCCAGCTGCACGATGCCGGCCCCGACGATACAGACGACGTAGTAGATGACGAAGCGGCGCGAGCCCCAGGCCTGCTCGATCGGAAGACCGAACATGTACAGCGCGAACATGTTGAAGAACAAGTGACCGATACCGCCGTGCATCAGCCCGTAGGTGAGCAGTTGCCACGGGCCGAACCCGGTGTTGAGCACGCCGATGCGGGAGAAATTGATCTGATCGGGCGTGCCCAGCGGCCACAGCGCCAGCAGCCGCATCGATTCGACCTGGTTCATCGACTGGAGCAGATAGGCCACGACGGTGATGCCGAGTATCACCATCGCCGAGGGCGGGTTGGTGACGGGGCGCAGCCCGTTCACGGGGCCACCTCGTCGAGCAGGCGCTCCAGCGCCTCGCGGCTCTCCAGAAGGGGCTCGTCGGCGATTCGGGCGCGCAGCGCGACGATGTCCTCGGTCGCCGGCACACGTGCCCAATCGGCCCATTGCCGATCGATGTAGTCGAGTATGAGCTTGATTTCCGTGTCGTTGAGCTGGCGCATATTCGGCATGTAGCCGCGGTAGGTGCGTCCGGCAACCTCGATTTCGCCGCGCAGGCCCAGCAGCACGATCAGCGATACCGCTTCGGGTCCGAGCTCCAGCCATTCCGAACCCGCCAGCGGCGGAAAGGTCGGCGGCCGGCCGGAGCCGTCGCGGGCATGGCAGGCCGAGCAATATTGAGCGTACTGCGCTTCGCCCGGCTGCAGCGGCTCCTCCGGTTCGCCGGAACATCCGACAAGGAGCAATCCGGCTGCGACCAGCGCGACGGCGCGTCTACAATAGCGGTCAGTGGTTGTCTTTTTCTTCATCTGGGCTCGAGAGGTTGTTGGTCTGTGTCAGTTGAGCGCGTAACAGTCTACGCCGCATCCAGCCAGGCGCTGGCGCCTGAATACTTCGATGTCGCCGCGCGCCTGGGCCGTGCGCTTGCCGTCGCCGGCATGCCGATCGTATACGGCGGCGGCAGCACCGGTTTGATGGGCGCGCTGGCCGACGCTGCCGGCGAGGCCGCAGGCGAAGTCCACGGCGTCATCCCCAAGTTTCTCATGGACATGGAGAAGGGACATCAAGGCCTGACCTCTCTCGAGGTCGTTCCGGACATGCGCGTCCGCAAGCACATGATGCTGGCCGACAGCCGGGCGGTGGTGACATTGCCGGGCGGCTGCGGGACGTTCGAGGAAGTGTTCGAGGCGATGACGCTCAAGCGCCTCGGCCAGTATTTCGGTCCGATCATCCTGGTCAACAGTAACGGCTACTACGATCTGTTGCTGGACTTCCTGCGCCACAGCGTGCGCGAGCGATTCATGAACCAGGCGCATCTGGATCTCTGGCACACGGTCGAGCACCCCGAAGATGTCCCCGAGGCGATAGAACAAGCCGAACCGTGGAGCGCAGATGCGCTTCGGTTTGCCGGCGTCGAGGCCGAGCGATGAAATCTCCGTATATTCACAAGGCAACTTTCGGCGACGGTACCGGCTGGCTGATCAGCGGCGGAGAACTGATGTCGCGCGGCGGAAGCGCGCTGCTGCGCGTGGTCCTGGTGCTGCTGGCGATTTCGCTGGTGCAGGTCGTGCCGCTCATCGGCACGTTGGCCCTGATGCTGATTTCGCCGGCGCTGACCGCCGGCATGCTCAACGTGTTCAGGGCGATTCAGCAGCGCGAGACGCCGGGCGTGGAAACGGTCCTGGCCGGCCTGACCGATGGCCGACGGCGCGGCGCGTTGTTGATGCTCGGCGCATTCTTCATCATTGGTCTGCTTGCCGCACTCGGCGCGCTGAGCGCCTGGCTGGCGCCGCAGATGGACATGCAGGCGCTGACCGAATTGCTCAATGATCCGGAAGCGATGAACGACAACCCCGAACAACTGCTGGCGCTGTTCCAGGGGGTCAACGTATTCGGCGGTCTTGCGCTTGCGACGGTTGTCCTGGGGCTGGTCCTCGGCGGGCTGTATTTCGCGGTGCCGCTGGTGTTCTTCTGGAACTGGCCGGTACTCACGGCACTGCTCTGGAGCCTGCGCGCGCTGGCGATCAACTGGCTCGCTTTTCTCGGGTTCGGCCTGGTCCTCGTCGGCGTTTTCCTGCTGGCGGGGATCACCTTCGCAATCATTTCCGGCATCCTCAGCCTGGCGCTGGGCAACGCCGGGGTCTTCATTGTCCAGCTGCTCTCGATGGCCTTGTCGCTGTTTCTCCAGTTGCTGCTCGCCGCGGCGCAGTGGCGTTCTTTCGTTCAGGTCTTCCCTGCCGGAAACGACGGCGATGCCGGCCCCGACACCGATGCCCTGGAGTCTTGAGACGCCCTCCTGGACTTGTGGGGATGAAGGGAGAGGCATAAATTCAAGACAGCTCTCGCGAAGGCGCAAAGCCGCTAAGTAAAAGCAGGTCAATAGCAGACGGCCTGGCATTTGCGGAGCCTTCAATCCCATAATGGGCCCGGCTGCCTCGCAGCGAACTCAACGGTTCTTTTCGCCGTTCTTCGCACCTTGGCGAGAGCTGTCTTCAAGCTTTTGATGTTCGCGTTCGACTCGGCGGCCATCACTTACCGCGCGGCAATTTGCACGCGTCCAGCAGGCGGGCGCGGCTGTGTGCGGCCAGGACCAGCGCGACCTCGGCGCAGGAAATGGCATCGTCCAGCGCGTTGTGCGCCGAACGCGCATCGAGTCCGAAGGCTTCGCGCACGGCGTCCAGCCGGGTCGATGCGCCTGCGTCGTCATGATCGCGGTCGGCCTGGCGCCGCCTGAACCAGGCCAGCGTGTCGATCCACGGAATCCGCCAGCCGGTGCCGAATTCGCGTCTCAGCGCGCGGTCCAGAAAGGCCGTATCCAGCGGCGCATGATGGAATACGGCGATTCGGCCCGCCACGGCCTGCATCAGGCGATCAAGCGCCTGTGAGGGCTCGAGGCCGTCGACGCGGTCGCAGTCGCGGATGCCGTGGATAGTGGCCGAATGGCCGACCGAATGTGAAGGGTCCGGTTTCAGACCGACTTCCGAGGCGCCCGCCAGGTCTATGGCGCCGTTGTCGACCGGTACCCACCCGATACTGACAATGGCATCTGCGGCCGGATTCAGGCCGGTCATCTCCAGATCGACGGCCAGCAGCGGCGCGGCGTTGACGCGCAGCAGCGCGTCGGGTAGCCCGCCTCCGCGGTCGGCGGCGCGTAGCGAGTGGTCCAGCGCGCGCCATCGCCAGCGCTTGAGGAAGTGTAAACCCACCTTATCCAGTCCCCGTTAGTCGCGAGACGCAGTAGAACGGATGGTGGATAAGGTGGGTCAAAGAAGATAGCGCAGGGCCAGCGCCTTCTGCGCCTCGCTGACGATCCCGAACGCCGAGCGGAGATAACGCCGGTGCAGTCCGGAGAGCTCGTCCGGATCGACCAGGTGATCGGGCGCCCGACCGGCCTCCAGCTGGCGTGCCTGGTGCTTGAGCCGGATGTCGGCGATGAATTTCAGTGCATGGATCAGGTCGTCGGCGTCGCTGGTGGTGATCAGTCCGGCGTCGGCCGCCGCCTGGATACGTTCCTCGGTATGAATCACGTCCAGCGCGCCCTCCAGCGCGCGTACTCGCGCCATATCGACTATAGGAATCACGCCGCGCCGCTTCAGATTGAGCCCTCTGGATTGCTTGCCGCCGTGTTCCTGGACGAACTGGCGGAACAGGCCTACCGGCGGCCTGTGTCCCAATGATTCGGCGGCCAGGAAGCGGCGGAAGATCTCGCTGTCACGCGCCTGCGCCAGCACTTCGTGATGAAGCCGCTCGGCCAGTTCTTTGCTGCCGGCCACGGCGCGCATGTCGAAAAATATCGACGACTGCATGACCGATTTCGGCGCCGGCTCCCGGATCCAGCCGTCGAACCGCCGCCGCCATTGCTGAAAATCCATTCGCCACTCGCCCTTGGCCATCACGCCGCCGGGGCAGAAGACGTAGCCGCAGGCGTCGAGTCCGTCGCACACGCGCGTGGCCAGGGCCTCGAAGTAATCGGCGGCCGCCGCGTCGGGCGCTTCGGCCAGCAGCAGGCCGTTGTCCTGGTCGCTGATCAGCCCCTGTTCCAGTCGTGCCTGGGAGCCGAAGGCGAGCCATGCGTATTCCAGCGGCGGCGCGCCCAGCGCTTCTTCGGCAAGCGCGAGCAGCCGGCGCGTGCAGGCGTCGGTAATGCGGCCTGCGATTCGACCCACTTCCGCCGCCCCGGCACCCGCGCTGGCCAGTCCGGCGAGCATTCGCGGCCCGCGCCGCGCCAGGTCGGTCACGGCCGAAGTGTCACCAGCGCGCTGAATATCCCGCACCAGGCGCAGCGGGTGGGGCGACTGCACGCGCATCAGATCGCCCGAACTGACCACCGCGGCAAGCGCGCCGCCTTCTTGCGTTACCGGCAGGTGGTGGATGCCCAGCCGCATCATCTCGACCAGTGCGGCCTCGATGCGGCCGCCAACCGAGACCGTTGCCGGATGCTGCGTCATGATCTCGCGCACCGGCGTATCCGGATTCAGGCCCTTGGCCAGCACCCGGTTGCGCAAGTCTCTATCGGTGATGATGCCGGTCAGTTCACCGTCTTCCAGTATCGGGAGGCAGCTCACGTGATGCTCGGCCATTCGCCGCGCGCATTCTGCGATGCGGGTGTCCGGTTCGGCGGTGATCGGCGGTCTCAGTTTCAGCTCGCGCAGGGTTTCACGCCGCGCATGGGTCAGGCTTTCTTCGCGCAACCGCGCACCCGGTCCGCCTTCGAAGAAAGCGGCCAGACGCGGTTCGCGTTGAATAATCCAGGTCACGTCATCCGGCGCCAGGTGCCAGATCAGGCAGTCTTCCGTGGCGCGGACGGCATAGCCGGAAATATTGCTGCCGAAGGCGATGGTATGGCCGAACAGGTCGCCTTCACCGCGCTGTTCGAGGGTTTCGCCGGAACGGTCCAGCAGTTCGACCGCGCCTTTGCGAACGATGAAAAGCCCGGCCCGGCCCGGTGGGTCGAATTCGCCCAGCGACTCTCCGGCCGTGTGGTAACTGATGCGCAGCCTGGCGGCGACCGAATCGACCGCGTCGGAACCAAGCTCGGAAAACGGCGCGACCGATTGGAGAAACCGGGAAATATCGGGTGATGGACCTTTCATGGCATCCATTCTATGGGTTCTGAAACAGAATCCGGCGGTGAATGACACCGCCGGATCCGTAGACTGCCGGTTCGACCGCCGCGGCGGCGCTCGAGACCGGGGTTGTTGCGCTTTGCCGCGCGCGGCCCGTCAGTGGGAGTGAGCACCTCCCGCGCCGCGCGGCACGCGGATATCCTCGATGAGTTCGCGGATGTGCACCGGCGGGGCGGCCGTGAACCGACTGACGGTGAACGCGACGCCGAAGTTGAGCAGCATGCCGACCACGCCGATGCCTTCGGGCGAGATGCCGAACAGCCAGTTGGCGGGAATGTTCTCAGCCAGCGGAGTGATGAATATACCCTTGAAGTAGAGGATATAACCGAAGGTGAAGATCAGCCCGGTCAGCATGCCGGCGATCGCGCCTTCGCGATTGATCCGGGTCGAGAAGATGCCCATGATGATCGCGGGGAACAGCGAGGCGGCGGCCAGGCCGAAGGCGAACGCGACCACCTGGGCGACGAAGCCGGGCGGGTTGTAGCCCAGGTAGCCGGCCACGCAGATGGCCACCGCGGCCGCGATGCGTCCCGTCAGCAGCTCGCCCCGGTCGCTCATGTTCGGTGCAAATATATTCTTGACCAGATCGTGGGATACCGCCGAAGAAATCACCAGCAGCAATCCGGCCGCTGTCGAAAGCGCGGCCGCGATCCCGCCGGCGGCGACCAGTGCGATGACCCAGTTCGGCAGGTTGGCGATCTCGGGGTTGGCCAGCACCATGATGTCGCGGTCGACCATGAGTTCGTTGCCCTCCCAGCCGTTTGCCTCGGCAGTCGGTGCGAAGTCGGGATTGCCGTCGTTGTAGTACTGGATCATTCCATCGCCGTTCTTGTCGGTGAAGTCCAGCAAGCCGGTGTTCTCCCAGGTCCGGAACCATTCGGGCCGGTCCTCGTAGGCCAGCGGCTGGCTTTCGGCGACCTCGCCCGGCCAGATCGTTTCGATAAGGTTCATGCGGGCCATCGCACCGACGGCCGGGGCGGTGGTGTAGAGCAGCGCGATGAAAAGCAGCGCCCAGCCGGCCGATTTGCGCGCATCCGAGACCTTGGGGACCGTGAAGAAGCGAACGATCACGTGCGGCAGCCCCGCCGTACCGACCATCAGCGCCAGCGTGATCGCAGCGACGTCGATCATGGCCTTGCTGCCGTCGGTATAGGCGCCGAACCCGAGATCCTGCACAATGAGGTCCAGCTTCTGCAGCAGGTACATCGACCCGCCGCCGTCCGTCACGGTAGAGCCGAGTCCGAGCTGGGGCAGCGGGTTGCCGGTCAGCTGGATCGAGATGAACACCGCCGGCACGGTGTAGGCGAAGATCAGGACGCAGTATTGCGCCACCTGGGTATAGGTGATGCCCTTCATGCCGCCGAGGACGGCATAGATGAAGACGATGCCCATGCCGACCAGCAGGCCGGTGAGGATATCCACTTCGAGGAATCTCGAGAACACGATGCCGACGCCGCGCATCTGTCCGGCCACGTAGGTGAACGAAATGAAGATCAGGCAGATTACCGCCACCACGCGCGCGGTCTTCGAATAATAGCGGTCGGCGATGAACGAAGGCACCGTGAACTTGCCGTACTTGCGCAGGTAGGGCGCGAGCAGCAATGCCAGCAGCACGTATCCGCCGGTCCATCCCATCAGGTACACCGAGCCGTCGTAGCCGAGGAAGGCGATCAGGCCCGCCATCGAGATGAAGGAAGCGGCCGACATCCAGTCGGCGGCCGTGGCCATGCCGTTGGCGATCGGATGCACGCCCTTGCCGGCCACGTAGAAGTCGCCGGTGGTATGGGCGCGCGACCATATCGCGATGCCGATGTAGACGACGAAGGTAAAGCCGACCACGATGTAGGTCAGTATTTGAAGATTGTCCATGCGGTGCGCTCCTTATTCTTCGTGCACGTCGTGTTCGCGATCGAGCTTGTTCATGCGCCAGGCATAGAAGAAGATCAGGATCAGAAACGTATAGATGGAACCCTGCTGGGCGAACCAGAAGCCGAGCGGGTAGCCGAACAACTGGAAGTTGTCCAGGGGTTCGGCAAGGACGATGCCGAAGCCGAAGGAAACGACGAACCAGACGATGAGACAGCCCGCCATGATTCTCTTGTTGGCGTTCCAGTAGGCGTCACGGCGATCCTGGTGTTGCGATTGCTGCGACGATTGCTGCGACGATTGTTGCGACATCTCTCTACCCTCCGGCATTTGTGCTGTTGTGCAGCGAAGATAGCAGCGGGGGTTCGCAAATGCGCTTCGACTTTAGTCGACAGTCGGGCAATGCAGTGCCAGTTGTTCCGCTTTCGACCGGCGTTTACGCACTCCCGGTCGGCGTGTTCACGGCCGGTGGCGGTGCGGAAAGGGCGGCTGCTATGATTGAGCACTCGCCATTGCCCACGGTGTAGCCGTCGATGTTCTCGCCGCAACTGATCGCGCTGATTGCGCTGGCCTACGTCGGCCTGTTGTTCGGATTGGCGTGGTTTGGCGACCGGCTGCCGGCGCATCGCCTCGGTGGACGGGCGCGGGCGGTCATCTACAGCCTTTCGCTGGCGGTGTATTGCACTTCGTGGACGTTCTTCGGCGCCGTGGGAAGCGCGGCGTCGGACGGCTGGCTGTTTGCGACCATCTACATCGGGCCCATCCTGGTGCTGGTGTTTGGGCACGACCTGATGCATCGCATCCTGAAGCTCAGCCGGGAACAGCGATTGACCTCGATCGCCGACTTTATCGCCCACCGATTCGGCAAGTCGCGACCGCTGGCAGTGCTGGTCACGCTGGCCGCGGTGCTCGGTTCCATTCCGTACATTGCTCTGCAGCTCAAGGCCGTGACCAACGGTGTTGTCGTCATTGCCGATGATTCGACAACGCTTTCGGAGTCATCGCTGGCGCTGGTGCTTGCGCTTGCGCTGGGCGTATTCGCGATCCTGTTCGGCGCCCGACGGCTGGAGGCCAGCGAGCACCACCGCGGCATGGTGATGGCGGTGGCGTTCGAGTCGGTGATCAAGCTCGTTGCTTTCGCGGTAGTCGGATTATGGGCCTTGTTCGCACTGCTGGACGGACCGGCCGGCCTTGCACGGACGGTTTCCGACAGCGACGAGTACCGGCTCTTGTTCATGCCCGACGGGCTGCCCGACGGCTTCTGGATACAGACGCTGCTGGCCGGCGCGGCCATCCTGTGTCTTCCGCGGCAGTTCCAGGTGACCTTCGTCGAAAACGAACGCGCCGACGATCTGAATACCGCGCGCTGGCTTTTTCCGCTGTATCTGCTTCTGTTCACGCTGCTGGTGGTGCCGATTACCGTCGCCGGCCTCGAGCGCTTCGCCGGTCAGGCGGTCAACGCAGACATGTTCATGCTCAGTCTGCCGATGAGCAGCGGTCGCGCGGATCTTGCACTGCTGTCCTTCATCGGTGGGTTCTCGGCGGCCACCGGCATGGTGATCGTCGCCACCGTTGCGCTGGCCACCATGGTGAGCAACGACCTGATCGCGCCGCTTCTGATGCAATTCAAGCTGCATCGGGGCCGGGATTTCGGACGCTGGCTGTTGCAGAGCCGGCGCATCACCATTGTCGCGCTCGCCGTCATCAGCTGGTTTTACTACCTGGCACTGCCATCTTCCGATGCGCTTGCCGCGATCGGGTTGATGGCGTTTGCGGCCGTCATCCAGTTCGCGCCCGCGCTCGTGCTCGGGGTTTACTGGGCACGGGCCAGTCGCGAAGGGGCCATGGCCGGGTTGATTCTTGGTCTGGGCAGCTGGTTGCTGCTGATCTTCATTCCGTCGATCTTGTCCGGCTGGCCGGCCTGGGCGCAGCCCGGTCTCAATACCGCTGTGCTGGTAGGGCTGTCGTTGAACGTCGTCGCACTGATCGCAATTTCGTTATGGGTGCGGCGGCGACGGCCCACGTTGCCGATGCTGCTAGGCCGGCGTGATTCGCTGCGGCCGGTGACCGTGGGTGAACTGCGGCGCCTGGCGATGAGCTTCATCGGCCGGGAACGTGTCGATCTCGCTTTTGCGAACGCACTGGATCACGGTCCCGAGGCCGGATTCGGCGAGCTCGAACGGGTACCGGCCAACGCCGAGCTTGTCGGTTTTACCGAGCGCCTGCTGTCCGGATGCATCGGGTCGGCATCGGCCCGCAGCGTCCTGACCGCCGGTCTGCGCCGAAGCGGCATGAATACGGAGGAGGCGCTTGCGTTGTTGGAGCAGACGTCCAGCGCAATTCAGTTCAACCGGGACCTGCTCGAGGCCACGCTGGATCACATCAGCCAAGGTGTGAGCGTGGTGGATGCCGATCTTCGACTTGTCAGCTGGAACCGTGCCTACGTCGAACTCCTGGCATACCCGGCAGACATGGTCTATCTCGGACGCCCGGTGGAGGAACTGATCCGGTTCAACCTGGAGCGGAGGCACGGCGGCGGCAGCGGGGAGGTCGAGGCGGCGATCGACCGAAGAATGCACCACATGCGCCGCGGCACTTCCTACGTTTTCGAGCGCCGCCATGAAGACGGCCGCGTGATCGAGATTCGCGGCAACCCGATGCCGCGCGGGGGGTACGTCACGACCTACACCGACATCACCGGCTTCAAGCAGAACGAAGTCGAACTGAAAAGCGCTTACGCCACGATGGAGCAGCAGGTCACTCGCCGAACGCGCGAACTTCGCGCCACCATGCAGGCGCTGGAAGTCGCCAAGCACGACGCCGAGCAGGCGAATCGGAGCAAGACCAAGTTTCTCGCTGCCGCGAGCCACGATCTGCTGCAGCCGCTGAATGCCGCTCGCCTGTTTTCGGCCAATCTGAGTCAGCGCGTCGGGCACCTGGATTCAGACGAAGCGCGGCTGGTGCGTCGGGTCGATCACAGCCTGGGCGTGGCCGAAGAACTGCTTTCGGCGCTGCTGGATATCAGCCGGCTCGATCAGGGTGCGCTGCAGCCGAAATGGAGCACGGTTTCGGCCGCGCAGCTGTTGGACAAGATCGAGCGACAGTTTTCGGCGCTCGCCGAGCGCCGCGGCCTCAGGCTACGGGTGCGACCGAGCGCGCACTGGATACACGTCGACCCCAAACTGCTGCAGCGCATTCTGTTCAATCTGGTCAACAACGCGCTGAGATACACGCGCCGCGGCGGCGTCCTCGTAGGGTGCCGACCACGGGCGGAGTCGCTGCGCATCGAGGTCTGGGACACGGGTCCGGGTATCGACACCTCGGAACAGGAGCGCATTTTCGAAGAATTCGAGCGGCTCGGCGGCGAGGGCGATGCTTCGGAGTTCGACCAGGGGCTGGGTCTCGGCCTTTCCATCTGCCGCCGGATCTGCCGTATGCTCGACGTGCCGTTGGAATTGCATTCCCGTCCCGGCCGCGGCAGCGTCTTTGCCGTGTCGATTCCCTTCGCGGAAGCCGCAACGGGGCAGTCGTCGGGCGATATTTCAGCTTCTTCGACACGCGCGCTGGCCAGCTTCGAGGGGCTTCAGATCCTTTGTATCGACGACGACCGCGAGATTCTGGACGGCATGCGCATGCTGCTGGAGCGCTGGGGTTGCCGGGTCCGCGTTGCGACCAACCGGGTAGAGGCCGTCGACTGTGCGCATGCCGATATCGACCTGATCATCGCCGATTATCACCTGGCCGGTGGCGACGACGGGTTGTCGGTCAGCGCCGAAGTTCGACGTATGGCGGATCGTGATTGCCCCGTTGTGGTGTTGACTGCGGATCGGGAGGATGAGCTGGGCGAGCAGCTCGAGGTGCTCGGCTACCAGCGCCTGTTCAAACCGGTCAAGCCCGCCGCTTTGCGCGCATTGATGCGGCATGCGGTCGGCGGTGCGCGAGACTGAACGGGGGCGACGCTCAACACCGTCGAGCAAAGCGCCAGACAACACGGCATGCCGCTGTCGATCATGCTGCTCCGTCCCGATCATTTTCAAACGCGCCAATGCCGAATTGGACCATCAGTTAGGGGCCAGCGTGCTGTTCGAGATCGCCTATCGGGTCGGCAAGGTCACTCGGGCCACGCGGCAGGAATCGTATCCGAGGCGATGTATCCGTCCTGATTGCCGGCATGGGTGACCCGGCATCGGCGGACGCGGACTACCGGGTTTCATATATTTTCGAGTCCGCAAAGGTGATCTTTGGCGATATAGTCGAAGCCTGATCGACTCGACTTGCCGGACTGGCGAAAAGGAACCCCGATGTGTTCAATCCTCGGCATTCTCGATATCCGTGACAAGCCGGCCTCGCTAAGGGCCGACGTGCTATCTCGATCGCGCCGCCAGCGCCACCGCGGCCCGGACTGGAGCGGGGTGCACGAGGACGACCGGGTGATCCTGGCCCACGAGCGCCTGGCGATCGTCGATCCGGAAAGCGGCGCACAGCCGCTGTACGGTCATGATGACCGGGTCGTGCTCGCGGTCAACGGCGAAATCTATAACCACGCCGAGCTCGAGCGCGTGCATTCGCCGAGCTACCCGCTGCGCACCGGCTCCGACTGCGAAGTCATTCTCGCTCTTTACGAACAGATGCAACCGGGTGCGCTGGCGCGCGCGCTCAACGGCATCTTCGCTTTCGTGCTGTGGGATGCGTCGTGGGATAACGCCGATCATGGCAATCGCGGACGCTATCTGATCGCGCGCGATCCGATCGGCGTGATGCCGCTGTACTGGGGGCGCGATTCGGCCTGTCGGCGCGTGGTGTCTTCGGAGCTCAAGGCGATGCATGATCTGTGCGACGAGTTCGAAATCTTTCCGCCGGGTCATATTTACGACTCGGAAGAAGATCTGCTGCTGCGCTACTACGACCCGCCCTGGCGCCACCAGGTGCCGTCGGCCGGCACGATGGAGACGATCACCGACGAGGACGAAGCCGTGCACGCGCTGGCCGAAGGACTGGAGGCCGCGGTCACGCGCCAGCTGATGTGCGACGTGCCTTACGGCGCGCTGCTGTCGGGCGGGCTGGATTCGTCGGTGATCGCGGCACTGGCCGCGCGCCATGCGGCGCGCCGCGTCGAGGTCGGCGAGACCGAGCCGGCATGGTTTCCGCGACTGCATACGTTCTCGGTGGGCCTGGAAGGCAGCCCGGACCTGGCCGCCGCGAAAGTCGTCGCCGATCACATCGGCTCGGTACACCATTCGTTCATCTACACCCTCCAGGAAGGGCTGGACGCGCTGGAAGACGTGGTACGCCACCTCGAGACCTTCGATGTGACGACCATCCGCGCGGCCACGCCGATGTTCCTGATGGCGCGGCGAATCAAGGCCATGGGCATCAAGATGGTGCTGTCGGGCGAGGGCGCTGACGAGATGTTCGGCGGATATCTTTATTTCCACAAGGCGCCCAACCGGGAAGAGTTCCATTACGAGACGGTGCGCAAGCTCGCCGCACTGCACCAGTTCGACTGCCTGCGCGCCAACAAGGCCACCGCGGCCTGGGGCGTGGAGGGGCGCGTACCGTTCCTGGATACCGAGATGCTCGACATTGCCATGCGCATCGACCCGAAGCTCAAGATGACCGGGCCAGAGCGGATGGAAAAATACCTGCTGCGCCGCGCGTTCGCCCACCTGCTGCCCGAAGAGATCGCCTGGCGACAGAAGGAACAGTTCTCCGACGGCGTCGGCTACGGCTGGATCGACGCCCTGCACGACTTCGCCGACGGCCGGGTCACCGACGCCGAACTGGCCGATGCCGAAAACCGCTTTGCCGTCTACCCGCCGGCGACCAAGGAGGCGTATCTGTACCGGATGCTCTTCGAAGAGCACTATCCGGAAGCATCGGCCATTGCCACGGTGCCGGGCGGCAAGTCGATCGCCTGCAGCTCGCCGGCCGCACTCGCCTGGGACCCGGCATTTGCCAACCGCGCCGACCCTTCAGGGCGGTCGGTGGCCGGCGTTCACCGGCAGGCGACGTAACCGGGAAAAGTCAAACCAGTTCTCGCGAAGGCGCAGAAAAGATCTGGGACAAAAGGTCAAGGCGGCCCTGGCCGCGCGATGGACCTTCGAATCAGGTCGCCCCGGACTTGATCCGGGGCCCAGCGGCTTTTGAATTCGTATAGACGCTTGATCCAGTCTGGTCCCTTGGGGGTGTCCAGATGTTTCTACGGGTGTGGGAGCTTGCCCTGCAAGCGATTCGAGATCTGGGTCGCAGCCATCGCCGGCGGGGCCGGCTCCCGCACCCGTAGCAGGCGCCAAACCGGTTTCAGATTCGAAAGTCGGCGCCGTAACCCTCTACGGATGTAGGAGCTTGCCCTGCAAGCGATTGGACGTCAGTTCGGTTGGAGAAGTACCTTCCCGGTCAGGAATCGCCTTCGAGCTCCCTCGCGTATTCTTCCATTGCATCGGCCGTCGGATCGTCCGGATTGGAGCAGTCGATGTCGTGTTGCGCCGCCAGGCGCGCCCAGGCCTCGATCTCGCCGTGTTTTCCGAGCATTTCCATGAAATTCCGGGCGTCGGATTCGTCGATATTCTCGAGATCATCCGTCAGCGCCGTTGCGCGGCAACTGTTCACTGCGCGCTCAAAGACCTTGCGTTGCTCCAGCAAAGCGACCGTCGCCTGATCGCCGCGCGCCTCCGCACGTGATGACGCCAGGCTGTATCCCATCAGCTGGCCGATCAACGTCTGCGAATCCGAGATCATCCGGTCTGCAATCCGGCCGCAGGCCTTATCGAGTTCGCCGCCAGGCGTGATTTCCTCCTGGCAGGCCTTGATAACTGGTCCATAGGCTGGAATCCCGTAGGCCATGCTGATACTGAAAGCGGCGGTCAGTTTTAGATCTGGCCGGGTCAACACGGCGGCACCGGGACCTTCGTCGAGCGCCTCGAACCACACGGCCGTCAGTTGGCTGGCGTAGTTCCGGGTGTTTTCGGCTTCGATGATCAATCGCTCGCTCGTCCCGGCTTCTGCATCTGGAACCAGCGTCAGGCGGCTGAGCAGGTTCGCGCCGTCGTGCCGCACGATCGTATCGTCCAGCCCGGCGTCGATGCAGAACGTCTCGATATCGGCGGTCGCGCACGCGGTCGCGAGCCAGGCCAGCGCCGCGCCGTCGGTGGTAGTGCGCACGGCCTTTTCGAACCGGTCAAGCAGTTCGGCCGGTTCCAGTGCCGGCAGATCTTCGTTTCGGGCTTCGGCCCTGTCGAGTGCGTCGAGCGCGGACTGGCGGATCGAGTCGTATTCCTGGAGATGCTCATTGGTTGTCGCGCGCTCCACCATCGCCGCCTGCGCCTCGAGCATTCCGCTTTGGCTGACGCTGTACAGCAGGCCCGCGGCGCGCTTGCGCGGGTCGTTGTGCTCGAGCAGCCATCGGGCGGTTCGCGACTGCGCCTGGTCGAACTGGCGGCCCTGTTCTTCGGCCGCGGCGAGATCCGGGTCCGGGTTCGCCGTCGCGTGGTTTGCGTCGTCGGCAAACGCCGGCCCCCCGCTCGACGCAAGAAAAGTAACAAGCACGAATGAATACAGCTTTTGCATGATCAAGTCCCCGTAACCGTCAACAGGGCCAGATTAAGCGCGCGACCGGAGGCGGTCAAGCCGGCTCGATGCTGCACTCCAGCTTGTTCAGCCGCCCGTCGGCCAGCGCGTAGATCATGCCGTGGAGTTCCACTTTCCGCCCTTCGCCCCAGGCGGTGCGCAGGATGGGCGTTTCGGCGATGCGCGCCACGCTCTGCACCACGTTGAGTTCGGCCAGCCGGTCGCGGCGGGCTTCATCGTCCAATTCGTCGAGTTCAGCGGCGTGGGTGTGATTCAGGCTGCGGATCGGCTCTATCCAGTGGTCGATCAGTCCATGCGACCGATCCTCGCAGGCCGCGTGTACGCCGCCGCAGCCGTAGTGGCCGCAAACGATGATCTTGCGAATGCTTAAGGACTCGATCGCGAACTGCAGCGCGCTGAGCAGGTTGAGATCGGCCGAGTGCACAACGTTGGCTACGTTGCGATGAACGAAGACCTCGCCCGGCTCCAGACCTGCAATCACATTGGCCGGCACCCGCGCGTCGGCGCAGCCGATCCAGAAGTAGTCCGGCTTCTGCAGCTTGGCCAGATGCGAAAAATAATCCGGGGACTGCGACCGGATGCCCTCGGCCCATTCGCGGTTTCGGCGGATCAGTTCTTCGGGCATGGCGTGCGCCGGCGACTTGAAAGTAACGCGATTGTAGCCGCACGCCGGGCGAACATCATCCGGCGCGAAGCGCTTCGAGTTCTTCTTCGGCCTCCAGCCATTCGCCTTCCAGCGATTCCAGTTTCTGCTTGATCGTGCCGCTTTCGGCCAGCAGCCGCTTGAGTTCGTCTGCCTTGTCGGGCTGGTAGAGGTCGGCGTCGGCGAGCTGTTTCTGGAGTCGGTCGTGCTCGGCCTCGAGCTGTTCGATCCGGACGGTGAGCTTCTTGACCTTGTTCGCCAGCGGCTTGACGCGCTCGCGTGCGGCCGCCTTGCGTTGGCGCTCGGCCTTGCGGTTGCCGCTGGCCGTGCCCTTGCCGCCGCCGGTATCGGGCTGGCTGACCAGCTTGCGGTAGGCCTCCAGTCCACCGTCGAAAGGCCGCACGCCGCCGTCGGCGACCAGCCAGTATTCGTCGACGGTCGAGGCCAGCAGGTGGCGGTCGTGGGAGACGGTCACGACCGCGCCCTCGAAACCCTGCAGCGCGACGGTCAGCGCGTGGCGCATTTCCAGGTCCAGGTGGTTTGTGGGTTCGTCGAGCAGCAGCAGGTTGGGCGCCTTCCAGATGATCAGCGCCAGCACCAGCCGCGCGCGCTCGCCGCCCGAAAGCCGGGTGCACGGGTCGGTCGCAAGGTCGCCGGAGAACGCAAATCCCCCCAGGAAATCTCGAAGTTTCTGCTCCGGCGTATCCTCGGCGATCCGCGACAGGTTGACCAGCGGGCTGACCTGGCGGTCGATCTGTTCCATCTGGTGCTGGGCGAAATAGCCGATCTTCAGGTTGCGCGATTGTTCCAGCGTGCCGGCCTGGGGTTCCAATTCGCCGGCCAGCGCCTTGACCAGGGTGGATTTACCTGCGCCGTTGACGCCCAGCAGGCCGATCCGGTCGCCGGCGGCCAGGTTCAGCGATATCCCTTCCAGCACCCGGACCTTGCCGTATCCCAGTTGCACGTCGCGCAGCGCCATCAGCGGGTCGGCGGCCCGCCCGGGTTCGGGAAACTCGAAATCGAACGGGCTGTCGGCGTGGGCCGGCGCAATCTTCTCCATCCGCTCCAGCGCCTTCAGGCGGGCCTGGGCCTGCTTGGCCTTGGACGCCTTGTACCTGAAACGGTCAACGAAGGCCTGCATGTGCGCGACCTTTTTCTGCTGTTTCTCGAACTGCGCCTGCTGCAGTGCCATGCGTTCGGCGCGCTGGCGTTCGAAATCGCTGTAGCCGCCGGCGTAGCGGTTGAGCTGTTTGTGCTCGACATGCACGATCCCGTCGACGACGTTGTCGAGAAAATCCCGGTCGTGCGAAATCAGCACCAGCGTGCCGGCGTAGCGCTTGAGCCATTCCTCCAGCCAGATGATGGTCTCGAGATCCAGGTGGTTGGTCGGCTCGTCGAGCATCAGCAGATCGGACGGACACATCAGCGCCCGCGCCAGGCTCAGACGAATACGCCAGCCGCCCGAGAACTCGCCGACGGCCTTTTCATGCTCGCCCGCCGCGAATCCGAGACCATTGAGCAAGGCGCCGGCGCGCGCCGGCGCGTCGAAGCCGCGGGCGTCGTCGAACTGCTGGTGGGCGTGCGCGATGCGCTCGCCGTCGCCCGAGGCATCTGCATCGGCCACGGCTTTTTCAGTTCGGCGCAATGCGCGATCACCGTCGAGCACGAATTCGATGGCCGGGCGATCCAGCTCGCTGATCTGCTGGGCCATGTGCGCTACGGTCCAGTCGTCGGGAATCCGGACCTCGCCGGTATCGGGCTCCAGTTCGCCCAAAAGCATCGCGAACAGGCTGGACTTGCCGCAGCCGTTGGGGCCGACCAGGCCAATCTTCTGCCCGGGATGCACGGTGAGGCTTGCATCCTCGAGCAAGTCCTCGACGCCGCGCCGGAGTGTGATGTGTTCGAGCTGGATCATGGCCGGCGAAGATACAGCAAATCGACTTGGCCGGCGCGGGCATGGGCGTCCGGCCGGGGCGCTCGGGCCGGGGGAAGGCGGCCGCCTTTAAGCGACGGCCGCGCAACGTCGTTCAGAGCAGGGGCTCGAAGCCGTCGAGAAACAGCGTCTCGCTAGCTACGCACGCAGCCGGCGTGCTGGCCTCGGTCACTTGGACGTCGTCGAGATAAAAGCCCTCCTCTTCCGCACCCGGATCGGTCGAGAAAGACCAGCGCAGGCGGACGCTCTGGCCGGCGAATGTCGTCAGATCCGCGGTCACGAGTTCGAACGCGCCGCCGGTCGAGCCGTTGAAGGCGCCCTGGCTGGCCGGGAACCCGCAGACGTTGATCGGCGGGTTGCCGGTCTGCGAAAAATCGCCCGGGTAGCCGCCGTCGGGCGTGATCGGCGCCCAGCTGGCGCCGTTGTCGGCGCTGATCTCGAGCACCACCCCGTCCCAGTCGCTTTCGATGTCGTAGCGTGCGGCGAAACTGAGCTGCGGGCTGCCGGCCTGAAGATCGAGTTCGGGGGTCGTGATCGTGGCGCAGGTATTGGGTGAGTAATTCGCTGCTCCGTCCGGGGCCGAGCGATAGCTCAGCACGCCCGATTCTGCGTGGTTGTCGCTGATCGACCAGACTGCGTCGGTTTCCATAAGCGACAAGCCGTCGGCGCCGTCGAGAAAGGTACCGGGCTCGTTGCCGTCGCCCAGCGATACCGCCTTGACACGCAGCGAACCGCTGGATTCGTTGCCGTTGGTGGCATCGGTGCTGTCCTCAGCGCGCACGACGTAGAAATAAGTCGTATCGGCCGCGGCGGTGGAGTCGGTAAATCCGGTGCCTGCAACATCGCCGGCAAGCAGTGAACCGGCGTCGGGCGTGAAGAACGGATCGGTGCTGCGATAGACGTTGTAGCGAAGCGGAACACCGGCCGGACAGGTCGCGTTGCCCGCGGCCCAGGCGAGATCGATACCGCAAACCGGGCCCGGTGAATCGACGGCGGTCACGCTGGACTGGTCGAAGGTCGGGGTCAGATTGCATGCGGCTGCCGAGGTTGCCACGCTTGCCGGTCCGCAGTCGGAAATCGGACCCTCGCTGGCGGCGTCGTCGGCGCGCACCCGGTACGAGTATTCGAAGCCGCCGATGGTCTGCGTATCAAGGAAACCTGTGGTTCCGGTCTGGCCGATGTGGCTGAAGTCGAGTGTCTCGAACGCGCAATCGCCCTCGGCGCGGTAAACGTTGTAGCGCTCGGCGCCGCTCACAGTGTCGAAATCGACCTGGATTCCGGAAGTGCCGGCGACCAGGGCCGACACGTTGTCCGGTGCCGTAAGCGTCGGCGTGCCCGGTGCGGCGGCTGACAGCACAAGCGCGTAACCCTGCCGGTCGGACAGAAGACTGCCGTCGCCTGGAATCGATTGGCCGATCACGCTGATGTCGTAACTGCCGGCGCCTGGATTGGTCAGCAGGACCTGTTCGACGTTGTTGGCCCGGTCGAACGTGCCGCCGGTGGTCGATTCACTGGCGCTGAACACATTGCCCAGGAAGGTCGTGCCGCCCGGTGCCGTGACCTGCAGATCGAGATCGTTGACCAGCGTGACGCCGGCCCCGGGGGCGGCCGCGACATCGGTCCAGACCAGCGTGATGCGCAATTCCTCGCCGCTTGCCACGTCGATGCTGTAGTCGTGCGTGTCCCCGGTCGACAGGCCGGCCTCGTTGACCCGGTCCCAGAACCGTAGATAGCGGGCATCGCCGGCGAAAAACAGGTTGTTGTCCAGCCACACACGGCCCCAGCCGTAGTCGTTGCTGGGCACGTTGAATGCCGGCTGGGCCAGCGTGCCGTTGAGCAGGGCCGCCTTCATCAGGGCGCCGGAGGGCGGGTCGGCATCGGCGGCGGTGCGCGCGCCGGTCGGGTAGAAGCCGTCGGTGAAATACTGGCGCAGCATGGCCGTCGCTCCGGCGACCGTGGGCGTGGACATCGATGTACCGGACTTCGGCGTCAATTGACCGGGCTCGATGTTGCCGTCGTTGGTCGTGTCGCCGGCCGCCGAGCGGATACTCGTGCCGGGGGCCTGGATATCGGGCTTGGTGCGACCGTCGTCGGTCGGACCGCGGCTGGAAAAGCTGACGACCGAGGTACTGTTGCCGTGCAGCAGCGCCCCGACGGTCAGCGCGTTCTTGGCCGTGGCCGGGGCGCCGATGGTGTCTGAACCGGGGCCGGAGTTGCCGGCCGAAAACAGCACAAGGCTGGCTTGCTCGCTGCGGCTGAACGCGTCCACTGTGGCCGAGGTCGATGTATATGCGCCTCTGGCATCGGACCCCCAACTGTTGGTATGAATCGACGCGCCGCCGGCGGCGGCCTGCTGCAGTGTGCCGAACAGATCGCTGATTGCAAGGCAGCCGCTGTTGTCGTTGCCGATGTCCTGGAACAGGATCTGTGCATTCGGCGCCATCCCGTCGCCGTCGTCGTAGGCCGGGTGGGTCGGCGTTGCGGTCGCCAGCCGGTCGGCAGCCACCGTGCCGGCCACGTGCGTGCCGTGAAAGCCGGTGCGTGGACTGGTAGGCGTGCAGGCCTCGTTGTTGTCGAAAGCGGTTGCCCCGGGCTGAACCCAGTACGCGAACACCTTTCGGTCCGGATGCGACACCCCGATCGCCGGCGGTACCGGGCTGACGCCGTCGGTCAGCGCCGTATTGGGGCCGGCGCCGTTGTCCTGGGTGACGAACCAGGCCTCGTTGTTGTCCAGGCCCGAGTCCATCACGGCCACGACCTGGCCGGCGCCGATCAGGCCCTGGTTCCAGATCGGCGTGGCGCTGGGCGGCGTATCGCCGGTCTCTGTGTTGGCCTGGATGGGTTCTACCGAATCGATGTTATGCCATTCGAGCCGGCGCCCGACGTCGATCAGATAGACGTCCCGTACGCCGGCAAGGCGTTCGATCGCCGTCTGCAGCCGGCTTTCGGGCAGCCAGATCGTCAGGGAGGACCAGCCGGCGCCGTCACGGGACTCGACCCGGCGGGCTTCGGGCACGAACTTCGCCACTGCAGCGGCCAGCGCGCGCGGCGATGTTTGCGGAAAACCGATGACTTCGAGACCGATACCCGGCGACGACAGCGCGCCGTCGGCAAGCCGGAAGACGTCGACCGACATCGTGCCGGGTCGAAGAAGCGCCGGGGCCAGTTTCATTTCGGCCGTGTAGTCGCCGGCAAACCGGACGCCGCTGATCCCGGCTGCAAGCGCCTTTTGCTGAGTGTTCCAGCGGACAAGCCAGGCATTGTCCGGCTGGTAGGCGATCACTTCCATGCCCGCCTTGCGCAGGCGTTCTGCGGCGTCGCCGCGGTCGGCTTCGAACTGGACCAGACCGTACCGGGTCGCAGGCTGGCGCAACCGAAAGCCGGAGACCGTCAACCGTTCAAGGACCGGATCGATCACCGCGGTCCGAAGGTAGAGCCGGTTTCCGGCCGGGTCCTGGCGCAGTCCGGAAATCTCGAACGCCGCGATATCGCGCGCCTCGACGGCTGTCCGACGGTCTTGGCCCAGACCGGAAAGGGGTAGTGCCAGCAGTGAGGTGACGAGCAGCGCGACGGCGCCGTGGCGGAAATACAACTGCGGCTGATGCATTTTTATCTCCTTTTTCGCGTTCGGGCGAACGACAGAGTAGAAGCAGCTTACCCGATCGGCGCTCGCGGCACCGGAGACATTTACCCGACCCGCGGCATGCCGGTTGCGCGACAATATCACCCCATGAGCGATATAACCCCCAACCTCCCATTCGAACAGATGCCGCTCAAGGAATACGCCGAGCGCGCTTATCTGGACTATTCGATGTACGTCATCCTGGACCGCGCGCTGCCGCACGTGGGTGACGGGCTGAAACCGGTGCAGCGGCGCATCGTCTACGCGATGAGCGAGCTGGGCCTGTCGGCGGCGTCCCGGCACAAGAAGTCCGCGCGAACGGTCGGCGACGTGATCGGCAAGTTCCATCCGCACGGCGATTCGGCCTGCTACGAGGCCATGGTGCTGATGGCCCAGCCGTTTTCTTACCGTTATCCGCTGATCGACGGTCAGGGCAACTTCGGCTCTCCCGATGATCCGAAGTCGTTTGCCGCGATGCGCTATACCGAGTCGCGGCTGGCGCCTTATGCGAAGTTGTTGTTGCAGGAGCTGGGGCAGGGCACGGTCGACTGGGTGCCGAATTTCGACGGCACGATGAAGGAACCGAAACTGCTGCCGGCGCGAGTGCCCAACATCCTGCTAAACGGTGGGCAGGGGATTGCCGTCGGCATGGCCACCGACATCCCACCGCACAACCTGCGCGAAGTCGCCAGCGCCGTGATCCGGCTTCTGGAAAAGCCGAAAACCACGGTAGCCGAGCTTTGCGAACACATCAAGGGGCCGGACTTCGCGACCGCGGGTGAGATCGTGACGCCGGGGAACGAGCTTCTGGCGATGTACGAGACCGGCCACGGCAGCGTAAAGCAGCGCGCGGTTTCCGAAAAGGAAGGCGAGGCCATCATCGTCACGGCGTTGCCGTACCAGGTCTCGCCGGCCAGGGTGCTGGAGCAGATCGCAGCGCAGATGAACGCGAAGAAGCTGCCGATGGTCACCGACATCCGCGACGAATCGGACCACGAGCATCCGACCCGGCTGGTGATCATGCCCAGGAGCAACCGGGTCGACATCGAAGCGCTGATGGCGCATCTGTTCGCCACGACCGATCTGGAGAAGAGCTACCGGGTCAACCTCAACGTGATCGGTAACGACGGGCGGCCCGGGGTGCGAAACCTGCGCGAGATGCTCACCGAATGGATCGCGTTCCGGCGCGCCACCGTCACCCGCCGGCTCGAGTACCGGCTCGACCAGGTGGTCGACCGGCTGCACGTGCTGGAAGGCTTCCTGATTGCCTACCTTAATATCGACGAGGTCATCGCGATAATCCGCGGCAACGACGAGCCCAAGCCGGTCTTGATGGAGCGATTTGATCTCACCGGCACCCAGGCCGAGGCGATTCTGGAACTGAAGCTGCGCCATCTGGCCAAGCTCGAGGAAATGAAGATTCGCGGTGAACGGGACGAGCTTGCCGAAGAGCGCCAGTCGCTCGAAACCATTCTCGATTCGCCGAAGAAGCTCACCCGGCTGATTCGCGACGAATTGAACGAGGATGCCGAGAAGTTCGGCGACGATCGCCGTTCGCCGCTGGTCGAACGGCAGGCCGCGCAGGCGCTGAAGGAAACCGATCTGGTGCCGTCCGAGCCGGTGACCGTCGTGCTCAGCGAGAACGGCTGGATCCGCGCCGCCAAGGGCCACGATGTCGACGCCGCCGAACTCAACTACAAGGCCGGCGACGGCTACATGCACGCGGCTCGCGGCCGGAGCAACCAGTTGGCTTGCGCGCTGGATTCGACCGGCCGTTCGTACTCGATGCCGGCCCACGAACTGCCGTCGGCGCGCAGCAACGGCGAGCCGCTGACCGGGCGCTTCTCGCCGCCGGCAGGCGCCGCCTTCCGCGGCGTTGCGGTTGGTGACGCGACCGACCGGGTGCTGCTGACCAGCACGGCCGGGTATGGCTTCGTGACCAGGCTGGAGAATCTGTACACCCGCCAGAAGGCCGGCAAACAGCTGCTCAGCGTGCCTGTCGGTTACGACGTGCTGCCGCCTGCGCCGGTCACCGAGGACGAAGAAGCCGTCATCGTCTGCGCCACCAGTTCGGGCCACCTGCTGGCCTGCTATCTCGCCGAATTGCCGGAGCTGAGCAAGGGCAAGGGCAACAAGCTGATCAATATCCCGCCCAAGGCGCGCAAGGACGGTGAGGTCATGGCCGGCGCCATCGCGCTGGTCAAGGGCCAGGACTGCCTGGTCTGGGCCGGCCAGCGGTATCTTCGACTCTCCTGGGCCGAAAGCGAAAACTACTGGGGCGAGCGCGCCCAGCGCGGCGGCCTGCTGCCCAGAGGATTCCGGAAGGTGGATCGGCTGACGCTGGCCGAATAGGCACGAAACGCCTTGCGCGAAAGTCTGTCGCACGGCTCTGGAGCGGGAATGGACTTTGCGCTTCGCATCGATCCCTCTCCCCCAGCCATAAAAAAAGCCCGGCAATGCCGGGCTGATCTTTTTTCAAGTTGCCGAAATGCGGTGGCGTCGGTGAAGTGCTGCGGGATGGCCGGTTTCAGGATTGACTGCGCCGAACTGCGTTCGGCTGGCCCTCGCTGCGCTCGGGTTGCTACGCGCTTTGCGCTTCGCATCGATCCCTCTCCCCCCAGCCATAAAAAAAGCCCGGCAATGCCGGGCTGATCTT
>DATGCS010000025.1:0-13381 GCA_035311685.1 Wenzhouxiangellaceae bacterium
TCGGCATCAACATTGAACTCGAAGAGTCCTGATCGAGGAGGATCTACACGTGCGCGATTTGCTGAATTTCTACAAGCGCCAGCATCAAATCACTGATTTTGATGCCATTCGCATTGGTCTGGCCCAGCCGGACATGATCCGTTCATGGTCTTTTGGCGAGGTCAAGAAGCCGGAAACGATCAATTATCGAACCTTCAAGCCCGAGCGCGAAGGCCTGTTCTGTGCCGCGATCTTCGGGCCGGTCAAGGATTACGAGTGCCTCTGCGGAAAATACAAGCGCATGAAGCACCGCGGTGTGAAGTGCGAGAAGTGCGGTACCGAGGTCACGCTGACCAAGGTGCGGCGAGAACGTATGGGCCATATCGATCTGGCAAGCCCTGTGGCTCACATCTGGTTCCTCAAGTCGCTGCCGTCGCGCATCGGCCTGATGCTGGACATGACCCTGCGCGACATCGAGCGCATCCTTTACTTCGAGTCCTACCTGGTACTGGATCCGGGCATGACTCCGATGGAACGGGGTCAGTTGTTGACCGACGAGCAGTATCTCGAGGCCATGGAGACCTACGGCGACGAGTTCGACGCCAAGATGGGCGCCGAGGCAATCTACGATCTGCTCAAGAACGTCGATCTGTCGTCGGAGCTGGCGCAGCTGCGCGAGGACATCGGTGCGACCAATTCCGAAACCAAGATCAAGCGCCTGACCAAGCGGATCAAGCTGGCCGAGGCATTCATGGAATCGGGCAACCGTCCCGAGTTCATGATTCTGACCGTCCTGCCGGTGCTGCCGCCGGATCTGCGTCCACTGGTGCCGCTGGACGGCGGTCGTTTCGCGACCTCGGATCTCAACGATCTTTACCGTCGCGTCATCAACCGCAACAACCGCCTGCGCCGTCTGCTCGAGCTCAATGCGCCCGATATTATCGTTCGCAACGAAAAGCGCATGCTGCAGGAGGCGGTCGACGCGCTGCTGGACAACGGTCGCCGCGGTCGGGCGATCACCGGGACGAACAAGAGGCCTTTGAAGTCGCTGGCAGACATGATCAAGGGCAAGCAGGGGCGCTTCCGCCAGAATCTGCTGGGCAAGCGTGTCGACTACTCCGGTCGTTCGGTCATCGTGGTCGGCCCCACCCTCAAGCTTCACGAGTGTGGCTTGCCGAAGAAAATGGCGCTTGAGCTGTTCAAGCCGTTCATCTTTTCAAAACTTCAGCGGCGCGGCATGGCGCCGACGATCAAGGCGGCCAAGAAGCTGGTCGAGAAGGAAGACGCCGAAGTCTGGGATATTCTCGAAGAAGTCATTCGCGAACACCCGGTGCTGCTCAACCGTGCGCCCACGCTTCACCGCCTCGGCATCCAGGCATTCGAGCCGGTGCTGATCGAGGGCAAGGCCATCCAGCTGCACCCGCTGGTCTGTACCGCGTTCAACGCCGACTTCGATGGCGACCAGATGGCGGTGCACGTACCACTGAGCCTCGAAGCCCAGCTGGAAGCGCGCGCGCTGATGATGTCGACCAACAACATTCTGTCGCCGGCCAACGGCGAGCCGATCATCGTGCCGACCCAGGACGTCGTGCTGGGTATTTACTATATGACGCGCGAACTGGCCGGCTCCAGAGGCGAAGGCATGTTCTTTTCCAGCACCGCCGAGGTGCACCGCGCCTATGCCAACAAGCAGGTGGAGCTGCAGGCTTCGATCACGGTGCGAATTACCGAGCACATTCGCGATGACGATGGGGTACTGCAGCCGCACACCCAGCGTTACGAATCCACCGTTGGACGCGCTCTGCTGTTCGAAATAGCCCCCAGGGGAATGCGCTTTGATCTGTTCAACCAGACACTGAAGAAAAAGCAGATCTCGCGGCTCATCGATGAGAGTTACCGCTCACTAGGGCTGAAGCACACCGTGGTCTTTGCTGACCAGCTGATGTATACCGGCTTTGCGAACTCAACGCGGGCCGGCGTATCGATTGGCCTGGATGACCTGCAGGTGCCGCCGGAGAAGAAGGAGATTCTCGATCGCGCCGAAACCGAAGTGCTCGAAATCCAGGAACAGTATTCGTCTGGCGTCGTGACTTCCGGTGAGCGCTACAACAAGGTGGTAGACATCTGGTCGCGCACGAACGAAGCCGTGGCCAGGGCGATGATGAATCGGATTGGCAAGGAAATCCGCATCAACACCGAGGGCAACCAGGTCGAGCAGGATTCCATGAACTCGATCTTCATCATGGCCGATTCCGGTGCTCGTGGTTCGGCCGCCCAGATCCGCCAGCTGGCCGGCATGCGAGGCCTGATGGCCAAGCCGGACGGCTCGATCATCGAAACACCGATTACCGCCAACTTCCGCGAGGGCCTGAACGTACTGCAGTACTTCATTTCCACCCACGGCGCGCGAAAGGGCCTGGCCGATACGGCGCTCAAGACCGCCAACTCCGGTTACCTGACCCGTCGCCTGGTCGACGTCGCGCAGGACCTCGTTGTCATCGAGAGCGACTGCGGTACCGAAAATGGACTTGAAATGCTGCCCATCGTCGAGGGTGGTGACGTCGTCGAACCCCTGGGCGAACGAATCCTGGGCCGTGTTCTGGCCGAGGACGTTTATCCGGCCGACAGTGACGACGTCCTATGCGAACGCGGTACGCTGCTGGACGAGCAGTGGGTGGCCACGCTTGAAGAACACGCGATCGACCGCGTACTGGTGCGTTCGCCGATCACTTGTGAAACCCGCTACGGCATCTGCGGCCAGTGCTACGGTCGTGACCTGGCCCGGGGTTCCTCGGTGAATGCCGGCGAAGCCGTCGGCGTCATCGCGGCCCAGTCCATTGGCGAGCCCGGCACCCAGCTGACCATGCGTACCTTCCATATCGGGGGGGCGGCGTCGCGTGCCGTTGCGGTCGACCAGATCCAGGTCAAATCCTCCGGCACGGTCCGCCTGTTCAACCTCAAGTCGGTCGAGAACTCCGAGGGCAAGCTGGTCGCGGTTTCGCGTTCAGGCGAGCTTTCGCTGATCGACAGCCACGGCCGCGAGCGCGAGCGTTACAAGATTCCGTATGGTGCCGTCCTGAGCATCCGCGAGGGCGACACCGTCACGGCCGGTCAGATTGTGGCCACTTGGGATCCGCATACGCACCCGGTTGTCGCCGAGGTTGCGGGCAAGACCTCGTTCCAGGACTTTATCGAGGGCGTGACCGTTGCCGAACAGACCGACGAAGTCACCGGTCTGACCAGTTCCGTGGTCATCGATCCAAAGAAGCGTGGTTCCGAAGGCAAGGATCTGCGCCCGACGATTCGCCTGATCGACGAAAAGGGCAAGCCGCTGATGCTGCCGGGTACCACGCAGCCGGCCCAGAACTTCCTGCCCGCAGGTGCGGTGATCAACTGTCGCGACGGCCAGGAAGTTAAGGTCGGAGACGTGCTGGCGCGCATCCCGCAGGAGTCCTCCAAGACCCGCGATATCACCGGGGGTCTCCCCCGCGTTGCCGACCTGTTCGAAGCCCGGCGTCCGAAGGAAGCGGCGGTACTCGCCGAGGCCTCGGGTACCGTCAGCTACGGCAAGGAAACCAAGGGCAAGCAGCGCCTGGTGATTACCGACGAGCAAGGTGATACCCATGAGGATCTGATTCCGAAGTGGCGTCAGATCCAGGTGTTCGAAGGCGAGCACGTGGAGAAGGGCGAAACCGTTGTGGATGGTGAACTCGATCCGCACGATATCCTGCGCCTGCTGGGCGTGGAGCCGCTGGCCAACTACCTGGTGCAGGAAATCCAGGACGTCTATCGTCTCCAGGGCGTGAAGATCAACGACAAGCATATCGAGGTCATCATCCGCCAGATGCTGCGCAAGGTCGAGATTCTCAACTCCGGCGACAGCAAGTTCCTGCAGGGCGAGCAGCTTGACGCTGTGAACGTGATCGAGGAAAACCGAAAACTGGACGGCGACGGGCTGCGCCCGGGCGTGTTCCAGCGCGTGCTGCTGGGCATCACCAAGGCCTCGCTGGCAACCGAATCGTTCATTTCTGCCGCCTCGTTCCAGGAAACCACCCGGGTGCTAACCGACGCCGCCGTGCGCGGTACCGTCGACAACCTGCGCGGTCTGAAGGAGAACGTGATCGTGGGTCGCCTGATCCCGGCCGGTACCGGACGGGTCGCGCGGGCTCGGCGACACGAGGAAACCGAGGTCGTGGGCGATTCGGAAGCGGAACTGGCGGCATTGCTGCGCGCGAACGAACCCACGGAATCGCCCGAGACGGTGCCTACCGATGGGCCGGAACAGGAATCGGGCGAGTGACTGCACGCTGATGAACCTGCTCCCGGGCCGGATTTCCGGCCCGGGCTTCCCAAGCATCGTGTTTGGGAGTAAAATTCATCGGTTAACATATTGCGAAATTGCCGATCTCGTTCGGCATCGATAGTCAGGAGTTTTAAATGGTCAAGATCAGACTGGCACGCGGTGGCGCCAAGAAGCAGCCGTTCTATCACATCGTGGTGACCGACAGCCGCAACCGGCGTGACGGCAGAAACATCGAGCGCCTGGGGTTCTTCAACCCGGTAGCGCGCGGCAACGACGAGCGCCTGCGCGTCGACCGTGAGCGCGTCGATCATTGGGTGGAGCAAGGGGCACAGATTTCCGAGCGCGTCAGCCACCTGATTGCCGAAGCTGCCCAGGTCAAGCCCGCGGCAGAAGCTTGAAATTAGTGGTCCTACACTAGCTTCGCCGGTCGTGAGTGAAACCGAAGATCGGGTGGAGCTCGGCCGACTCAATGGGGCCTGGGGCACAGGGGGTTGGGTCAAGGTCTTCTCGCTGACCGACCCGCCGGAAAATATCTTCGAATATCAGCCCTGGCAAACCTCGGGTTCGCCGGGGCTTTTGCATGTTCGGCAATGGCGCCGCCAGGGACCCAGGCTGGTCGCCCGGCTCGAGGAAGTCGGCACGCGCGAGGAGGCCGAATTCCTGCACGGGACGAAGCTGTCCATCGATCGTGCCGAGTTGCCTGGCGTCGAGGGCAACGGCTACTATTGGCACGACCTGATCGGGCTTTCCGTCTACAACCGCGATGGCGAATTGCTTGGCGAGGTGACCGGGCTACTGGGCGCCGGCGCGCACGACGTGCTCGAGATCGGTCGCAGCGACCGCGGTGACCTGCTGGTGCCGTTCGTCACCGGGCACTTCATCGACAAGGTAGACCTGGCCGGTGGCCGAATCGATGTCGATTGGCTGGCCGAGTGGACCGATGCTGACTGAAATCCACGTCATCACGCTGTTTCCCGACTGGTTCGAGCACCTCAAGACCATGGGATTGACAGGGCGCGCGCTGGATGACGGTCGGATCGCGCTGCGCTGCTTCAATCCCCGCGAATATTCCGAGGGCGCGCACCGAAGCGTAGATGACAGGCCCTACGGCGGCGGACCCGGAATGGTGATGCGACCCGAGCCGCTGGCCCGTGCGATCGAGCAGGCCCGCTCGGGATCGGACGCCGCGGTCTCCGGTCTCAGCCCACAGGGCCGGCGGCTGGACCAGCGGGCTATCGAAGAGTTGGCCGAGCGATCCAGGCTGATCCTGGTTTGCGGCCGTTACGAAGGCATTGATGAACGCGTGTCCGAGACCCTGATCGACGAAGAATGGTCAATCGGCGATTTCGTGCTTTCGGGCGGAGAGTATGCCGCTGCGGCACTCATGGACGCGGTGATACGGCTGCAGCCGGGGGTGCTGGGACACGAGGCCTCGGCGGCCGAGGATTCCTTCAGTGACGGCCTGCTGGACTGTCCGCACTACACGCGCCCGGAAGTATGGCGGGATAAGCGGGTCCCGGCGGTTCTGCTGGGCGGGGATCACGCGGCAATCGCGCGCTGGCGGCGTGAGCAGGCCTTGCTGCGGACGGCCCGCCGCAGACCGGATCTGCTGCTTTCGGCCGGGCTGGACAACCGGGAGCGCGCCTGGCTTGCGGCTCATTCCGATGAAGAAGCCTGAATCCTGCGACCCGCGGCATGCCTTTTCCGGATGTATCCAGGCGCACTCCTATTGCCTGATTGCGCGGATATCCGTTATACTTCCATGCTTGACTTTTCGGGCTCGGAAATTCCGGGTCGCACTAACTCGAACAACGAATACGGATCACGATCATGAGCACGATTATCGACCAGATCAACGCGGAACAGATGCAGCGCGACGTCCCGGACTTCGCTCCGGGCGACACGGTTGTCGTCAATCTTTGGGTGCGCGAGGGTGACAGGCAGCGCCTGCAGGCGTTCGAAGGTGTCGTGATCGCGCGTCGTAACCGTGGCCTGCACTCGGCTTTCACCGTGCGCAAGGTTTCGCACGGCACTGGTGTCGAGCGCGTCTTCCAGACCTACAGCCCCCTGATCGACTCGATCGGCATCAAGCGCCGCGGCCGGGTTCGCCGTGCCAAGCTGTTCTACCTGCGCAACCTGGAGGGCAAGGCGGCCCGCATCCGTGAGAAGCTGGGCAACCGACCCGGGACGTGATTCGCGAAGGTTGCACCGGGATTGGTGCGTCGTTTGACGGAATCGCGGTTCGGCCCGGCCGGGAAGCCCCTGCCGGGCTTTTTGTGGGTCGTATGAGGTTCCGCTACCAGGATAGGGAAGCCGCCCGGGTAGCCCGGACGCCTTATTTCAATTAAAAATCAGGCGGTTGACGTCGATCCGACCTCTTCGGTCGGGCTTTCGGTCGGTTTTTTGTTTTTCGCCGAGCCAGATCTGGATGATTTGCTGGCGCTGACGGCGTCGTGCGTCGCGGCGTCATTCTCGGCAGCCAGTATTTCGCTGGAGCCGTTGAAGCGGCCGCCCGGCTCGATCACCAGGTCGATGGTATGCACATCGCCCTCGACGCATCCTCCGGCGATTATTTCCAGGCGATCGGCCGCGATCGAGCCCTCCACACGGCCGCTGACGACGACGGTGGCAGCCTTGATCCGGCCCTTGAAGTAGCCGTCGGCACCAATAACCACGTTGGATTCGGATTGAACGTCGCCGTCGATGCGCCCGTCGAGGTGCAGCGTATCGCTCAGGGAGAGATTGCCGACAAACTCGGTGCCTGCCGCGACGATGGTTGATCCATTACGCGCACCTTGCTGCGCACGGTCCTTGCCAAAGATTGCCATTGAACCCGTTCCTCCTGCTCGAAAACGGTTTGGTAGCGTTCGAAAGACCAGTCCATGAAAGAACCGGGGTTCAGCCTGCGCTCAAGATAGCGTACCTCGTAATGCAGGTGAGGGGCCTCTGAGAGACCACTGTTGCCGGAGCGGCCTATGGGCTCACTCTGAGTCACGTATTGACCGACCTTGACGTCGATCTCGCTCAAGTGTGCGAATGTCGTGGAGAAGCCGTAATTGTGCACGATCTTGATCATCTTGCCCATGCCGCTGCCGGCGTTGTTACCGGCATATTCGACCACGCCATCGGCGGTCGCGGTGACCTGGGTGCCGATACTGGCACGCAGATCGACGCCGCCGTGCAGGCGCGTCCCTTCGACGACCGGATGTTCGCGCATGCCGAAGCCGCTGGTGACGGTGGCCTGCGCCAACGGATAGCCGCTGGGTATCGAGCTGAGCATCAGGCGTTTCTCGAATGCGGTATGGCTGGCGACCGAAATGCGTTCCGCCACTGGAAGCGTCGGTGGCGGGTTGATGCCGATAATCGTTTCGAGTTGCTCAAGGTCGTCGCTAAGCGCGATGAGTTCGGAGGCGCGTGCGTCGACCTGCACGGTCAACTGCGCTTGGTGCGCCAGCAGCTGTGCATTTCTTTCCTGGATCTCGATATTGCGATCGCTGAGATCGGCCAGGTTGGTGTCGAGTTTTTCAACCCTTCCCGAGAGCGCGTAGATCACGATCAGGCCGCCCAGAAATATTGCACCGACAGTGCTTCCGGCGGCGAGCGTCGCTCGTCGCATCAATTGGGTGAGCGTGTAATGGCGGGCGCGGTGGCAGTCGGTAATCGTAATTTGATAGTGATTGCGCATACAAAGCCGTTATTTTTGTGATGGTATCGACAGAATTCGCAGAGTAAGGTGCCTGTCGAGCCTTGGCATTATTACCAAGCAGGCGCCAGGATGCAAATCACGTCCAGCGGCACGGCTCCAAAGCCGTCGTCGGGCGGGGTCGGGTCATCGGTGAACTTGAAAACGGCGCGCGCCAGGCCCATTTGAATCGGCGGTTACTTAACGAGTATTGCTCGCTGATGAAGGACACGAACAAAACCGCCGGATCCGCTGCCGAAACCCGCGCTTTCGATGCCGAGGTCCATCAGCTGCTCAAGCTGATGATCAACGCGTTGTACTCGAACCGGGAAATTTTCCTGCGCGAACTCGTCTCGAATGCGTCCGATGCGCTGGACAAGCTGCGCTTTCAGGCCCTGACCGACACCGATCTCCAAGGCGCGGCTCAGAATCCCGAAATTTCGATCGCCATCGACCCCGACCAAAACACGCTGGTCATGACCGACAACGGCATCGGCATGACGCGCGCGGACGTGATCGAGAATCTCGGCACCATCGCCCGGTCGGGCACAGCGCGGTTCCTCGAGTCGCTGAGCGGCGACCAGAAGACCGATGCCAAGCTGATCGGCCAGTTCGGCGTGGGCTTCTACTCGGCGTTCATCGTCGCCGACCGGGTCACCGTCGATACCCGTCATGCCGCCGCCGATGCCGACCAGGCGGTGCGCTGGTCGTCCGACGGCAAGGGCGAATACACGCTGGAGGAGACCACGCTTTCCGAGCACGGAACGCGGGTCCGGCTGCAACTTGCCGAGGACCACCGCGACCTGCTCGAGCCTGATCGCGTCAAGCGCATCCTGCGTCATTACTCCAACCACATTTCGTTTCCGATCCGGGTCGTCATGGTCGGCGACGAATCCGACGAAGCGCCGGAAGTCGTCAATGACACCCAGGCGCTATGGATCCGCCCGAAGACCGAGATCGAAGACGCCGAATACGAGGAGTTCTATCAAGGGCTTTCGGGCGATCTCCAGGCGCCGGTCAAGTGGGCGCACCACCACGTCGAAGGCACGCAGAGCTATTCGATGCTGCTGTTCCTGCCCGGCCAGGCGCCTTTCGACCTGGCATGGAATCGCGACGACCGGCGAGGCGTGAAGCTCTATATCCAGCGCGTCTTCATCATGGACGCCGCAGAACAGCTTCTGCCGCGCTACCTGAGATTCATCCGCGGCGTCGTGGACTCGGCCGACCTTCCGCTGAACGTGTCGCGCGAGATCCTGCAGGACAGTCCGCTGCTGGACAAGATCCGGTCGGCGGTGGTGCGCAGGTCGCTGGACATGATCGAAAAGCTTGCCGAGGAAGGCGGCGAGGCATGGACCACGTTCCAGCGCGAGTTCGGCAACGTGCTCAAGGAAGGTGTCATCGAGGATCCCGAGAATCGCGAGCGCATTGCCGGTCTGCTCAGATTTGCCAGTACGGTCGAGCGAACGCCGCATTCGGTCTCGCTGGCCGAGTACCTGGCGCGCGCAGGCGATCAGCCGGACGCCATCTGGTACCTCACCGGCGACAGCATGGATCAGTTGCTGGCAAGTCCGCACCTTGAGGCGTTCAGCAAAGCCGGGGTCGAGGTGCTGCTGCTGACCGATCCGATCGACGTCTGGCTGGTCAATCATCTGTTCGAGTTCGACGGCAAACCCTTGAAATCGGCCGCCAGCGGTGACTTCGAGGCGCCGGCGGAAGAGGGGGAAGAAACCACAGAGCAAGAGCAGCAGCAGCGCGACGAATTATGCGGCACGATCAAGAAGCTGCTCGGGGAACGGGTTGGCAACGTCCGGCCGAGCAAGCGACTGACCGATTCGGCCAGCTGCATCGCCGAAGACGCCGGCGGCATGACGCTGCAGATGCGTCGCATGCTGAAGCAGGCCGGCCAGGATGTGCCGGATGCAAAGCCCGACCTCGAGGTCAATCCCCGTCATCCGCTGGTCGAAAGGCTGGCCGAAACCGGAGACGAAGCCCGTCGCGCGGAGCTTGCCCATTTGCTGCTGGACCAGGCATTGTTGATCGATGGCGGTGAACTGGCTGATCCGGCCGGGTTCGTCAAGCGCGTCAACAAACTGCTATCGACATAGCGGAAGCCTGTGTTTGCGTGGTGTGGGTCGATTCGCCTTCGCGCAACACGAAACTGAAATTGTCTTGAACAATTCGAATTGTTTCGATACAATAGACAGCTCGATTGCGGGGTGGAGCAGTCTGGCAGCTCGTCGGGCTCATAACCCGAAGGTCGCAGGTTCGAATCCTGCCCCCGCTACCAGGTCATCGGTGCAAGAAAGCCCCTGGTCTTCAGGGGCTTTTTTGTTTTTCGGGGCCGGTTTTAGAAGATCGTCGGTCATGTTCAACGAGTCCGCCGTCGGCGACGCCCGAGAATTCAGGAGAGTAGACATGTCGGTGCAGGATGACTTGAGCCGGCTGATCAGGCCGACAATCGAGGCGATGGGTTTCGAATTCGTCGGGCTGGAATACCTGTCGAATCCGAAGAACAGGCTCGTGCGCATTTATATCGACCGCGAGCCCGAGGGCATCAGCATTGACAATTGCGCCGACGTCAGCAACGAAGTATCGGCGCTTCTGGATGTCGAGGACCCGGTATCGGGCCATTACAGCCTCGAAGTTTCGTCGCCGGGTATCGAGCGGCCGTTGTTCGAGCCCGCGCACTATCGTCAATTCAAGGGCGAGCGTGCGAAGGTGCATCTTTTCGCACCAGTCGATGCTTCGAGCGACAATGACCGTGACAAGCGCCGCAAGCTGACCGGCCGGATTATCGAAGCCGATGATGAGCGGGTCGTCATGGATATCGACGGCGACACGGTCGCGATTTTATTCGACGACATTCGCCGCGCCAATCTCAAGCCCGACATGGATGAAATCATGGCGGGACGACGAAAATCAGGATCTGAGAAGGTCGAAAATGAGCACTATGAATAAGGGCAAGGAAATCCTGCAGGTCGCCGAAGCCGTCTCCAACGAGAAGGGGCTTTCGCACGACATCATATTCGAAGCGATCGAGGCCGCGCTGGCGTCGGCGGCGCGCCGCCGGCATGTCGAAGACATCGACACCCGGGTGGCGATCGATCGAAAGACCGGCGATTACGAGGCGTTTCGTCGCTGGGAAGTGATTTCCGACGACCCGGAAGAGACCGAGCTGGAGTCGGAAGATCGCCAAATTCGACTGAGCGAAGCAAAAAAGACCAATCCGGACCTGGAGGTCGGCGACTTCATCGAAGAGCCGATGGAACCGCCTGAGTTTGGACGCATTGCCGCCCAGGCCGCCAAGCAGGTCATCGTCCAGCGGGTGCGCCAGGCCGAACGTGCGCAGGTTGTCGAGGCCTACACCGACCGCGTCGGCGAACTTGTAAGCGGTAGCGTGAAGCGCATGGAACGCGGCGGAATATACCTTGATCTGGGCGAGAACGCCGAGGCCTTCATTCCTTCGCGGCATACCGTGCCTGGCGAGAACGTGCGCGTCAACGACCGCGTTCGTGGTTATCTGTACGAAGTGCGCGAGGAGCAGCGCGGCCCGCAGCTGTTCGTCAGCCGCACCATGCCGCAGCTTTTGATCGAATTGTTCAAGATCGAAGTGCCGGAAATCGGCCAGGAGTTGATCGAACTCAAGGGTGCAGCTCGCGATCCCGGCCGCCGGGCCAAGATTGCGGTGCACGCTCTGGATTCGCGCACCGATCCGATCGGCGCCTGCGTCGGCATGCGGGGTTCACGCGTGCAGGCGGTCTCCAACGAACTGGCGGGCGAGCGCATCGACATCATTCTGTGGGATGAAAACTCGGCACAGTTCGTAATCAACGCGATGGCGCCGGCCGAGGTCAACTCGATTATCGTCGACGAAGATTCCAAGGCCATGGACGTGGCGGTCGAGGAAGCCAATCTGTCGCAGGCCATCGGTCGCGGTGGGCAGAACGTGCGGCTGGCTTCGGAACTGACCGGTTGGGAGCTCAACGTGATGACCGTGGAGGATGCCGAAGCCAAGGGTGAGGAAGAGTCGCGCGGCATTCTGCAGATGTTCATCGAGAAGCTGGACGTCGACGAGGAGCTGGCGGGCATCCTTGTGCAGGAAGGCTTCACCAACGTCGAGGAAGTTGCTTACGTTCCTGAATCGGAACTGCTTGCGATCGAGGAGTTCGACGAAAAAATCGTTGCCGAACTCCGGCGGCGTGCCCGCGATGCCCTGCTCACGCAGATGATTGCCTCGGAAGAACAGCTGGAGGAAAACCGGCCGGCCGAGGATCTGCTCGCGCTTGAAGGCATGAGCGAAACGATTGCATTCCGCCTGGCCGAACAGGGCATCCGCACGCGCGACGATCTGGCGGAATGTGCGGTCGATGAGCTCGAGGAAGTCAAGGATCTCGATCCCGACACGGCCGCAAAGCTGATCATGGAAGCGCGCGCACACTGGTTTGCCGAAGAGGGCTGATCCTCGCCGTTGCACAACTGGAAGCAAACTGAAGTCATCGAGGAGTTTTAATGTCGCAGGTCACAGTTACACAATTGGCGGAAGTGCTCGGGGTCACACCCGATCGTTTGCTGGCGCAGTTCAAGGAAGCCGGCATCTCGATCGATGACGCCGCTGCACCAGTGACCAATGACGACAAGAAGAAGCTGCTGGCTTATCTGCGCAGCTCGCACGGCAAGGCCGAAGAGCGCGAAGAGTCTGATACGCCACGCAAGGTCACGTTGAAGCGCAAGACGCTGAGTGAACTCAAGGTCCCCTCCGGCGGTGCCGGGCGCAGCCGTACTCGAGGCCCGGCGCCTTCGCGCACGGTGAATGTCGAGGTGCGCAAGCGCCGGACCTATGTCAAGCGCGGCGAGATCCAGGAAGCCAGCGAAACCGACGCCGAGCGTGAAGCCGCGATAAAGACGCTGGAAGAATCGCGGCGGCAGCGTGAAGAGGCGGAAGCGGCCGAGCGTGAACGCGAGGAAAAGCGCCGGGCCGAGCTTGAAGCCACGGAAAAGGCGGAGGAAAAGGAGCAGGAAAAGGCTGCCGAGGAAGCGCGCGAGATCGAAAAGGCCGAATCGGAGCGGCGCAAGGCCGAAGAAGAAAAGATGCGTGCCGAAGAGCAGAAGGCCCGCGAGGAAGCCGAAACGCGCGCTCGCGCAGAAGCCGTTGCGGCCAAGGCCGAAGCTGAGCGCGAAGCGCGCCGCAAGCGCGACGAGGACGCGCGCGGCGGCAAGGGCGGCAAGGACAAACCAGGCAAGACCCGTTACGGGCGCGAGGAACTTCACGTTGCTGCCAAAAGCAAGCGGCGCAAGCCGAAGCGGCGCGGCAAGACCACCAGCGCCGGCGGCGAGCACGGTTTCCAGATGCCGACCCAGCCGGTCAAGCGCGAAATTCAGATTCCCGAGTCGATTACCGTCGGCGAGCTTGCCAAGCT
>DATGCS010000026.1:0-3056 GCA_035311685.1 Wenzhouxiangellaceae bacterium
ACTTCGGCCATCCGGTCGGAGTCGTACTCGTTCATCTGACAGCCGTGGGTCTTGATGTAAAGCTTGCCGGGCATTGGTAACCGCGATTGGAATAAACCATTGATTTTATCAGAATACCGCTCGGCCGCATGCGACGTACCTCGAATGTGACAGGAAAGCTCCACATCGGATTCGACCGGTCCCGCGCGCTCCCCTCGATCGATCGCGCGGGATCATCGTGCGGCACGGCCGTGCGGTTAATATATAGGGAACATTTGCAGCTCACGGCAAACCGAATGGCGGCAGAATCAGGAATCGCAAGCACGCTGCTCCTGCTGGCTTCCATGATTCCCATCTCCGGCAACGCGACCGAATGTCCGCATGTGCTGGTTGATGTCGTGACGATGCGCAACGTAATCGACGGCATCGAGGGCTACGACATCGCCGCGACCACCAACCAGTCGCGTTTTGTCGCCGATTTTCTGTTCAAGCTGGCGAAAAGGCCCGGGATCAGTGGTCCCTCACGCACTTTCCAGGTGCAGCCGGAACGGTTTTTCCAGGCCTGGCTGGACGTCACGGGCCGGCGGGCCGAGGATGCACCGATCAGCATGCGCAAGGTGCTGGAGTTCGGCCAACGGTTCGTCGTCGAGGTCGATGCGCCGGTCCGGATCGTGCCAACCACCCTTGCGCCCCGACAGGTGCTGAGCGTGAGCGCCAGCTGGGCCGAAGTAACCGATGCAGAAGATTACTACAGCTACCACGACACGATGGCCGAGCCCTCGGTGCGCCTGCGCCACGAGCAGGTCATCACCTACCAGCTGATCGATTTCGGCGATTTCATCGCCTACGAGAACATGCAGGGTATCCACGGGCGGCCAACGAGCGGCGCGCTCGGCGCGCTGTTCAGCTTGCTCGGCACGGCCGAGATTCGCCAGTCGCGCTTCGCCGTCGCCGATGACCAGACCCAGGTCAACCGTTCGAAGGTGAAAAAACTTTTTTCATTCACTGCGCTGACGACGATCACGCCCGAAGGCATCGCCCGGCGCGGCATCCCGAGCGGACGCACAGACCTGCACGCGCTGGCCGAACTCCTGGAAACGAAAATCGGCGTCGAAGCGCAGAAATCGCCGCCCCCTGCTTGCGATCTGGACGGCTGAGCGTGTCGCCCGAAGCGCAGGAACCGCAATGTTGGAGCCACGAGGTCGTGCAGTAGCGCTCCGGCGGCTTTTCAGCCTGGGGGCCAGTCCATTTTTCTACCCCCCAGCAGGTGCAGATGGATATGCCACACCGACTGCCCGGCCTTTTCGTTGCAATTGAAGTTCAGCCGGTAACCATCTTCGGCGATGCCCTCGCTGGCGGCAATTTCCTTGGCCGCCAGTATCATGCGCCCGACCAATTCGGCGTCGTCGTCTTCCAGGTCGTTGAGCGTGCGGATCTTGCGCTTGGGGATGATCAGGATGTGCACCGGCGCCTGCGGGTTGACGTCGCGAAAGGCCAGCAGCTCGTCGTTTTCCCAGACGATATCGGCGGGGATTTCGCGGGCGACGATTTTCTCGAACAGATCTTCGGACATGGTCGGCCTCCGATTGGAGTTGAGGAAGTAGAAAGATAGCAGAGGCGGAGAAAACGGTTTCCGGTTTCCGGGTTCCGGAAATCCGGTAGTCGGTAGTCGGTGGTCGGTGGTCGCAAAAGACCGAATGGGTCCAGTCTTCGGACTTTCGGCCACCAATTCCCGATCCTGCCTTTCCTGAAACCGGAAACCCGAAACCGGAAATCGATTCTTTCTTCCGCCTACCGACCACCGCTCACCACCGCCATCACCTTTTTCGCAGCATCCGCCGCCGTGGGTAGATCGTCAGGATTCTCGACCGGCCAGGCCTTGCTTCGGAGCGGGCTGTAAAACGGGCCGGGATCGATTTCGACGACTTCCGGGCCATCGCGGCGGCATTCGGCGGCCAGAATCGAGGCCAGCGCCGACCTGCCCGACTGGGCCACGCCGTAGGCGCCCCAGTAGGCCTTGCTTCGGGCCGCCGGGTCGTCGGCGACCCAGACCATCCGGCTACCTTCGGTGGCACGCATCAGCGGCAGCAGCGCCTGGGACAGCAGAAACGGCCCGGTCAACCCGGCCTGCAGGGTCTTCATCCAGTCGTCGGCCGGGTGATGCTCCAGCGGGGTGAGCGCCTTGAACTCGGCCGCGGCATGCACCAGCGCATCGAGCCTGTCGAACTGGTCTTGCAGCGAGCCGGCCAGTTGATCGAAGTGCTGCGGGCCGGCGCCGGCCAGGTCCAGCGGAACCACCAGCGGTGCCGCGCCTGCCGCCGAGAGACGATCGTGGAACTGCTCGAGGCCGCGGCGATTGCGGTCAAGGGCGATGCAGTCCCAGCCGGCCTGCATCAGCTGTTCGACCAGCGCGCTGCCCAGCGCACCGGCGGCCCCCGTCACCAGCGCGGTCTTCTTGCCCTTCGACTCATTCTTAGTTTTCCCGCCGATTGGCTCATTCATTGGCTATCATTCCTTGCTCGAACGCGTCATCATGCCCACATTATCGCCAACCTTCGCCGATTGCGCTTGCCATGCCGTTTTACGAATACATCAATGCCGAAGAACCGGGCTGCGACCATTGTCGCGGGCGTTTTACCGTCCTGCAGCGAATCAGCGAACAAGCGCTGGAGACCTGCCCGGAATGCGGCTCGCCGGTCAGACGCCTGATCTCGCCGCCGAATGTCGTCTCGGGCAAGGCTCACCAGCTCAGAGAATCCAATATCGAGAAGGCCGGCTTCACGCAGTACAAGAAAATCGGCAAGGGGGTTTACGAGAAGACGGCGGGGAAAGGACCCGGTATCATCAAGAACGATTGAAGAAAGCGCTCAAAGCTATTGCGGACGCGGCTGAAGGCGTCCGGCGGTGCTCGAAATCCTCATGCGCACGACACGTGCACTGCGGATTCTGCACGGAGCCTGCCCCGGACGACGATCCGGGGGCGACCACCTTCAGCCGCGCCCTCATGAGGCTTTGAGCGCTTTCCTGAACGGATCACGATTCAAGACCAAGATTCCTGGCTCAAGAGGACAAATCCC
>DATGCS010000027.1:0-2363 GCA_035311685.1 Wenzhouxiangellaceae bacterium
ATATCTGGTTCTCGACGAGGCCGATCGCATGCTGGACATGGGCTTTCTGCCCGCCATCGAGCGGATTCTCAAGGCGGTTCCGGCCAAGCGCCAGACGCTGCTGTTTTCGGCTACTTTCTCGCGCGAGATCACGCAGCTTGCCCACCGCTTTCTGACCAACCCCGAGCGGGTCGAAACCGCCGCGCCGAATTCCACCGTGGACGCCATCGCACAACAGGCCATCAAGGTCGATCAGGCGCGCAAGCGCGAGCTGCTTTCGTGGATGATCGGTCACCAGAACTGGCGTCAGGTGCTCATCTTCACCCGCACCAAGCACGGTGCCAATCGCCTGGCCAAGCAGCTTGGAACCGATGGTCTTCCTGCCGCAGCGATCCACGGCAACAAGAGCCAGGGTGCGCGCACCAAGGCCCTGGCCGACTTCAAGGCGGGCCGGGTCCGGGCGCTGGTGGCCACCGACATCGCTGCGCGCGGCCTCGATATCGAGCAGCTGCCGCACGTTGTCAACTATGAGATTCCGGAAGTGCCCGAGGATTACGTGCACCGCATCGGCCGCACCGGCCGTGCGGGTCGTGAGGGACTCGCCGTATCGATGGTGGCCGGATCCGAACACGGCAAGTTCGAGGCCATCCGCAAGCTGGTACGGAGCGAGATCCCGACCCGGGTCATCGAAGGTTACGAGCCGACCGAGGGTTTGAACCACAGCACCGGCGGGAAGCGCGGTGGCGGTGGCCGAGGAAACGGCGGCGGACGCGGCAATGGCGGCGGACGCGGCAATGGCGGACGCGGCGGCAACGGCAAGCCGGCCTCCGCGAGCAAGCGACAAAGCCGCCAGAAACGATACCGCAAGGCAGCCTGAAGCTTCCCCCCCCCCCTATTCACGGCACCGCCCCGACGGTGCCGTGACCAATGCGGCCAGCTTCCTTGAACGTGCCGACCGGACAGTTCCGCCGGCACGCTAGAAGTTCGTCCGATGATTTACCGGCAGCCGACCCGACCGTCGCTCTTCTTGTCCCTGTACATGGCAGCATCGGCGTTGTGCCAGACTTCGCAGTGAGTGTCCGATGACCGTCCGACGGCCGTTCCCACCGATGCGCTTATATCAACACTCTGAAGCGAGGCGCGCAGGCGATCCGATACATCGTCGGGCTCTATCGAATCGCACTGGATGCCCAGTACGGCAAATTCGTCGCCGCCGACACGGGCCAGGAAATCCGAATTGCGAACCGCATAGCGCAACGCCAGCGCAGTCTTTCTGAGAAGTTCGTCGCCTTCGGCATGCCCTTTCCGGTCGTTGATTTCCTTGAGTTCGTTCAGATCGATAATACTGATGAAGGTAGTTTCGCCGAGTCTTCTCGAACGCTGCTGCTCCTTTCCAAGCTTCTCTTCCCATGCGCGCCGATTCGGCAGGTGGGTCAAGGCATCGGTCATTGCCTCGAAGCGGAATCTTTCGTTGCGTCTCTCCAACTCGTTGTTTTCGAGCTCGTTTCTGACGTAGCCGGCCAACAGGCCGCTCAGCAATTCCAGCAAAGGCAGTTCTGAATCGTCGAGTTCGGGGTGCTCCACGTTATCGATTGCACACAATGTCCCGAAGAATCGCCCGCAGCTGGTCTGCAGCGGAATGCCGATATAGGCGTTGATGTCGAATCGAGAGCGAATTGGTGCATCGACATAAGCGGGTATCTCATCGCAACGACCTGCGACTCGGGGACCTTCGTCTCGGACCATGCGCGAGCAAATCGAGTCACTCCACTCAAAGGTATCGCCCGCCTTGACCCCGAAGCTTTGGTCCTCCGCACTCAACACAACCCAGCTTTCCTCTTTGACCCTTGTGATCATCCAGAGGCCGAAGCCGTAGCGCTGGTGGAGAAACTGCAGCACCGCGAAAGCCGCAGAGTCAAAATCGGAGAACTCTTTAAGCGTTGTCATGAAAACGATCCTTCCCCCGGTGATTAACCGCACATCCAGTTTGCTGATTACCGTTCTAATGCAAATTAGATGCCATCTCATGACTTTGCGATAAGTGCTTCATATCTGAATACAAGCGCGGATTCACAATTCCGGTTTCGCGTTCGCTATGATTCATGCTTCAAGCAAACCCGGAACACGCTATGCAAACTCGTGCAGCAGTAGCCCTGGAACCTGGAAAGCCACTCGCGATCGAGACTGTCGAGCTGCAGCCTCCGGGTCCGGCCGAAGTGCTGATTGAAATCAAGGCCACCGGCCTGTGTCATACCGATGCGTTCACGCTTTCCGGGAGCGATCCCGAGGGGCTGTTTCCGTCCATCCTCGGCCACGAGGGCGCAGGTGTCGTACTGGAGGTGGGGCGCGAGGTCAAGTCACTGAAAGCGGGCGACCATGTCATT
>DATGCS010000028.1:0-2845 GCA_035311685.1 Wenzhouxiangellaceae bacterium
CTGGCGCTGAAGCCGGCCTTGATCAGGATCCTTTCGTGGCTGTCGATGCACATGCCGCAGCCGTTGACGGCCGATACCGCAAGGCTGAGCAGTTCGAAATCGGCCTTGTCGATGCCGGGGCTGCCGATGACGGTCATGCGCAGCCTGGCCGGCAGTTTGCCGTATTCGTCGCTGCCCGCCAGGTGGATGAAGCGGTAGTAGATGTTATTCATGCCCATGATGGCCGCGGCGGACTTGGCCGCCTTGAGGTAGTCGGCGTCCAGCACCTCGCGCGCCTGCGCCTCGACCACGCCGATAAGCGGCTTGTTGCGGCTGGCGATGGCCGTGGCCAGTGCGGTGCCCCAGACCTGCGACGGGTTCAGATGCTCGTGCTGGTCGGTGTCGAGCACGTTGCCGAAATTGATCTTGAGATCCTTGGCATAGTCGGGCAAATGTTGCTTGAGATCGTTGATGTTCATTTCGAACTCCTTGGGATTCGGGTCAGAATTTTTTCCGGAGGTCTGCTTGACGCGGATCCGGGCGATAAAAAAACCGGCGCCGGAAAGACCGTGCGCCGGCTTATTGGTTGCATCTTGATTCAGCAGATCGACTGATGCGACTCCTGGTGCCGATCTGCGAAATCTGCGGGCCGGTTTTGTCGGTGTCAGGCGGCCTGCAGATGCTCGTCGCCCGGCTGCCAGTTGCACGGACACAACTCGTCGGACTGCAGCGCGTCGAGGATGCGCAGTGTTTCCTTCGGATTGCGGCCGACGTTCATGTCGGTGACCGAAGCGTGCCGGATGATGCCCTCCGGATCGACCAGGAATGTGGCGCGGTTGGCAACGCCTTCATCGGCATGCAGAATGCCCAGCGCACCGGACAGTTCGCGTTTGACGTCGGCCAGCATCGGAATCTTCAGATCCTTGAGGTCTTCATGGTGCTGGCGCCACGCCATGTGCACGAATTCGGTATCGGTGCTGGCGGCCAGGACCTGGCAATCGCGGTCGGCAAACTCGTCCGAAAGATCGCTGAAGGCCTTGATCTCGGTCGGGCAGACAAAGGTGAAATCCTTCGGATAGAAGAACACGAGCAGCCATTTGCCGCTGTAGGTGTTGCTGTCGATGTCGGTGAATGCCGAGTCGATGTCGGTGCCAACAGTGGCCTTGAGGTTGAAGTTCGGGAACTTGTCGCCAATGGTCAACATGATGATGTTTCTCCTGTTTGAAAGTTTGCCGTTGAAATTCAGGTTGCGGGAATGCCCGCTGGTGAAGACTAGGATAGGGGTTTTTCTCGATATGGCAAATTGATTGTTTTTATCATACTCATAGCAAAATGCGATAACAGTGATTGCCCAGCGCTGGATCTGCAAACCCGAGCCCGTCTTCGTCCAATCGGGGCTGAATTCAGGATGCCCAACTTGAGCAAGGCGTCGTTCGGCCCCACCTGCATAGATTCAGGCCAGTCAATGGATTTTCAATGGAACAATTTCACGGCACCACCATCGTTTCGGTGCGCAGGGGCAACCAGGTGGTCATCGGCGGCGATGGCCAGGTGACGCTCGGCAACACGATCATGAAGGCCAACGCGCGAAAGGTGCGCAAACTTTACAAGAACCAGGTGATCGCCGGGTTTGCCGGCGCTACCGCCGACGCCTTCACGCTGTTCGAACGCTTCGAGGCCAAGCTGGAACAGCATTCCGGCCAGCTGACCAGGGCGGCGGTGGAGCTGGCCAAGGACTGGCGCACCGATCGCATGCTGCGCCGCCTGGAGGCGCTACTGGCCGTGGCCAACCACGAGGCTTCGCTGATCATTTCCGGCAACGGCGACGTGATCGAGCCGGAAGAAGGCCTGATCGCGATCGGTTCCGGCGGGCCATACGCACAGGCCGCTGCGCTCGGGCTGTTGCGCAATACCGAAGACAGTGCCGAAAAGATCTGCCGCGAGGCGCTGACCATCGCCGGCGAGATCTGTATCTATACCAACGGCCAGCACGTGGTCGAAACGCTGGAGATTTCCTGATATGTCCTACATGACCCCGCGCGAAATCGTCCAGGAGCTGGACCGCCACATCATCGGGCAGTCGGCGGCCAAGCGCGCCGTGGCAATTGCCCTGCGCAACCGCTGGCGCCGGATGCAGGTGGACGAAAAGCTCCGGCCGGAAATCACGCCCAAGAACATCCTCATGATCGGCCCCACCGGCGTCGGCAAGACCGAGATCGCGAGAAGGCTGGCCGCGCTCGCCCGTGCGCCGTTCATCAAGATCGAGGCGACCAAGTTCACCGAGGTCGGCTACGTCGGCAAGGACGTCGAGTCGATCATCCGTGACCTGGCGGAGATCTCGGTCAAGATGGCGCGCGACGCGGCCATGCAGTCGGTGCGCTCGCGGGCCGAGGAATCGGCCTGCGAACGGGTGGTCGACCTGCTGCTGCCGCGCCGCCAGTCGACCGGCTTCGCCAACAGCCCGGAGCAGGCATCAGACAACCAGTCCGAGACCCGGAAGAAGCTGATGCAGAAGCTGCTGGCCGGCGAACTCAACGAGCGCGAGGTGGAGGTCGATGTATCGATGAACGTCGGTGTCGACATCATGGCCCCGCCCGGCATGGAAGAAATGACCAGCCAGCTTCAGCAGATGTTTTCCAGCATGGCCGGCGAGCGCAGCAAGAAGCGCAAGATGAAGGTCAAGGACGCCCTGCCGCTGCTGATCGACCAGGAAGCCGCCGCGCTGATCAACGACGAGGAAGTCAAGCAACAGGGTCTCGAGAACGCCCGGCAGAACGGCATCGTGTTCATAGACGAGATCGACAAGGTCTGCCGACGCGCCGAACAGGGCGGCGGCGCCGAAATTTCGCGCGAGGGCGTGCAGCGC
>DATGCS010000029.1:0-2455 GCA_035311685.1 Wenzhouxiangellaceae bacterium
ACGCATGCGCGAACTGGGCATCGAGAACCTGCTTCAGGGGCGCGAGGACAAGGGCGCCGCGTTCGGTGAAATCCTGCAGCAGTTCGATCTCGACGCATCACAGGTCGCGTACATGGGCGATGACCTGGTCGACTGGCCCGCCATGCGCCAGGCCGGGCTCAAGCTGTGTCCCGGCGACGCCGACGAATGGATCATCGAACACGCCGACTACGCCACGCGTGCCGGCGGCGGTCGCGGCGCGGCCCGCGAAGCGGCAGAACTGCTGCTGGCCGCCCATGGCCTGCTCGACGAATGGCGCCAGTCGTTTCGATGATGCGGCGATGATGGTTACGCCAAGCCCCCGCCGCTATTGGCTGCTATCGGCGTTCGCGCTGGCCGTGCTGGTCACCGGCAACTGGTGGCTGAACCAGGCCTGGCAGCCCGACCCGCCCGCGCCCCAGACCGTGAGGCAGGACATCGACTATGCGCTGGGTAATTTCGAGGCGCAATTCTTCGATGCCGAAGGAACGCTGACGCTGGATATCGCGGGACCCCGCCTTGAACACGATGCCATCACCCGCCGCGCGCGCATCCCCGAACCGCGCTTCGTGATCGATCCGGCCGGCCAGGCCTGGGCCGGCACGGCCGAATTGGCGGTAGTCGAACGCGAATCACGCAGACTCACGCTGCACGACAATGTACAAATCGAGAAGCCGCATCCGCGCGGCACGATCCGGATCGAATCCGAAGAAGTGCAATACGACCGCGCTGATGCCACGCTGCACTCGCCCGGCCCCGTCGACATGCAGCAGGACGGAACCGAACTGAGCGGTGGTACTCTTACCGCCTGGATCGATGAAGAAAGAATGGAGCTTGAACAGGATGTCCATGCGATTTATCGCCCTGCCCGTGCTGCTGCTCGCGACTAGCCTGTCAGGCGGCCAGGAATCGGGCCAGGAATCGACTGCCCAGGTTGTCGATCAGACTGTCGAAGACGCGATCGACACAACAACAGTCGAGCCACCGATCATCATCGACTCCGACACCAACCAGTACGATCTGCGCTCGGGCGTAACCCGCTTCAGCGACAACGTCACCATCCAGCGCGGCGCCATGCTGGTCGATGCCGACGAGGGCGTCGTACACCAGGAGGACGGCCGTATCACGCTGGTCGAACTTTTCGGCAGCCCGACGACCTGGCGCGACAGGCTGGACGATGGCAGCATCGTCGAGGGAAAGGCCGACCAGATCGAATTCCAGGTGATCGAAAATGTCGTTACCCTGTCCGGCAACGCCCGTATTCGGCACGAGCAGGGTGAATTTACCGGCAATCAGCTCGTCTACGACCTGGATACGGAGAGCCTCTCCGGCCGCGGCAGCGACGGCAACCAGGCGCGTGTCATATTGGAAGGCGATTCGATGCGCAATCGAACGTCCGACGACTCCGAATCAAAGCCGCAAGCCGATGGCGAAATCGAGCAAGACACCACGGTCGACGAACAACCACCGGTAGACCCGCCGGTGGAACACTGATGCTAAGCGCCGAACATCTTGTCAAACGCTACCGCGGCCGCGCCGTGGTTCACGACGTCTCACTCGAAGTCCATCGCGGCGAAGTCGTCGGCCTGCTGGGCCCCAACGGCGCAGGCAAGACCACCTGCTTCTACATGGTCGTCGGCCTGGTCCCGGCGGACGGCGGCACCATCACCGTAGACGAGCACGACCTCACCCGCGCCAACATGCACCGCCGCGCCCGGCTCGGGCTGGGTTATCTGCCGCAGGAAGCCTCCATCTTCCGGCGGCTGTCGGTTCAGGACAACATCGACGCCATCCTGGAGCTGCGCAAGGATCTCGACCGCGACGCGCGCAAGCGGGAACTGGGCCGGCTACTCGATGAATTCAACGTCGCCCACCTGGCCCAACAGATGGGGGTAAGCCTGTCGGGCGGCGAACGAAGGCGCGTCGAGATTGCGCGAGCGCTGGCCGCCGACCCGCGCTTCATTCTGCTCGATGAACCGTTCGCCGGCGTCGATCCGATTTCGGTGGGCGAAATCCAGCACATCGTCGGCCACCTGCGCGACCGCGATATCGGCATCCTGATCACCGACCACAATGTGCGCGAAACGCTGGGCATCTGCGATCGGGCCTACATCATTTCCGAAGGCCGGGTACTCACCCAGGGCCCGCCCGATGCGGTGCTGGCCGACGAGGAAGTACGTAACGTCTACCTGGGCAAGGAATTCCGGTTGTAAGCCCCCCGGAGGATATCGTGAACGCCCCCGGCCAGACCGATCCAGATCTGAACCGTGACAGCGCGCTGGAATTCACCGGCGAGCGCTTCACGCCCGAGTGCGTGCGCGAGATCTTCCACGAGCATTTCCACCGCTACGCCTGGGCCCAGCGCCTGGTCGGCGGCCTCGACGTGCTCGACTGCGCCTGCGGCGAAGGCTACGGCAGCCGCATCCTGAGCGATGCG
>DATGCS010000030.1:0-9198 GCA_035311685.1 Wenzhouxiangellaceae bacterium
CTGGCCGTTGGTCAGGATTTCTCTTCGGTCGAGATTCGGACCACGCAAGTATCCGAAGACGTTTACGCCCTGCAGGGTGCCGGCGGAAACCTCGGCCTGATCGTCGGCGACAATGGCGCCTTCCTGGTCGACGATCAGTACGCCCCGCTCACCGACAGGATCATCGCGGCCGTGGAGAACGTCACCGACCAGCCGGTTCGCTTCGTGTTCAACACGCACTGGCACGGCGATCACACCGGCGGCAACGAGAACATGAATGAAGCCGGCGCGCTGATCGTCGCGCACGACAACGTGCGAAAGCGCATGTCGGCCGGACAATTCATGGCGTTCTTCGAGCGCGACGTTCCACCCTCACCTGAAGGCGCCCTGCCGGTCGTGACGTTCAACGATCAAGTCACTTTTCATATCGGCGGTCACACCGTCCATGCGATTCACGTGCCTAACGCGCACACCGACGGCGATGCGATCGTGCATATCGACGAGGCCAATGCAATCCATACCGGCGATATCGTGTTCTACGGCCTGTACCCCTTCATCGATTACGGCAGCGGCGGCAGCCTTGCCGGCATGATCGAAGCGACCGATCGCGTGCTGGATCTGGCCGATGCCGATACCGCAATAATCACAGGCCACGGCGGCCCGGTGATCGACAAGACGCAGTTGCAGGACTACCGCGACATGCTTGCAAGCGTTCACCGGCGCCTGATCGAACTGATCGTCGACGGGGCAAGCCTGGAGCAGGTCCAGGCCGCCGGCGTGACCGCAGAATTCGACGAAGCGTGGGGTCAGGGCTTTATCGGCCCGGAACGCTGGGTCGAGCTCAACTACAAGGGCATGACGGCGGATTGAGAATCGGTCCGCGGATCAAATTCAAACGGCCGCGCAAATCTGTGTAACCTGTCGGTCACTTTCTTGCAGGACCGACATCGATGTTGAATCGCGCCTACGGACGGCTTTTCCCGCTTTTATTCGTTGCCGGCGCACTCGCGCTGGCTTTTGCCGCATCCGCGCAGGACGAACCCGACGGGCAGGATTCGTTCGCCGAGGCCGTGGCCGGCCTTGAACTGGCCGAAGGCTTCATCGATATCTACAGCAGCGCGGCGAAAGGCAAGGTGCTGGCGCGGCTGCCGTCGGCCGATCCGGACGGTGATCAGCCCGGCGTGCTGCTGCGCTTCATCCATGCGCAGCGCCTGACCGCCGGTCTGGGCTCCAATCCGCTGGGACTCGACCGCGGCTGGGGCAAGTCCGGACGTATCCTCCGGTTCAGGCGAATCGGTGATCGGGTGATTGCGGAAGTCGAAAATCACCGTTACCGCGCCGTGACCTCCAACGCGCCGGAGCGCCGTGCAGTCAGCGAATCGTTCGCCACCTCTTTCGTCTGGTCGACCGAGGTAGTGGCCGAAGACGATAGCGGCCGCGTCCTGATCGATCTCGCCGGGCTGCTGACCGCCGATGCGCTGCGCCTGGCGCAGACGCTGAGCCGTGACGGCGGCACGTTCAAGCGGGCCGACGACCGCTCGCTGCCCGACGCCGCGTCGCTGCTGGTGTTCCCCGACAACGTCGAAATCGATGCCTGGATCACGTTCACCGGTGAGGAACCGGGCCGTGAAATCCAGGCGACCGCGGCCGATTCCAGCGCCGTAACGCTGATCCAGCACCATAGCTTCGTGCGCCTGCCCGACGACGGATACAGGGTGCGGCAAGCCGACCCGCGCACCGGCACTTTCGCCCTGGGTTTTTACGACTACGCCGCCCGGCTGGACGAGCCGGTCGTCCAAGCGTATGCAATGCGCCACCGACTGCAGTACAACGAGCCCGGAAAACCCGAATCGGGCGTGCGCGATCCGCTGGTGTTTTATATCGATCCCGGCGCGCCCGAGCGCATCCGCCAGGCGCTTGTCGAGGGCGCGTCATGGTGGCGCGACGCGTTCGCTGCGGCGGGTTTCGAGAACGGCTTCCGGGTCGAATTGCTGCCCGAGGACGCCCATCCGCTGGATATCCGTTACAACGTGGTCCAATGGGTGCATCGCCAGACGCGCGGCTGGTCCTACGGCGGTGGCATCATCGACCCGCGCACCGGCGAGATGATCAAGGGCCACGTCATCCTCGGTTCACAGCGCGTGCGGCATGACCGAATGATCTTCGAGGGCCTGGCCGGTGTTGCTGCCGTCGGCAGCGGTGCCGATGACGATCCGGTAGAGCTCGCACTGGATCGTATCCGGCAGCTGGCCGCGCATGAACTCGGCCACGCGCTGGGGTTCGGTCACAACTTTGCCGCCTCGACCAACGATCGGGCGTCGGTCATGGACTACCCCGCCCCATGGATTCAGGTCGACGATCTCGGCGCCCTGGATTTTTCGCGCGCCTACGGTCGCGGCATCGGCGAATGGGACACACTTGTCGCCCGGTGGCTTTATTCCGAATTCGCGCCCGACACCGACGAGCAGGACCGTCTGGACCGGATCGTGGCAGAAGCCGCGGGTCGCGGTCTGCGCTTCGTGGCCGACGAACACGGCCGCAGCGTTGCCACCGGCCATCCGTTCGGCGCGGTCTGGGACAACGGCGCCGACCCGATTGCAGAACTCGGCAACGCTTTGGCGGTTCGCGAACATGCGCTGGAGCAATTCGCCGCCGACCGGATTGCCGCCGGGCGTCCCCTGGCGGCACTGCGCGAAGTGCTGGTGCCGATTTATCTCTACCACCGCTACCAGGTCGACGCCGCGGCCAAATCGCTTGGCGGCCTGCGGTTCAGCTACGTCCGCAGAGGCGGCCCCGGCGAGCGCCCGACACCAGTGTCGCCGGATGATCAGCGCCGGGCGCTTCAAATGCTGCTGGAAACGCTTGATCCCGACCGGCTCGATCTGCGCGACGAAATCGTCCAGATGATGCCGCCGAGCTATACCGGCTACGGGTTCGACCCCGGCAGCGAAACGCTTCCCGGCCGGACCGAGCCTGCGTTCGATCTTTTCACCGCTGCCGAAACAGCGGCCGATCTGAGCCTGCGTGCCTTGCTGAACCCGGTTCGGGCCGAGCGACTGGTGGCGCAGAGCGCGCTCGATCCGGCCATGCCGTCGCTGAACGAAGTCGTAGAGTCCGTGGGCGAACGCCTGCTGAAGGATCTTGCAAATTCCGATTCGCCGCGAATGAAAACAATCTCGCAGCGCCTCCTGGCGCGATTTGCCGCCACGCTGATGGCACTGGATGCGACCGGCGGCTCGGCACAGGTTCAGGCCAGCGCCAGAGCCGGCCTGCGAAACCTGGCACGCCAGACCCAGCGCGTTCGCGGCATGCGCGACTTTGCCGATTGGATGACGACCCGGATCGACAGCCACCTGGACAGGCCAGCACCACCTTCCAATCCTTCGACCCCCGGCCCCGACGTCCCGCCGGGCAGCCCGATCGGCAGCAAGGCGGGACCCGGTTCGCTTGAATGGGTCGCCGAAGGCTGCTGGCATTGTGGGTACTGAAACTGCGTTTCAGGTGTTAGGTGTTAGGTTTTACGTTTTAGGTAAAAATACTTATAATCAGGCACTTGAGGGCGAATCATAATGCATATTCCAGGTTCAACCTGAAACCTGAAAGCTGAAACCTGAAACCTGAAACCGCCGGAGCGCCGCTCCGGCTATCTGGCCTGCGCGATTCTGAGCAGGTCCGAGAACACGCCGGCGGCGGTCACCTCGGGTCCGGCGCCCGGGCCTTGCACGATCAGCGGGTTTTCGCTGTAGCGTTCGGTGGTGAACGCGACCACGTTGTCGGTCAGGGCGAGGTGGGCAAACGGGTGGTCCAGCGCCAGCGATTCCAGGCCAACGCGCGCGTTGCCCTGCGAATCCAATGCGGCCGTGTAACGCAGGCATTGGTCATTCGTCCTTGCATCGTCGATCCGCCGGCCCATCTGTTCATCGAGTACTTCCAGACCCGCGAGGAATTCATCCACGTTGCGGTCCGACAGTTCATCGGGCACCAGGTTCTCGACCTCTGCGCCGTCAAGCGTCAGGTCCATGCCCATTTCCCGGCCCAGGATCACCAGCTTGCGGGCCACATCGGTTCCGGAAAGATCGTCGCGCGGGTCCGGCTCGGTAAAGCCCGCGTCGCGCGCCTCCCTGACCAGCGCGGCGAACGACATGCCGGGTGCGAATCGGTTGAACAGCCAGGCCAGCGTGCCGGAAAATATCCCCTCGACGCGCAGTACCCGATCGCCCGAATCGATCAGGTCGCGCAAGGTCTGGACCACCGGCAACCCGGCGCCCACGGTGGCCTCATAGCGCCAGCGCGCCCCGGCGCCGGATGCAAGTTCGCGCAGTTTCCGGTATCGGTCGAGGTCACCGCTGCCGGCGTGCTTGTTGGGCGTGATGACGTTGATGCCGCGCGCCAGCCAGTCTGCGTAGCGATCGGCGACGGCATCGCTGGCCGAACAATCGATGATGACGGCATGCGGCAGATGCTCGGCGTGCACGTGCGCTGCGAAGGCTTCCAGATCCAGAGATGCGCCCTGCGCCAGCCGGCCGGCAAACCCGTCGTCCGACAGCTCGGTGTCGGCCAGTTCCATGGCGCTGGAATTGGCCACCGCTCGAACTCTGAGATCGATATGCGCGGTCTCGAGCAGCCGCGGGCGCGCGTCGCGCATCTGCCCGAGCAGCGCACGCCCGACCTGGCCGGGCCCGATCAGCCCGATCGACAGCGTCTGGTCGGACAGATAGAACGCCGAATGAACGGCGCGCAGTGCGCGCGTCGACGCCGCGGCGTCGACCGCCACCGAAATATTGCGCTCCGAGCTGCCCTGGGCGATGGCACGGACGTTGACCCCGGCCCGCCCCAGCGACGAGAACAGACGCCCGGCAACGCCTGGGGAACCGGCCATTCCGTCGCCGACGATCGCAAGCACCTCGATATCGTCGAGAACGGAAATACGCTGCAGCTGTCCGGAATCGATCTCGTGCAGGAAGCGCTGGTTCAGCAACTCGCGCGCCCGCTCGCCGTCCTTGTTCGGCAACACGCAGCAGATCGAATGCTCCGAGGAACCCTGGGAAATCATGGTCACCGAGATATCGGCCCGGTGCAGCGTCTCGAAGACCCGCTCGGCGGTGCCGGGCACGCCCAGCATGCCGGCGCCCTCGATGTTGAGCAGCGCAAGGTTCTCGATGCACGAAACGCCCTTGACCGGCGGTGTGCCCGAGCCGCCCCTGTCGATGAGTGTGCCGGGCGAATCGGGAAGTCGGGTTGATCTTATTTGCACCGGAATCGCGCGTTCAAGCAGCGGCGCGAGCGTTTGCGGGTGCAGCACTCTGGCACCGAAGTAGGCGAGCTCGAAAGCCTCGCGATACGACAGCCTGTGCACGACTTCGGCCTGGGGCACTCGTCGCGGATCCGCCGACAGCACGCCCTCCACATCGGTCCAGATGTGAACCGCCTCGGCGTCGAGCAATGCCGCGAGAATGGTTGCGGAAAAGTCGCTGCCGTTGCGCCCAAGCGTGGTGACGCGGCCGGCTGCGTCGCGGCAACTGAAACCCGTCATCACGATTCTGTTTGCTTCGCCCAATGAAAGGCCGTCCAGCGCCCGCCGGCTCTCGTCCATCCGCGGCACCGGGCCGAGCTCGCCGTGCTCGATCCGAATCACGTCGCGCGCATCGATGAACGTCGCAGGCCGGCCGTCCTGCGCCAACACCCCGACGAGAATTCTTGCCGACCACTGCTCTCCGAGGCCGGAGACCAGGTCGAGAACTTCTTTTGGGAGACTCCCGAGCAGCGCCAGGCCCTCGAGCAAGTGCCTGAGGTCGGCAAAAGACTGCCCCAGCCCGTCAACAAGGCTTTCGCTGATCTGCAGGCTCCGGGCGCACTCGAGATGGCGCTGGTAAAGCGCGTCGAATGCCGCTCCCCAGTCCGGTGCCGAATGCGTGGCCTCGCCGGCCGCGGCATGCGCCAGTTCGATCAGCGCATCGGTCGTGCCCTGCATCGCCGACACCACCACGGCCTGGCGCGCGTTGGACAGTGAGCCCAGGAGCCCGCCGACGTGTGTGAACGCGTCGGCATCGGCGAGACTGCTGCCGCCGAACTTGTGAACTACCCAATTCATCTCGATCCCCGGCCTTGTTCTGGATTCTTGAAATCGACTTCGATGTTACCCGAGTACGCTGGGCTTGCTTGAAACAAAAACGCACAATCGTGCGGGGAGAACGTCTTGGGTCGGCAGCCCATGATGATTGCCTAAGTCGGAAGAGCAAGGCCCGAAGCGACCAGAAAAAACCCGCCGACAGGGTCGGCGGGCGTTCGGGTCAGGCAGGCCTGCGGATTCGGGTCAGGTTCCCTAATGCTCGTGCCGCCAGCCCAGCGCCTGGGCCTGTCGCTCGAAGCGCGCATGGGTGGCCGGCACCCAGGCGTCGCCGCCCTCTCGCTCGAAAAAGAACGGTTCGCGCTCGGTTTGGCCAGGCGCCACCTGGTTCATGGTCGAGGCATCGAACAGGCGGCCGTTGAGCATGGTGTAGGCCACGTTCTGGCTGACCCGGATATTATCCAGGGGGTTTCCGTCGATGACGACCAGGTCGGCGAGCTTGCCGGCCTCGATCGAACCGATCTCGCCGTCCATGCCGAAATATCGGGCCCCGTCGATGGTCGCGCCGCGCAGTGCCTCGAATGGTGTGAAGCCGCCCTGCGCCATCATCCAGAATTCCCAGTGCGCGCCGAGGCCGGCCAGCTGACCGTGCGCACCGATCACGACCGGCACGCCGACTTCGTTGAGCTGTTTGGCTTCCTCGGCGACGAAGAAATGATTGTAGTGAGCTTCCGGTGCGCGCGGACGGCGAATCGAACGCGGATAGACAATGGACTTAGGCGTGAACGTCATCAGCTTTTCGTTCTTCCAGACCTCGGTGGTGTCGTACCAGTATTCCTCGCCCATGAGTCCGCCGTAGGCCACGACGAAAGTCGGCGAGTAGAACACGTCGGTCTGGCGCCATAACTGCTCGATATCGGCATGGATACGCTTGATCGACAGGCTGTGCTCGATCCCGGTATGGCCGTCGACGATCTGGGTCAGGTTCTGCTCAAGCCGCATCCCGCCCTCCGGCACCACGATCATGTCGAGCTCGCGGGCCGCCTCGAGCACCTGCTGTCGCTGATCGCGACCGAGATAGTTGTAGCTCTTGACCGAGATCGCGCCCTGCTCCTTCTGACGGCGAACGTGGAACAACGCGTCGTCGTAATCGCCCACCCTGGCCGTGGCACCGGGGGCGAGCGCACCGTAGAGAATGCGGCCGGTCGAAAAGATGCGCGGCGCCAGCGAATCGCCGGTGCGTTGCAGCTCGGCCATCGAGAAGATGCCCCAGTTGTCGTTCGACGGATCGTGGATGGTCGTGACGCCGAACGCAAGGTTCGCGTACTGCATCCAGTTTTGCCGCGGCTGCAGCTGATCGTTGCTCATTGCGCCGTGCGCATGGGCATCGACCAGACCCGGAATGACGGTGTGACCGGACACGTCGATACTGCGATAACCGGCCGGTACCTCCAAGTCTTCGCTCGCCCCTACCGCCTCGATACGATTGCCGTTGACCACAATCGTGCCGTTCTCGATGACTTCCTGCCGGCCATAGGCGTCGCGCATGGTCACGACACGACCGCCCACCAGCGCGATGCGCCCGTCGGGTTCGTCGGCCTCGACTTCAAAACTCAGATCGCGGCCCTCGGTCTCCGGCGCCGGCAGTTCTTCCGCCGCACCCTGGAGAAACGCAAATGCGTCGGTCAGGCTGCGCTGATACAGATTCTGGCCGTAGGACCAACCCAACGTCTTGCTGTCGGCGCGCCAGTGCAGCACCTCGCCGCCGCGGGCCGACACCTGCTTGACCGGATATGCGCTGGTCTTGCCGCCCACGGATACGCGCTTTCCGGCCGGGAAGAACGGCGCGACGTAGGCGTTGTAGTGTTCCGTGAATGCCACCCAGCGACCGTCCGGAGAAATCCGGTAGCCGGTCACCCAGTCGCCCAACAGATGCTCGCGCTCGTCCCGGCCGTCGAGATTCACGCTGTTGAGCGCCAGGTCGGTGCCGTTGACACGCTCGCTGAACAGGATGCGTTTGCCATCGGCGGAGAACTGGGGCTCAACGCCCTTGTCGAGGATACGCCTCGGCTCGCCGGCGTCGACTTCGACGATATAAAGACCCGGACGCTCCGACCAGGTCGGCGAGGTCAGATAGCCGCCGGTGGTCTTGCGAAAGACCACGTGTTTGCCGTCGGGCGAAAAGGACGGTTCGACGTAATGTCCGGGCTCGGCGGTCAAGACCTGCCCGCGACCGCGCCCGACCGGTTCCATCCGCACCGAACCGAGCTTTTTGTCGTCGAACGTGGTGAAGACCACCGAGCGACCGTCCGGCGCAAAACGCGGATAGAACTCCCAGTGATCGTCCTGGTTCGTCAGGCGCCTGCGTTCGCCGGATTCGAGCTCGTGAATCCAGATGTAGCCCAGCGCCTGGTAGACCGCCAGCTCGCCGTCTGGCGAGGCGTGATTCCAGCGCAGCATGTTGACATCAACCGTCTTCGGCGCAACTTCGGTCGACTGGCGCAGTGCCGGCTGAATCATCCGCTGATCGCGCACGCGGAACTCGATTACCGATCGGGAACCGTCGACGCCGAACCGGCGCAGCTTGCCCTGGCTCCAGAGCACCAGCGACTGGCCGTCCGGCATCCAGTCGAAGCCCGGGTAGTTGCCGCGATCGCCGCTGGTTTCCTGCATGTCTCTCGAAATTTCTTCGGCGACGGTCGTCTCGATGCCGGATTGCAGGTCCTTGACCATCAGCCGGCTGGTCAGTTCGGTCGGGTTGCGGCGAACGAAGGCCAGGCGCTTGCCGTCGGGCGAAAGCACGGGACGAATCGCGCCCCCCGGCCCTGAAACCACGGTCTCGGTCTCGCCGGTCTTGCGGTCCAGGCGTCGAATGGCGAACACGCCCTGGTTGGCATCCTTGTTGTACTGCCAGACCGTGCCACCGGTCGTGTCCTGGCTGAAATACAGGTAGCGGCCGTCGGGCGAGAACGCCGGCTCGGCGATGTTTTTCTGCGACTGCTCTCCGTGCAGCCGTTCGACGAGTTCGACGCCGCCGCCGCCGCTGCGGTGATACAGCCAGATCGAGCCGGCCGGAATCGATCGGGTGGAGACGTAGGCCTTGCGCGCGGCGATGAAGTCGCCGTCGGGCGTCCAGGCCGGATTGTGCAGTA
>DATGCS010000031.1:0-5647 GCA_035311685.1 Wenzhouxiangellaceae bacterium
CGTGGTCGGCGGTGGATTCGATGCGCGTGCCGGAGAGGCGGGTCTGGATGCGTCGGACCAGGTCGGTCTTGGCCACACCGCCGCCGCAGAGCAGGATTCGGTCCGGACGGAACGGCACGAATCGCTCGATATTGTCGAGCAGGCTGGCGGCGCTGTATTCGGCCAGGGTGGCCTGGACATCGGCCGGCCGGCTCTCGGCGTCGTTCGGCAGGCGATCGCGCAGCCATGCCGGGCTGAAGTATTCGATGCCGGTGCTCTTGGGAGGTTGGCGCTGCAGGTAGGGGTCCTGCATCAGTTCGTTCAGCCAGGGCCGGTCGACGCTGCCGGTCGCGGCCCATTGCCCGTCGGCGTCGAACCGGGCGGCCTTGCCGTTCGGTCCCTCGCCAGCGTGATGCGCCCGGTACCAGTCGTCCATGAAGCAGTTGGCAGGGCCGGTGTCGAAGCCCGAGACCCCGCCTTCGGCCTGCAACAGCGTGACGTTGGCGATGCCGCCCAGGTTGACGACCAGGCGATTCTCGTTGTCGTCTGCAAGCATTGCCTGGTGGATCAGCGGCGCCAGCGGTGCGCCCTGGCCGCCGGCGGCAAGATCCGCACGGCGCAGGTCGGCAACCACATCGATGCCGGTTCGTTCGGCAATCCGGGTCGGGTCGCCGATCTGCAGCGTGTGGGCAAAGGTGTCGTCGGGCCGGTGCAGCACGGTCTGGCCGTGGCTGCCGATGGCGCGGACGTCGTTCGATGAAATGCCAGCGTGCGCCAGCAGATCGCTGGCGGCTTCCGCGAAGGCCTGACCGACTTCGGTGTCCAGCCTGGCCAGGCGCGCGGCGGGAAACGAATCCGGATCGGCGCGTAGCTCATCCAGCGCGCTTCTTAGCGCGTCGCGGTACTGAAAGGTTTCGGCGGCTACCGGATGTGGGCGGTCGCCGGCAAAGTCGACCAGCACGGCGTCGATGCCGTCCATGCTGGTGCCGGAGATCAGGCCGAGATAGAGCGTCTTCATGCGGTGATTGTCGCCGAATTCTGGCCGGGTGGCTGGTTGTTTCGTCCTTTGGTTGATGGTGCGCTTCGCTTCGCTCAACGGCACCCTACGCGGGCTCGTATTGGTCGCTTTGTCTTTTGGTCGTTTCGTCTTTTTTTTGATGGTGCGCTTCGCTTCGCTCAGCAGCACCCTACGCGGGCGATAGTGGGTTTGCAGGGTGTCGTTGAGTCGGAGGCGAAGTGCACCAGTTCACGAAACGACCAAACGACGAATCGTCGACCGCCTCCGCAGGGTGCCGTTGAAACGGAGACGAAGTGCACCGCGCATGGGTCGGATCACCGGCAACTGCAAGCATCGAGGCGGCAGGTTGCGCTTCGTTTCGCTCAGCAGCAAACGATGAACGGGGTGAGTTCGCCGTTGCAGGGCTATTTCGGTGCCGTGGTGGCTTTGGGACGCGGTTCCGGGGCCGGCTGGCCTTCGCCACTGCTGCTGGCGAGCATCACCTTGGGCGGCATGAGCGCTTCGAGCCGGGTCAGCCACGCGTCGGCGTGCGCCTTGTATTCGGGCAGCAGGTCTGCCGGCAGCGGTTCGGCTTCCGGCAGATCGACCTTTCTCGGGTCGCGGTGACGCCCGTTGACCAGGAATTCGTAGTGCAGGTGCGGCCCCGTGGCCAGGCCCGTGGCGCCGACCAGGCCGATGCTCTGGCCCTGGCGCACGCGATCACCGCGACTCGTCAGCTTCTTCGAAAGATGCAGGTAGCGGGTCACGATGTGGTTGCCGTGCTTGAGGAAGATGTAGTTGCCGTTGGCCCGCGTATAGCCGGCCTCGATGACGGTGCCGTCGCCGGCGGCCCAGACCGGCGTTCCGGTGGGCGCGGCGTAGTCGGTGCCGTTGTGCGGCCGCACGCGGCGCGTGACCGGGTGCAGGCGCCGCGGGTTGAAATTCGACGACACGCGCGTGAAGTTGATCGGGGCGCGCAGGAACGCCTTGCGCATCGGCCGGCCTTCCGGGTCGTAGTAGTCGGGTCCGTTGCCGGCGTCGAAGCGGATGGCCGCGAAACTGTCGCCCTGGTTGATGAAGCGTGCCCCCAGGATCGCGCCCTGGCGCAGGAATTGTCCGTCGCGGTAGATTTCCTCGAACACCAGCGCGAAGCGGTCGCCGCGCCGAATGTCGAGCGCGAAGTCGATGTCCCAGCCGAAGATGCCGGCCAGGCGCAGGATCATGTTGTCGGAAAGCCCGGCGTTTTTGCCGGCGTTGAACAGCGACGAGGTGATCTCCGCCTCGACTTCAGCCACGCGCACTTCGAGGTTGCGCGCTTCCAGCCGGCTGGCCAGTCCATCTTCGCTGCGTTCCACGAACAGCCAGTTCTCGTCGTCGAACTCGGTGCGCAGCGCCTTGAGGCCATCGTTGTCGAGCTCGAACGCGATTTCGTCGCCGGGACGCAGATCGACCAGCGAACTCGTGCGCTCGTCGAGGTGGACCACTTCGTGCAGCAGGCGCGGCGAGAGTCCCAGCCGGCGGAAGATGATTTCCATGGTGTCGCCCGAAGCCACCTGGACGTATTGCCAGGCGCGCTCGGCCGGAGATGTTGCAACGGCGACCGATTCCGGCGGTTCATTGGACTCAGCCGATCCGGTTTGCGAATCGCTGGCAGATGCCGCGGCTTCGATCCCCGTCTCGCCGGTTCCGGCCGCTTCGACAATGCCGTCGTCGATTGCCACTGCGTCTGTCGCAACTTCGGGGCCAGCCGCGGAGTCGTCCGGCCCGGCCGAGAACTGCAGCCCCATGACGATCAGCGCCAGCGCGCAGATGCCGCCGATCAGCGCCAGTCGCGTCGGACCGCGTTCGAGGGCCCGGGATGCCTGCGCGGAGAGTCGGCGGGCAATAAGGATGGCCCGATCACTCAGCGGTCCGGCTTGGCTTTTGCGCGAGGCCATGTTTTTGGTTTTCGGCATCTGGGACTCGTAAAAGGATCGCATGGGGCAGACAAAATCCCTCATACATTAGCGCCAAGGGCGTGAAACGTCAATTGGCGTGGTGGCCTGCAGCCGATGCGGCTAAACTGATGAGCTGTTTTGCAACGGTCTCCAGAGGCGGTCCAGTGACCGACACCCCAGTGACGAACATCAACGAACTGATTCGCGGCGCGGCCGAGGTGATCCAGACCGACGAACTGGCCGAGCGGCTGGCCGGCGACAAGCCGCTGCGCGTCAAGGTCGGTTTCGACCCGACCGCACCCGACCTGCACGTGGGTCACACTGTGATCCTCAACGCCATGCGGCGGTTCCAGGACGCCGGGCACACGGTCATCTTTCTGATCGGTGATTTCACCGGCATGATCGGCGACCCTACCGGCAAGAATGTCACCCGCAAGCCGTTGACCGAGGCCGAGATCAAGGCGAATGCGGAAACCTACGCCGAGCAGGTGTTCAAGGTGCTCGACCGCGACAAGACCGAGATCCGGTTCAATTCGGAATGGTTCGGCGACATGACCGCCGCCGACATGATCCGTCTGGCCGCCGGGCATACCGTTGCGCGCATGCTCGAGCGCGACGACTTCGAAAAGCGCTACCGGTCCGGACAGCCGATCGCGATTCACGAATTTCTCTATCCGCTGGTGCAGGGACACGACTCGGTGGCCCTGGCAGCCGACATCGAAATGGGCGGCACCGACCAGAAGTTCAACCTGCTGGTCGGCCGGCAGCTGCAGAGCCAGGCCGGCCAGAAGCCGCAGATCATCATCACCTGGCCGCTGCTGGAAGGCACCGACGGGGTGCAGAAGATGTCGAAATCGCTGGGCAACTACGTCGGCATCAACGATCCGGCCGACGAGATGTTCGGCAAGATCATGAGCATTTCCGACGAGTTGATGTGGCGCTGGTTCGAGCTGCTCAGCTTCCGGCCGACAGAAGAACTGGAAGCATTGAAGCGCCAGGTCGCAGAAGGGCGCAACCCGCGCGACGTGAAGTTCGAGCTGGCCATCGAGATCGTCGATCGGTTTCACGGCATCGGCGCCGGCGACAAGGCGCGCGAGGCCTTCATCGCCCGGTTCCGCGAAAGCGCGCTGCCCGAAGATTTGCCCGAGGTCGAGCTGGCCGCCGACGGCGAAGGCCTGGGGATTGCCGCGGCGCTGACCGCGGCCGGTCTCACCGCGTCGAATTCCGAGGCATTCCGGCTGATCAAGCAGGGCGGCGTCAAGATCGACGGCGAGAAGGTGACGGAAAGATCAATGCTGCTGCCGAAGGGATTTACCGGATTGCTGCAGGTGGGCAAGCGGAAGTTTGCGCAGGTTCGAATCGTCTAGATTTCGGTTTTCAGCTTCTGGCTTCAACTTCAAATGCCGTTTCGCCACGCGCTTCGCGCTTGCAGGCGGCCTGCTTGTCACAAGCGCCTGAAAAGTAGGCAAAAGCGCTTTTTTTACAGGCGGCAGAGAGTTGCGGTGCAGTTTGATGGGACGGGTGGTTTGGTGTTTGATCACGGCGCTGGTTGGTGATCTTCTTGTCCGTTCGTCATGTGCTGCTTTGGCACCCGGGCAAGGAAGAGATTGAGGCTTCGATCATTATCGGAGCGGGGTCGCGGCGATCGAGATCGTTGTAACCATCGGTGGATGCTGAAGAAGGTTCCAGTCCGGGTTGATCAGTGAGCGAGATAGCGTCGTCGAGTTCGTCGTTCTTGTCTTCCGAGAAGAACACCGCGCGGGATTGTCCAGCATCCGTCACTGCCGCCCAGATCTGGAACCCACTTCAGCATCCCCGCACGATCAGTGCGGGCAGGATCAAGACAACCCGGCTCCGAAAATGATCGAAGCCTCAATCTCTTCGTCACCCGTAAGCGAAAGCCGAACACTCTGCACGGACAAAAAGATCCGCAATCGAAGCCCGATGCCTGAAACCCAGCCCCCATTCCCCTCCGACCAGCATCATGAATAGCTGCTGCCTGTAAAGCGCATTTTTGGTTACTTTTTTTGCAACCGAAAAAAGTCACTCGCATCATCCAGCGAAGCTGGCGGCGAAACGGCTTTTGAACTTGAAGTTGATTTTAAAAGACGCCTGCACCCGGGAAGGCTGCCCTCATCAGCGCGTGGCGCAGCCACCCTCTACCGGTGCCGGCTGCGCCCCGGTCGCCGCGCCCCCAAGTTAGAATCGAGAGCGGATCTCCTCGAAGGCTGAAAGATGAAAATTCTTGTCATCGGTTCCGGCGGTCGCGAGCACGCCCTGGCCTGGAAGCTGGCTCAGTCGGACCAGGTCGACGAGGTGCTGGTCGCCCCGGGCAACGCGGGCACGGCGCTGGAATCGTCCATGGAGAATGTAGATGTTGCGGCCGACGATATCGACGGACTGGTGGCGCTGGCGACCGAAAGACGCATCGACCTGACCGTGGTGGGCCCCGAGGCACCGCTGGCGGCAGGTGTCGTCGACCGATTCTCCGAGGCCGGGCTGAAGTGCTTTGGTCCGACTGCCGACGCGGCGCAGCTCGAGTCGTCCAAGGCGTTTGCCAAGGATTTCCTGTCCCGCCACGAGATTCCCACCTCCGCCTGGACGGTGGTCGACAACGTCGACGACGGCATGGCGTTCGCCAACGGCCATCCGCTGCCGCTGGTGCTCAAGGCCGACGGCCTGGCCGCCGGCAAGGGCGTGGTGATCGCCGAGGACGAGCGCACGGTGAAGAAGA
>DATGCS010000032.1:0-6780 GCA_035311685.1 Wenzhouxiangellaceae bacterium
CAAGACGGTCATCGATCGGGTCTATCATATCGATCGCGGCTACGAAAACATCGAGGAAAAATTCGGCCAACTGGGCGCAAGAATCCGCCGCTACGCGCTACGCGCCGCCTGAGTCACCACATCGAAAAGGCCCGGGGTTAAAGACGCGTCGGCTAGAATACGCCCGTAAACCGATAATGCCGGCTTAGCTCAGTTGGTAGAGCACCTGATTTGTAATCAGGGGGTCGGGGGTTCGAATCCCTCAGCCGGCACCATACCCACACCTAACCTCCAGACCTCGATCGGCCCCGAACCCATCAAACGCCCCCATTCGAACCCCCGACCAGACAATCGGGTCACGGCTTTCTTGTGCGGGACATGGATGCGGCCAAACGCAAAATGTTATATCATTACGTTTTGCGTGATCTATCCTCGAATGATGGCTGCCGCCTTTAAATCTCGAAAGCGCGATTTGCCGATCGGCGTCCTGGATCGCTTCGGTATCGCCGTATCGGCGTTCTGCCTGCTGCAGTGTCTTGCCCTGCCGCTGGCGTTGTTGTTCGCGCCGCTGGCTTCGGCGAGCATGTTCAGCCATGAGCTTTTTCACCTGCTGCTGCTGGGCGTGATCATTCCGGTCAGTCTGCTGGCGTTCGGTCTGGGATTTCTTCGACACCGCAACCCGCGCATGTGGATTCCGGCAGGGGCGGGTTTCGCGCTGCTGGTCCTTGCCGCGGCGCTCGAACAGGGGCACGTCATCGGGCCGGTCTGGATTTCGTTAGTGACGTCGATGGGCGGGCTCGGCCTGATCGCCGGGCATGTGCTCAACATGCGCAGCCGCGGCGACTGAATCATCTACGCGCGAGCGGCGCCGTTGTAGACGCGGCAGGACCTGCATGGTAGTTTTCGGTCAACGTACCGAACATGCCGAGCCTCTTGATGGCCCAATCATTTTCCAACTTTCGCGAGTTCTACCCGTATTATCTGGCCGAACACGCCGATACCAACTGCAGGCGCCTGCACTTCGTCGGCACCTGGCTGGTGCTGGCCGCTCTGGCGGCAGGCATCCTGGTATCACCCTGGTGGTTGCTGGCCATGCCGCTTTTCGGCTATGGATTCGCCTGGATCGGGCATTTCGTTTTTGAAAAGAACAAGCCGGCCACGTTCAAGTACCCGCTCTACAGTCTGGCCGGCGATTGGGTTATGTTTGCCGACATACTGCGGGGCAGGGTGAAGATCTGAGATCAATGCTTTCCGGATTCGGGTTTATGGTTTCCGGAAAAAATAAAAGGTTTCGCATGCAGGGCAAGCGCTTACGCCTGTAGCAGACAGTCGAGCAGAAGTCGGGCCGCGGCGACTTTGCGAACCGGCTTTTCCAGCGACGCTTTTCCGCGGGCACTCCACACCGACCACCGACTCATGGCTCTCGAATCCCCGAATCCCGATACCGGTTCCGATGTCGAAACCATCGAAGTCGCCGCCGGCGTATTGCGCGACGATGCAGGTCGAGTGCTGGTGAGCCGACGACTGGCGGGCCGCCATCTGGCCGGTATGTGGGAGTTTCCCGGCGGCAAGATAGAGGCCGGCGAAGCGCCGGAGGCGGCTCTGCAAAGGGAACTTGAAGAGGAGTTGGGCGTGATGGCGGGTCCCAGCCGTCCGATGGTGGCGGTGCGGCACGAGTACCGGGAGAAGGTTGTGCGGCTGAGGCTTTACGAAGTTCATTCGTTCAGCGGTACACCGCGCGGCGCCGAAGGACAGGAGGTCCGCTGGGTCGAGCCGAGCAGACTCGGCGCGCTGGAAATGCCTGCGGCGGATCGCCCGCTGATTCGGTTGCTCGATCTCGACGGGCATTATTCGATTTCCCCTTCACCCGGCGCGTTCGAATCTGCCGATCACTTTTTCGATGCCTGGCGGGCCAGCCTCGAGGCCGGTTATAAGCTGCTGCGATTGCGTCCGGCCGCCGGCGAACGGGTGGAACCCGATTTGATCGCGCGAATCGACGCCCTCACGCGCGAGTTCGGCGCCCGCTGGATCGCCTCGGGCGAGCTCGAACAGTGTTTCGGCTGGCCGGCCGACGGCATTCATCTCGATACCCGTCAGCTGATGACGCTGGATAAGCGGCCGCTGCCGGCGCACCGACTGCTGATTGCGTCATGTCACGATCTGGAGGAAATCCGCATCGCCGATTCGCTTTGCGTGGACCTGGTGACGTTATCGCCGGTGATGCCCACGGCCAGTCATCCGGACGCGTTGCCGATGGGCTGGGCCAATTTCGAGCGCGTAGTGCGCCGCTCGCCGCTGCCGGTAATGGCGCTGGGCGGAATGCATCCCGATGATTGGGGTCGTGCCCGAACCTCAGGCGCATTCGGGGTGGCCGGGATAAGCGCGTTCGGGTGGCGGTGATGGAAATTTCGGACATGGAAAGCATTTATATGCCGCTGCGTTCGGTGCCCGCCCTGGGCGAAGGCGAGGTCCACCTCTGGCACGTGCGGCTGGAGAACCTGCCGGTGATGGAGTCGATACTCCCGGCCGAAGCCCGTGACCGGGTGCGCCAGTTGCGAATGGGCCAGAAGTTCATGCTGCGGCTGTTGCTGGGCGCGTACCTGGAAATCCCGGGTCGCGACGTCGTGACCGTGGCCGGCAAAAACGGAAAGCCCGTGCTTGCCCCGCCGCTGGCGCGCTCGGGCCTGGCGTTCAACCTGTCGCACGCCGGTGATCGGCTGGCCATCGCGGTGGCGAGAAACCTGCCGGTCGGTGTCGATATCGAACAGGTCGGGCGCGACGTGCGATGGCGGAAACTGTCGGAGCGCTGGTTCAGCCGTGTCGAAGCCGAATGGTTGAAGACGCTGGAATCCGGCACGGCAAACCGTGAATTCCTGCGTTTGTGGACGGTGCGCGAAGCGATGATCAAGGCGTTGGGTGCGACTATTGCCGGGCACATCTCCGGGGTGACGCCCGAGCCGGGCAATCCTGCACATATCCGGTCGCTTCCGGAAGGTTGGCCGGAATCGAAGACCTGGACGCTTCACGAGCACGAGCGCGAAACCGGACTGCACGGGTGGCTCGCCGTGCCGGGGCCGGTTGCCGCTATTCGCACCTACGCGTTGGTGATGGGGGAGGACGGACGGTAAATTATTGGTCGGCTGGTTGCCTGGTGGTCCGTAGCCTAAGACTTGCCCGGAAACCGGAAGGCGACTTATTTCCGAAACGTGCGCAGCGCGATGACAATCGAGACGGCAAAACCGGCCATGGCCGGGATCGAGTGGGTCTGGAGCCACGGGCCGACATCGTATGCAGCCAGCACCGAGGAGGCGATGAGCAGGCCGGCGGCGAAGATGGCGCCGGGGGTTCGGCGGTTGTGACGCTGTAGCTGGTGGTCGATGGCTTCCAGGTCTTCGCTGGCGATGCGCGCGTTGATCCTGCCGCTGGAGGCGAATTTGAGTGCGTCGTGGATGAGATTGGGGATTTCCGGTCCCCTGGCCACCCATGAGGGGAGCTCGCGGCCGAGTTTTTTAGCGGTCTTGCCGATGCCGTAGCGTTCGCGGAAGATCGATTCGAGTTCAGGTTTGGCCACGTCCCAGATATTGATCTTCGGGTAGAGATCGCGGCCCATGCCCTCGATGTTGAGCAGCGTCTTCTGCAGCATGATCAGCTGCGGCTGCAGCGTGAGCTTGAATCGCCGTGCAACTTCGAACAGGTTCACCAGCAGCTCGGCGAAGGACACTTCCTCCAGCGGGCGGGTGAAGCTGGGTTCGCAGACCGTGCGGGCGGCGGCCTCCATTTCGTCGATGCGGGTATCGGCAGGCACCCAGCCGGCCTCGATGTGCAACTCGGCCACGCGCCGGTAATCGCGGTTGAAGATGGCCAGGAAGTTCTCGCCGATGTAATAGAGGTCGTTCGGCGTGAGGCTGGCGACGATGCCGAAATCCAGCGCGATGAAGCTTGCGTTGGCCGGGTCGGTGGTGTCGATGCGGATGTTGCCCGGGTGCATGTCGGCGTGGAAAAGGTTGTCGCGGAACACCTGCTGGTAGAACACCCGGATGCCGCGCCGGGCAAGCCGCTCCATGTCCACGCCCTGACGCTTGAGTTCATCGATATCGCGCACCGGCACGCCGCCGACACGCTCCATCACCAGCACCCGGTCGGCGGTGTGCGACCAGTAGATCTTCGGGATGTACAGTGCTTCGGAATCTTCCCAGTTGCGCCTGAGCATGCTGGCGTTCGCGCCTTCGGATTGCATGCTCAGTTCGTCGAAGATCACGCGCTTGAACTCGGCCACCACTTCGTTGGGCCGGATCCGCTCGCCTTCCGGATGATAGCGACGCGCCAGGTTTGCCAGCGTGGTCAGCAGTTCCAGGTCGTCGGTGATGCGCTTTTCGATGCCGGGGCGGACGACCTTGGCGACCACCTCGGTGCCGTCGGGCAGCGTTGCGGCATGTACCTGGGCGATGGAGGCCGAGGCCATGGGCGTTTCGTCGAAAGAGCCGAACAGCTCGGCGACCGGCTTGCCGAGTTCTTCCTCCACGATCGCCCGGGCCTGTTCGCCGGGGAATGCCGGAACGTCGTCCTGCAGCTTCGCCAGCTCGTCGGCGATGTCGTGCGGCAGCAGGTCACGGCGGGTGGAAAGAATCTGGCCGAACTTGACGTAGATCGGGCCGAGTTCTTCAAGGGCCAGGCGCAAGCGCGCGCCCCTGGACAGGTCGCGCACGCCGCGGCGGCCCCAGGGAATCATCCGAACCACGCGCGCCAGCTTCAGCGCGGGCATGTCGAGGATCAGCGTATCCATGCGGTAGCGCGCAAGCACCACCGCGATCCGGAACAGGCGAAACCCGCGGCCGATCACGCCCGGCGTCTCCGCACGCGACTTTCCAATCTATCCACGGCCTCGCGCAGGCCGTCGACGCCGTCGCGGAATTCGCGCCATTCGTCCGGCGCCGGCACGAAGCGGCTTTCCTCGCGTACCCAGCGCGAAACCTGGTCGCCGCCGGTAGCGGTCGTGGTGCGGGCGAACGCCAGCGCCTCGGTGGTAATGCGGTACATCTGCGGCCCCAGCAGCTCGCCGAAATAGTCGACCAGACCTTTTTCAAGATCGGGGTCCAGCGCCTTGACCGCCTGCTGGAATTCCTGGGCAAGGCGCGCGTCGCCGTCGATGCGCACGCCGCTGCTGGTGCCGAAGCCGGGCAGGGCCATGGCCAGCAGCGCGCCGGGCGCGCCGGAGATCTCGGTATCGGGTTCCAGCGCTTCTTCCTCGGGCTCGGCCAGCACACGGAAGCGCTCGCCCCGGGCGCTCAGCCAGAGGTCGATCTGCAGGTCTTCGAGCGCGAACTTCAGCCAGCGGCCTTCCAGCGGCTCGAGCTTGGCCGCCGGATCGGCGTCCAGCGACGCGGCCTGCGCCAGCACGAACTCGATGGCCGCGGCCAGCATGCCGGGCAACGGCGTGACGTAGCGACTCATCAGATACGTGCTCCGCGGTGAATGGCGGCAATGCCGGCCGAGAGGTTTTCGAACGCCACCCGCTCGAAGCCGGCGTCGCGCAGCATGCCGGCCAGCGTTTCCTGATCGGGGAAGCGCCGGATGGATTCGGCCAGGTACTGGTAGCTGTCGCGATCCGAGGCCACGGCCTGGCCCAGGCGCGGCAGCACCTTGAACGACCAGACATCGTAGGCCTGTGCGAGCGGCCTGGGGGAGACGTGCGAGAACTCGAGAATGTGGACGCGCCCGCCCGGCTTGAGGACACGGTGCATCTCGGCCAGCGCGCCGGATTTGTCGGTGACGTTGCGCAGGCCGAAGGCGATGGTGACGTGATCGAAGCGCCGGTCGGGGAACGGCAGCGTCTCGGCGTTGACCTGCAGCCATTCGAAGGCGTCTACATGGCCGCGGTCGTCCATTCGGCGACGCCCGGCCTCGAGCATCTCCCGGTTGATGTCGGCGACCAGCACCTCGCCGTTGGGCGCCACCTTTTTCCGCGCCAGTTCGGCGATGTCGCCGGTGCCGCCGGCCAGGTCCAGCACCCGCTGGCCCGGGCGCATGCCGCAGCCGGCTACGAAACGACGCTTCCACAGCCGGTGGATGCCCACCGACATGAGATCGTTCATGATGTCGTAGCTGTCGGCCACGGAAGAAAATACCTGGCCGACCAGCCGGGTCTTTTCCTCGGGCGCGACTTCGCGGTATCCAAAATCGGTCATGTCGGTTTCAAGGTGTGGGACGGACTGCGCATTTTGTCGACATCAAGGTTAACCGATGTTGCGGCAACGATCGGTCATGGTGGCGAGTTTCCCTGGTCCGAGGCCTTGACGCGGACGACTGGGCGCAAGCGCAATTTTGGTGAGAAAGACTTTGGTTATCGTCGCGGACGGCGCCCGTGCTGAATTTGATTCAGCATTGCGGCATGCAGCGTCTTTGTTTTGGGGTGTAAGAGTCACTGGGCCCCGGGTCAAGCCCGGGGCGACATAGATTCCGGGCGACGAAGATCGGTGGGTCGCCGTCCCAACTTGTCGTCCCGGCCCTGAGCCGGGACCCAGCGTCTTGCTGTTGCCTTGCGAAAGCCACTAGGCCCCGATTCAAGCCCGGGGAAACAAAGGGTGGTGGGCCGCCGACCACAGTTTGTCGTCCCGGCCCTGAGCCGGGACCCAGCGTCTTTGTATTTGGGGCGAAAAAGCCACTGGGCCCCGGGTCAATCCCGGGGCGACGAAGATCGGTGGGTCGCCGACCACAGTTTGTCGTCCCGGCCCTGAGCCGGGACCCAGCGTCTTTGTATTTGGGGCGAAAAAGCCACTGGGCCCCGGGTCAAGCCAAGGGGCG
>DATGCS010000033.1:0-3329 GCA_035311685.1 Wenzhouxiangellaceae bacterium
GAACACGTTCTTTGCAAGATCGATACCGACTGTTGTAGTCTTCATTTCTGGACGCCTCCTACGCGAATGACTGAGTCGAGTTACCAGTGTGGCGCATTACGACGCCGGCGCGATTGATGGAGGCGTCCATCTCATCAGGCATTTCCTGAAGGCACGAATCGAGACAGGCAATCCGCCCATCACGGCGATTCGAATCTGTCTTCGATAACCTGCTCTTTGAGCCCGAAGATCACGAACGCGTCGCTCCTCCTACGTTGTGCCTGTCCTAGTCCACCTTCTCTTGGCGGGCACACCTGCATGTCGAAAGGTCATGAAATTCTTCATCGCGGATATTTCTCCTCTGACGGTTAAATCGGTTCGATCCAGCGATTGCGGCAGTCGACATCGATCAGGGCGCCCCGGTTCGAACATCAGGCTTCGGCGCCGCCGCCACTGTGTTCGCAGTCGTTCTCTGCCACGTCCGATCGGACTCCGGCAGGTTTTCGCCGACATGCGAAACCGGCGACTCCTTCGAGGGCGCGAGCAAGTTGGCACCGGTGTCGAATATCGAACCGGCTCCTCCATCAATTCTTCAGGGTCGGGCCCTGAAGTTCACATTGAGTCCAGCGGAACCTCGATCGTCGTGGAGTCGAGCTTTTCGAGTTGGACTGCTTGACGCTGGCCATCGATGTAGATTGCCGCATTGGCCGGCGTCGACAACGTTACGTTCGGTCGACCACCCAGAACGATGAAGCCGTCCTTGCCGGCGCCCACATGCCCTTCGGCGCGGTTGCCGCTGACGCGGTCATCGGACTGAATCGTCACCTCATGGCCCGCCAGAGAACCTTCAACCTGGATCACCTGGTCGCCGCCTTCGAGCGTGTAGCCGGTTCCGCCGCTGGATGCGCTGCCGTCAATCACCACGGTATGGTAGACGCGACCATCCACCTCAATGGTGGCCGCACTCGGATCGTCGAGCGTGATGCGGGGCCAGCCGCCGAGGACGGCGTACGCGTCCTTGCCGGCGCCCACTTCGCCTTCGGCCCGGTCTCCGTTTACCTGGTCATCGGACTGAATCGTGACGTCGTGTCCGGCGAATCGTCCCGAGACCTGAGAAAGCGAGCCGTCGACGTGGAGGCTGTAGCTGCTGTCGCCGCTTCCGGCAGTCCCGTCGATGACGACCGAGTGGTAAGGCCGGCCGTTGACGTACACCGCCGCATTGGCAGGCTGTTCGAGGCTGATCGTCGGAATCTTACCGGTCACCTCGTAGCCATCCTTGCCAGCACCGACATTGCCCATGGCCCGATCTCCGGTCACCTTGTCGTCGGACTGGATGGTCATGTCATGACCGTCCAACTTGCCGCTGACCTGCTGCAGCGTGCCGCCGCCGCGGATCACATAATCACTCCCGCCGTCGGCCGAACTGCCGTCGATGACGATGGTGTGATCGGCGTCTCTTTTCCCCCGGCGCTTGCCGTCGACGAACACCCTGGCGGCGCTTCCGTCTTCGAGTTCGAGTTTCTTGATCTCGCCGGCAATGACATAGGCATCGTTTCCGCTGCCGACGCTACCCCACGCCTTGGGAGAACGCACCTGGTCGTTGTCATCGACGGTGGCTTTATATCCATTCAGGAAGTTGCCGTGCACCTGTTCGAGACCGCCGCTGGCTTCCAGCTCGTAGTTGGTGGTGCCCGAACGGGGCTCACCGGCGATGACGACATCATGGTCGACACCTCCGACCTTCTCCAGCTCCAGCCGATACTTGAAGTTCTTGCCCACGCTCTTGCCCTTGAAAGCGACGGTCAGAACCGTGCCGGGTACCGCGAAGACACGGTCAATCGCCTTGCCCTGATTTTCCTTGCCGCTGTCGAACTCGTACGACCAGATCTCTTCGCCCGAGACATCCACGCCGGGTCCTGCGGGCGGAAAGGAGCAAACGGTCACCCGGGTGGCCGCGGCGTTGTTCCAGCCCCCTTGACGCTTCGCGATTCGAAGGCGGACGAACGGATCGGTCACCGGCGCACTCATGATCCACATGCGCGTGGCCACCGACGGGACGGCACCCTCGTAGCTGCCACCCATGCGCAGGTCACGATCGCCAATCGTGCCCCAGCCGTTCTTGTTGAGATCATTCCAGGCCTCGATCATGCCTTTGGTGGCCTTGTCGGCCGTGTTGGCGGTGTTCAGGCAACTGGCAAAGGTCGAGGCAGAGGCCGGCAGCGCGACCCCGCCCGAAAGCGCGGCGGCTCCAGCCGCACCGGCTGCGCAGCCGAGCGGCTTGATGATTTTGTCGTACTTGTTCCAGATCTGTGCCGCTGCCTTGGCGCCGGTGGTGCAGTTGTTGGCCGCCACCACCGATGACGAAGCCAACAGGCCCATCATCAGAGCGAGCCCGAAATACTGTTTGCGATTCCTTTTCTGCATATCAATCCCTCCTGTCATTGACTTGAGGTGTTGCATTCGAAAAGTAGCGTAAAACGAGTATAAAGGCCCTAGTCGCGTATTGCAGCGGCGTCCGCTCATGCGTCCGATCTGTGGTGACTTCGATCAAGCAGACGGACACCTTCGCTGAGGCGTATAGGAAGTATAACCACCCTATTTCCTGGATTCCAGAAGTATCCGGGGCCGCGCCAGCGCGTCGTTTGACCGCTGTTGTGGGCTACAGCGGGCCGAACTCCGCCCGATTCTGCCCTCTCGGAGCCAATCAAACGGCGACGCACCGCCATTTGGCCGGCGTTGGGCTGTCCCGGCACGAGCGGTGCTAGACCGCGCGCCGGCGAAGCGCGGCCTGAGGTTGGTTGTGTGCGATTCAGTGAGGCAAGCCGGAGGGTGCAGGCGGCCCGCCTGTGCGCTGCACGCAGCCAGGCGGTGCGCGTGTGTCCGGCCACAGGCCGGGGAGATCCTTGCTGGCCAGGTGGCGCAGGATGCGCTCGATGACTGGCGGATCTTCGATGCACGCGAAAGGACCCTCGGGGGTCAAGGACCCTCGGGGGTCAAGTCTGGTCTTGCGTCAATTGCATGACCCTCGAAAGGACCCTCGGTGACCCTCGGGGGTCAAGTCTGGTCTTGCGTCAATTGAATCACTTGTGATCACTTGGGGTCAAGTCTGGTCTTGCGTCAATTGATGCTGGAACACTTGAGAACACTTGGGGGTCAAGTCTGGCCTTGCGTCAATTGATGCTGGATTGCATTCTCCAAGCGGCGAATCCGTTTGTTTTCACGGCACAATTGCTTCAACCGGCGCAGGCTGGACGCCACTGCGCTGTAGTGGTTCATTTTCAGCACGGCGGCAATTTCTCGATAAGTCATTTGGCCAGTTCGGTGGGCAAAATGGGCGACCATCATGCGCG
>DATGCS010000034.1:0-26145 GCA_035311685.1 Wenzhouxiangellaceae bacterium
CAGTTCGACCGCCTGGTTCCAGTGGGCGCCGGGCGGCGGGTTCAGCCAGGTGAGTTCGTCGGGGGATCGCGTGCCCCAGTGCGCCAGTTCCAGCACCAGGCCCGCCAGGTCGGCCTCGAGGATTTCCGGCGGCGTGAATGCCGCGAGGGTTTTTTGCTCCGATGCGCGCCAGAGCCGATAGCAAATGCCGGGCTCGACCCGCCCGGCGCGTCCGGCGCGCTGCTCGGCGGCGGCGCGCGAGACCCGGGTGGTGATCAGCCGGGTCATGCCCGAGCCCGGATCGAAGCGCGCCCGGCGCGCCAGTCCGGCATCGACGACCACGCGGATGCCTTCGATGGTAAGGCTGGTCTCGGCAATGGCGGTGGCCAGCACCACCTTGCGTCGCCCCGCCTGCGCCGGAGCGATGGCCGCGTCCTGCGCCGCCGGGTTCAGTGCGCCGTAAAGCGGCTGCAAATCGACATCCGGGGCCAACGTGCCTTCCAGGCGATCGTGCACCGCCCGGATCTCGCCGATGCCCGGCAGGAATACCAGTAGCGACCCGGGCTGGTTGTCGAGCGCGTGGCGCACGCAGGCGGCTGCGGCATCGGCGGGGCGCTGTTGGCGCGCCGGCGGCCGATATTCGATCTCCACCGGGTGAGTTCTGCCCTGGCTGGTCAGGACCGGGGCATCGTCGAGCATTCTGGCCAGCGGTTCGGCGTCGAGCGTGGCCGACATCACCACAACGCGCAGATCGGGGCGCAGCGCCTGCTGCGTTTCGCGCACCAGCGCCAGGCCCAGGTCGGCGTTGAGCGAACGCTCGTGGAATTCGTCGAACAGCACGGCGGCATAGCCGGGGAGTTCGGGATCGCGCTGCAGCATTCGGATCAGGATGCCTTCGGTCACGACTTCGACCCGGGTGCGGGCAGAGACCTGCGTCTCCAGCCGGGTGCGGAAACCGATCGTTTCGCCGGCTGCCTCGCCCCTGGCGCGTGCCATGAAACGCGCCGCGGCGCGGGCCGCCAGCCGGCGCGGCTCCAGCATCAGGATCTTCCTGTCGCCTCGCCAAATCGCGTCCAGCAGTGCAATCGGTACGCGGGTGGTCTTGCCGGCGCCGGGCGGCGCCTGCAGTACCGCGGTCGACGAATCGTCCAGCGTCGAGAGAAGCTCCGGCAGAAGGGCGTCGATGGGCAGTTGATGCGAATTCATGGCTGGGGCGGGCAGGGCGCGGGTATCATGATTCAGGCCGAACGGAATTGTTGCATGGCACAGCCGATTGAATGGGCACAGGTGTTGCGTCGGCTGCGCGAATGGCCTGTCGTATTGCTCGGGTCGTTCGTCCTGATCTGGCTGGCCCTCGGCTACGCCCCGAAGTACCGCGACGACTGGGTGCTGGAAAACGTGCTGGTCGTGGCCTTCGTGCCGCTGCTGGTCTGGGGCTATCGGCGCGTGCGTTTTTCCAACCTGGCCTACACCGCCGTATTCGCGTTCCTGGTGTTGCATACGCTTGGGTCGCACTACACCTATGCCGAAGTGCCGTACGACCAGTGGAGCCGCGACTGGCTGGGTTTTTCGATCGACGCCGCGCTGGGCTTCGAGCGCAATCACTACGATCGCCTGGTGCATCTGCTGTTCGGGTTTCTGCTGGCGCCGCTGACGCTGGAACTGGTGAACCTGAAGGTCGATGCCACGGCGCGATGGCGGCTTGCGATCGCGGTCAGCCTGCTGCTGAGTTGTTCGGCGCTTTACGAACTGATCGAATGGGCCGCCGCGATGGTGCTCGGCGGCGAACTCGGCATGGCGTATCTCGGAACCCAGGGCGATGTCTGGGACAGCCACAAGGACACCGCGCTGGCGCTGCTCGGCGCATTGGTCTCGGCCTCGCTGCTCGGCGGGTTCAGGCCGCGCTTTGCGGCCCGCCGGGTTGTCGGCAAGGCTTGAAGGGCTGTGTCCGCGCCGGCCCGTTCCGATAAGATTGCGCCTTTGAAAGCAGCAGGTTTCGCGCATGAATAACTCGAGCCGGGCACGCGCACTCAATCGTGCCGAAGTTGTCGACGCACGATTTCTCGAGTCGCTCGAACAACTCGAACAGCTCGAAGCGCGTTTGGACGGCGCAGCTTCGCGGAAAGGCACGATTTCGGATTTCGACCTGCTGGAACTGTTCGAGAGCCAGCTGATTTCGCGCCAGCTGGATTTGATGGCGCGGGTCAAGCGGGCCGAGAACAAGGTGTTCTATACGATCGGCTCGTCGGGTCACGAGGGCAACGCGATGGTCGGGCGGGCCACGCGCGCCACCGATCCGGCTTTCCTGCACTACCGTTCCGGTGCATTTGTCGCCGAACGCTATCGCAAAAAAGGCGGCAAGAAAGGCGGCAAGAAGAAGGGCCTGGACTTCATCGAGGACACCTGCCTGTCTTTCGCCGCCGCGGCCGACGACCCGGCGTCCGGTGGGCGCCACAAGGTCTGGGGCCACCCTGACCTGTGGATTCTGCCGCAGACCTCGACCATCGCCAGTCACTTGCCCAAGTCGGTAGGTACCGCGTTGGCCATCGCGCACGGCAGGCGCATCGGGCACGACATCCCGGTGCCCGACGACAGTATCGCGGTCTGCAGCTTCGGCGACGCCAGCGCGAATCACGCCACCGCCCAGAGCGCGCTCAACGCGGCCGCCTGGACATGCCACCAGAGCTTGCCGCTGCCGCTGCTGTTCGTGTGCGAGGACAACCGGCTGGGCATTTCGGTGCCGACGCCGTCGCAGTGGACGGCGAGATCGATGGCCGCGCGCTACGGCCTTGAATACGTCTACGCCGACGGGCTGGACCTGGAAGCCGGATTCGAGTCGGTGCAGCGCGCCGTCGAGACCTGCCGCACTCGCCGCCGACCGGTGTTCCTGCATTTGAACACTACCCGCCTGATGGGGCACGCCGGCACCGATTTCGAGATCGAGTACCGTCCGCCGGCCGACCTGGAGCGCGACGAGCTGATGGATCCGCTGCTGGTCTCGGCCAGGATCGTCGTCCAGCGCGGATTGCTGAGCCCGGCGCGGATACGTGAGCGCTACGAGCAATTGAGGTCTCGCTGCCTGGAGGAGGCCGATCGGGCCGACGGTCGCCCACGGCTGACGACGGTCGAGGACGTCATCCGGCCGCTGGCGCCGTTTTCGCCCGATGAAGTCGCCCGCGAGGCGGAGCGCACACCGGCAGGCAGCGCCCGGGCCGAGGCGTTCGGCGGCGAGGCGCGCCTGCCCGAGCGCGATGCACCGAAACACATGGCCGTCCAGATCAACCGGGCGCTGCACGATCTGCTGCTGAAATACCCCGAATCGCTGGTGTTCGGCGAGGACGTCGCGCGCAAGGGCGGCGTCTACACCGTGACCAAGGGCCTGAACAGGCAGTTCGGAAACGCGCGCGTGTTCAACACGCTGCTCGACGAGACCACCATCCTCGGCCTGGCGCAGGGCTACGGCAACATGGGTTACCTGCCGATTCCCGAGATCCAGTACCTGGCCTATTTCCACAACGCCTGCGACCAGATCCGCGGCGAAGCCTGCTCGCTGCAGTATTTCTCCAACGACACCTACCGCAATCCGATGGTCGTGCGCATCGCGGGCCTGGGTTATCAAAAAGGCTTCGGCGGGCATTTCCACAACGACAATTCGATCACCGCGCTGCGCGACATCCCGGGCCTGGTCGTCGGCTGCCCGTCGCGCGGCGACGACGCGGCGATGATGCTCAGGACGCTGGCCGCGCTGGCGACCGTGGACGGTCGCGTGACCACCATTATCGAGCCGATCGCGCTCTACATGACCAAGGACCTTTACGACAAGGACGACGGGCTGTGGAGCTTCGATTACCCGGCCCCGGAAGAGTATCTCGAGCCCTGGCAGCCGCGGATTTATAACGAATCGGCGACCGACCTGCTGATAATCACCTTCGGCAACGGGGTGCCGATGGCGCTTCGCGCGGCGCGCGAACTGGAAAGAAGCGACGGCGTTCAGGCCCGGATCCTTGACCTGCGCTGGCTCAAACCGCTGAACACCGAAGCGATCGCCGAGCATGCAAGATCATGCGGCGCGGTGCTGGTGCTCGACGAAGGCCGCCCGGACGGCGGTATCGGCGAGGCGGTGGTCACCGCACTGGTCGAACACGGCGTCGCCGACCGCCCGATCAAGCGCGTCACCGGCGTCGACTGCTACATCCCGCTGGGCGATGCGGCGAAGCTGATGATGCCGGACGAGGCGCGGGTCGCCGAAGCGGCCCGGGCGCTGGTCAAGTGACGTCGGAATCATCATGAGCGAGTCGAAACCGGTCGGCGACCTGGAACTCGAGAACGTCTCGGTCGGTGAACTGGATTCGGTTTCGCAGTCGATTGCGGCCGGGGAGATTGTCTGCCTCTCCGGTGCGTCGGGCAGCGGCAAGACCCGGCTGCTGCGCGCGGTCGCCGACCTGGAACCGCACGGCGGCGACTGTCTGCTCGGCGATATCCGGCAGAGCGAAACGCCGGCCCACCGCTGGCGTGCCCTTGTGATGATGATTCCGGCCGAAAGCCAGTGGTGGCACGAGACCGTCGGCGAGCATTTCGATGCCGGCGATGCACCGGGCGAGGCACTGGAAGCGCTTGATTTGCCCGGCGAGGCGACGAGCTGGTCTATCGATCGGCTTTCGTCGGGCGAGAAACAGCGCCTGGCGCTGATCCGGGCGCTGGCGCGCGAACCGCGGGCGCTGCTGCTCGATGAACCCACGGCCAATCTCGACGCCGAGTCGATCCAGCGCGTCGAGCGCTGGCTGCTCGAGATCATCGAGCGCCGCGAATTGCCGACGCTGTGGGTGGCGCACGATGCCGAGCAGATCAAGCGCGTGTCCAATCGTCACTTGCTCATCCGCGACGGCCGGCTGCAGGAATCATGAGCATCATCGACCTTTCATGGTGGGAACTGGCGCTGGCCTCGCTGCTGGTGCTGGCGCTGGCCGCGACCAGTCATCTGGCCAGGCTGGGCATGGTCCGCTCGCTGCTGGTGGCGGCGGCCCGAACCGTCATCCAGCTCGCGCTGGTCGGCCTGGTGCTGGAACTCGTGTTCGAACTCGGCCGTCTGAGGTGGATCGCGCTGATGAGCGTGGTCATGCTGCTGGTGGCCGGCCGCGAGGTGATGTCTCGCCAGAAGTACCGGCTGAGCGGCGGCTGGGCCTTCGGCATCGGCACCTTGTCGATGTTCATCTCGGCCTTCAGCGTGACGATTCTCACGCTGATCGTGATCATCGGGCCCGACCCCTGGTACATGCCGCAGTACTCGATCCCCATCCTGGGCATGCTGCTGGGCAATACCATGACCGGCGTTGCGCTGGGCCTGGACCGCCTGACCGAGGGCGTCCGTCGCCAGCGTTCGCTGATCGAAAACCGGCTGATGCTGGGCCAGCCCTGGGACATGGCGGTCGGCGAGATTCGCCGCGACGCCGTGCGTTCGGGCCTGATCCCGGTCATCAATGCCATGGCCGCCGCCGGCATCGTCAGTCTGCCGGGCATGATGACCGGACAGATTCTGGCCGGGACGCCGCCGGCAATCGCGGTCAAGTACCAGATCCTGATCATGTTCGTGATCGCCGTGGGCACCGGCTTCGGCACGCTTGCCGCGGTCAGTGCCGGCGCACGTCGGCTGTTCGACGCGCGCGAACGCCTGCGCCTTGATCGACTGACCGTCGCGTCGGATTAGCCGGCCCGCTGCGCCGTCTCGGCCGGACCGAACATCGCCGATCCCGCTATCGATCTCCCGGCTTCAGCCGGATGTGCCGCCGATTGCCGCGTGGAAGGCGCTCCCTGCCAGCGCGATGGCCAGCCACCAAAGCGTCGTGACGGCCAGCGAGGCGGCAAGTGCGCCGAGCAGGTGGACTACCAGACTTCGTTTGCGCAACAGCCACAGATTCACCAGCATCGAGGCCGCGATGATGCCGAGCATCAGCCAGTCGGTGGCCGCGCGCATTTCGTCCGGCGTCCAGAATTGCGTGACGTAGAGGTAGTCAAGCCAGCCCCAGGCGGCGCAGGCGCACAGGAGCAGCATGAAATTTGCGGCAGCCCAGGCCGGCATGTTGGGGCGAGTTCGTGTATCGGTCATGAGCTGATGGTTGCAGAAATGCCGGTCGCGCGCAATGCAATGTGATGCAAGCCAATCGTTTGCCAATCGTTTGCCAATCGTTTGCCGACCGTCGGGTGGCGGTATGATCGAAAGCCGCGCCCAGGGGCCGATTCATTCCGAACGTGTCAGAGCCGCCATCCGAAGTCCACTTCTCGCCGCCCGATTGGGTCGCCCACCTGCAGACCGCGGTCATGCTCCTGGGTGCCGACGATCGAGTTCATTTCCTCAACCCCGCGGCGGAAGATCTGCTGGGCGCCGCCTGCGGCCATGCCGCCGCGTTCGGGCGCGAATTGCGGGCCAGCGGCCTAAGCGCCCTGGTGGAGCGCGCTTCGGCGGAGCAGCGCGCACTCTCGGCGCAGGATATCGAATGGCAGGACGCCGGACGCGTGCAGTGGCTTGACGTGCAGGTTACCGCGTTGTCCGACGGCGTAACCCTGCTGGAACTGCACGATGCCGGGCTGCGCCGAAGAGCGCAGGAAGATCGCCTGCGACACGATCGCCAGGCGCTCTCACGGCGCGTCGTGCGCCAGCTCGCCCACGAAATCCGCAACCCGCTGGCCGGCCTGCGGGGCGCAGCCCAGCTGCTCGGTCGCGACGAATCCGATCCCGACCGGCGCGAACTCACCGACATCATCTGCGTCGAGGCTGATCGTCTGCATGCGCTGGTCGATGAACTTCTGGCGCCGGCCGGTCCGGCCCGCAAGACCCGGTCCAACGTCCATCAGCCGGTGGATCGCCTGCATGCATTGTTGAACAGCGAGGCGGACGAAGGCGTGGCGGTGGATCGCGACTATGATCCCAGCCTGCCCGAAATCGACCTCGACAGCAACCAGCTGTTCCAGGCCTTGTTGAACCTTGGGCGCAATGCCTTGCAGTCGGGCGCCGATCGGATAGTGCTGCGCACCCGCGCTGCCCGGCGGGTGACCTGGGGTGGCGCATTGCACCGGCTGGCGGTGGCCATCGAGATTGTAGACAACGGCCGCGGCGTGCCGGCCGACCTGGCCGAGTCGCTGTTCTTTCCGCTGGTCACCGGCCGGGCCGAGGGCAGCGGCCTGGGACTGGCGATCGCCCAGGAAATTGTCGATCGCCACGGCGGGCGCATCGAGTTCGAGAGTGAGTCGGGAAACACGGTCTTTCGCCTGCTGCTGCCGGTAGCGGAACAATCCGGGATAATCGAAGGAACAGGAGCCGGGCGGAAATGAACGCGAACAAGCCCCATATCTGGATTGTCGACGACGATGCGTCGGTACGCCGAGTGCTGTCGCGCGCGCTCGAACAAGCCGGCATGCAGACCCGCGAGTTCGATGCGCCGGCGGCGCTGCGCCAGGCGCTGGCCGGCGACGCCGGGCCTGATGTTCTGATCAGCGACCTTCGCATGCCCGGCGAATCGGGGTTGTCGCTTCTGGGCTTTGTCAAGGATGCGCATCCTGCGCTGCCCGTTATCGTCATGACCGCATATGCAGACCTCGACAATTCGGTTGCCGCGTTGACCGGCGGTGCGTTCGAATTACTGCCGAAACCATTCGACATCGACGAAGCCGTGGACCTTGTGCGGCGTGCACTGGTCAGCGCCGCGCGCTCGAAGCGATCCGTCGCGGCGCGCGAAGCGCCAGACCAACCGCCGTCTCTGATCGGCTCTGCGCCGGCGATGAAGGAGTTGTTTCGAATCATCGGGAGACTTGCCGGCTCCGATTTGAGCGTGCTGCTCATCGGCGAATCCGGCACGGGCAAGGAGCGTATCGCGCGTGCTCTGCATGAAACCTCGCCCCGGGCCGACAAGCCGTTTATCGCCCTCAACGTGGCGGCGATCCCGGGTGAACTGCTCGAGTCCGAACTGTTCGGCCATGAGAAAGGCGCCTTCAGCGGCGCCGACCAGGCGCGTGCCGGCTACTTCGAACAGGCCGCCGGCGGCACGCTGTTTCTCGACGAGATCGGCGACATGCCGGCCGCGCTGCAGACCCGCTTGCTGCGCGTGCTGGCGGACGGAGATTTCCACCGGCTCGGCGGCCGAACGACCATGCGCGCCGACGTTCGGCTGATCGCCGCGACCAACCAGGATCTCGCCCGTGCAGTGGCCGAAGGCCGCTTCCGCGAGGATCTGTATCACCGGCTGAACGTGGTCGAGCTCGAAGTGCCGCCGCTGCGGGGTCGGCGTGAAGATATTCCGCTGTTGCTCGATCATTACCTGGCCGAAGCGGCGCGCGAGATGAACACCGAGCCGAAAGTGCTGACCGATTCTGCTCGCAAGCAGCTCGTAGCCCATGCCTGGCCCGGCAACGTTCGTGAACTGGTCAACCTGTGCCGGCGACTGACCGCGCTGGTGCCGGGCCCCGAAGTCCGGGTCGAGGACCTGCCGCGCCTTTCGGCCGACAGGGTTGACGACCAGGACTGGACCGATGGATTGCGGAACTGGGCGCGCGGTCGGCTGGCAGCAGGGACCGTGCTCGAGCCGGACGGACTGATGGCCGAGGCCGTCGAACAACTGGAGCAATGCCTCATCGAGGAGGCCCTGAAGGCCACAGGCGGCCGCCGCGCCGAGGCCGCCCGGCTGCTGGGTATCGGCCGCAACACGCTCAGCCGCAAGGCCTGAGCTTTCAAGATTCGTAGCCCGGGTAAGCGAAGCGCACCCGGGATCAGCGCCGGAACCAGCCTTCGGCCCCGGATGCGCGCTGTGCGCTTATCCGGGCTACAAAAACAGGATGAGGAATGCACCTTGCCAGTGCACGCCATCGGCCGGTGCGCACTGATTCGGTGCGAGGCTTCGACCGGCCGGTTCATTCATTTCCCGTTGAATCAATAACCTGGCGCCGCCCGCCCGCTTGGCACCGCTCTTGCAAACAGCTTGTAGCCATCCGCATGAGCGACGCCAATGAAACTGATTACCGCAATCATCAAGCCGTTCAAGCTCGACGATGTCCGCGAGGCCCTCGCCAACGCGGGCATTCAGGGTATGACGGTCAGCGAGACGCGCGGCTTCGGCCGCCAGAAAGGCCACACCGAGTTGTACCGCGGCGCGGAATACGTTGTGGACTTCCTGCCCAAGATAAAGGTCGAGATCGCCGTGGCAAGCGAAGACGCCGAGCGGGTCATCGAGACGATTGCCGAAATCGCCCGAAGCGGTCGCATCGGCGACGGCAAGATTTTTGTCACCGAGCTCGAGCGCGTGGTGCGGATTCGCACCGGCGAAGTCAACGAATCCGCAATCTGAGGGGCTGTAATGACTGAGATCGAATACGCACTGAATACTTTTTACCTGCTGGTCTGCGCCGCCTTCGTCATGTGGATGGCGGCCGGCTTCACGATGCTCGAGGCCGGCCTGGTTCGGTCCCGTAACACGGTCGAGATCCTGACCAAGAACGTTGCGCTCTATGCGATCGCCTGTCTGATGTTTTTCCTGGTCGGCTATCAGCTGATGTATCCGTCCGACGGGGTCAATGCCTTTTGGCCCGGGATCGGTTTCGGGCTGGGCGCCGACAACACCGCCGACGCGGTTACCGCGGCCGGCAGCGGGATTACCTACTCGGCGATGGCCGACTTCATGTTCCAGGTGGTGTTCGTGGCGACCGCCATGTCGATCGTTTCCGGCGCTGTGGCCGAGCGTATGAAGCTCTGGGCGTTCCTGGCCTTCACCGTCGTCATGACCGGCGTCATCTATCCCTGGCAGGGATACTGGTCGTGGGGCGGCGGCATGCTCTCCGGGATCGGCTATTCCGACTATGCCGGCGGCGGCATCGTGCATATGGCCGGCGCCGCAGCCGCGCTCGCCGGCGTGCTGCTGCTGGGTCCGCGCCAGGGCAAGTACACGGTCGACGGCCGCGCGCGTGCGCTACCCGGCGCCAACCTGCCGCTGGCCACGCTCGGCATGTTCATTCTCTGGATGGGCTGGTTCGGCTTCAACGGCGGTTCGGAGCTGATCATTTCCGACGTCGGCTCGGCCAACAATGTTGCCAAGGTATTCGTCAACACCAACCTGGCCGCCGCTGCCGGCCTGGTCGCCGCGCTTCTGGCCGCCAGACTCACCTTCGGCAAGGCCGACCTGACCATGGCGCTCAACGGTGCGCTGGCCGGGCTGGTCTCGATCACGGCAGGCCCGCTGGCGCCGAGCCCGTTGCTGGCCATCTGCATCGGACTGCTCGGCGGCGTTATCGTGGTGTTTTCCATCATCGGACTTGACCGTTTGCGCATCGACGACCCGGTCGGCGCTATTTCCGTACACGGCGTCTGCGGCATTTTCGGATTGCTTGTCGTCCCGCTTGCAAATGCGGAAGCGTCACTGCTTTCGCAGCTGGCCGGCATCGGCGCAATCGGCGGGTTCGTATTCGTGCTGAGTCTCGCCGTCTGGGCGGTGCTGCGCATGACCGTGGGTATACGCGTCAGTCCGGACGATGAGCGGTCGGGGCTGGATTTTGCCGAATGCGGAATGGAAGCCTATCCGGACTTCGCCCATGGCGGAGACTGAAAAAAATCGATTCAGCGCTACTGCGCGCCCGCCTGGCGGCGTCCGGCGGTGCTCGCGATCCTCATGGACCGGCATGTCCATTCCGGTCGCTGCGCGCCGGCGGCCACCGCCAGGCACGCGCTCGCTACGCGCTGCGACGATTTTTCCCGAGACCGGCATCTCGCGGATGTCTTGCTGGTTTGCAGATCAAAGGCTGATTTCATGAAGCCCGTCTGATCAACGTCTACCCCGAAGCGGCGTTGCTTACCCTCCGCGCCGTTTTCTTTTGGCCCGCCGGCATTCGGCGGGCCTTTTTTTTCGCCTGGAGCGCGCGAGGCCATGACTTCTCGCTCAGGCACGGTTCAGCTTTTGTCCGGATAATCCAGGTCACCATCGTCAACAACAAACCAAACAAGGATTTTTCGCATGAAACAACTGAGCCGTCTTGTCGTACTTGCATCGCTCGTGGTCTGGCTTTCCGGTTGCGTCGTGGCGATCGGCAACGACGGGCTGGAATCCCGTGATTCCGAATGGGCCGAAATCGAGCGCGAAAACCGGCGCGCGATCGATACGCTTCGCCTGGGCATGGGTATTCGTGAGGCCCAGGCGGTCATGCCGCATCCAGCTGATTTCAGCGAAGCCTTCACCGTACAGGGCGTGGCGTATAGGGCACTCTTTTACAGAACCCAGCGGGTCGAAGGCGACGGCGTCACGGCCCGAAACGAAACCACTCCGCTCATATTCGCCAATGCTGAACTGGCCGGGTGGGGGGAAGCGGCCTGGTTCGACGTAACGGGCCGCAGCCTGGCAGAAGTCGATTGACTCGATTCCCCGGCCCGTTCGGGGCGCATGGTGGCCAAGTGCCTGGCGCGGAATGGCGCACGATCCCGTAACCAGAAAACGAACGCCGATTTCGGAACCTGAAGCATCAGGTACGCATCAATTCGGATTGATTGCTCCAGGAGTCGGGATGTAGATTAGCGCCAGCGTGGCTGCGTAGATATTTCGCGGTCAAACAGGCAGACTTTCATTCGAAGTTAAATTTTCTGAAATAACCAGGGGATCTGCATTGAACTCATACAGCAAGACAGCATTGGCTGCGGCCATCTGCACCGCTCTGAGCGCCGGCCACGCCGGTGCCGCAACATTCAACGTCACCAACACCGATGATTCGGGCATTGGGAGTCTGCGCGATGCGTTGACTCAGGCCAATGCCAACGACGAGGCGGACATCATCGATCTGTCCACGGTTTCCGGGCAGACCATTTCGATCACCTCGGGTCAGCTGGAAATCGATGGCGACGATGTCACCATCGACGGAGCCAACGTCACGCTGGATGCCGGCGGATTGTCACGCGTTCTGGCGACCTATTATTCGGACGTCACGCTCAACGACCTGACCATCACCGGCGGTTTCGTGCAAATGGTCACGGGAATCGGCGGAGGTGCTGAAGGCGGCGGTATCCTGGCGCTCGAGACCGACCTTGAAATCAACGATTCCGAAATCTCGGGCAATTCCAGCGACGCCGGCGGTGGGTTGTCCTTTTCTGGTTATTACACAAGCCTCGCCGTCAACGATTCCGTGGTCAGCGGAAACAACGCGGCCTTCGGTGGCGGCGCATACGTCAGTAGCTATTACGGCGCCGTTACGTTCTCCGGCTCTCAGATCTCGTCAAATACGGCCGACCAGGCGTACGGCGGTTTCGCGGCATACTCGGTCAACGGCGACATCGACTTGATCGATAGCGTCGTCAGCGGCAATTCGGTTACCGGCGGTTCGCCGGAGTTTACGCCCACAGGACGCTTCGCCGACGTCCAAGCGGCGCTCGCCGAACAGCGAGCAGGCTCGCCCTGGGGCAATCGCGGCAGTTCCGGCGGCGGGCCGGTCGGCGGTGCCGGGCTCCTGAGCGAGTATGGTGCCATTCAAATCAGTCGGTCGACCATCAGCGGTAACAGCGCCGATGCCATCGGCGGAATTTTCGCCATTGCAGGCGAAGGGTCGTTACTGGTCGATTCCTCGACGATTTCCGGTAATTCCGCCGGTTCATTCGGCGGGGCCGGGGTGCTTCGAGCCAAGTACGACCTTCAGGTTCGCAACAGCACGATTTCGGGCAATTCGTCCGGAGATGTGAATGGTGGCCTGGTCATGTACAGCAACTTTTACGATCAGCCCGTCGACGCTCCGGACGAGCCGCAAGGCCAGTTGCCGCGCACGCTGCTGATGGAATTCACGACGATTACCGGCAACAGCGCCTCCAGCATTGGCGGACTGGGACTTTCGTCCGACATCCCGCTCGTGATCAACGCAAGCGTCATTTCGGGCAATACCGCGCCGATCGATCCTGACATCGGCTTCGAGCCGGCGCCCGATAACGCCAATCAGGCCGACGTTTCGTTTTCGCTGGTCGGGGTCGATTCGACCTCCGGCACCCTGAACTTCGATACTACCAGTGCGTCGCTGCTCGGACAGGATCCGCTGCTTGGACCCCTGGCCGCCAACGGCGGTCCTACGTTCACCCATCTGCCGGCTGCGAGCAGCCCGGTGGTCGATGTGGTGACGCCGGGCTCGGTCGGTTGTGGTGATGTCGTGACCAGCGATCAGCGCGGCGAGCCACGGCCGTTCAATGCAGGCTGTGAAGCCGGCTCGGTCGAGCGGGGTCCGGACGCGCCGCCGCCAGCGCTGGCGGTGCCGGTCATGGATCGCATCGGACTTCTGTTGATGGCCGGTCTGCTGGGTCTTGCCGGTCTGCTTGGCTTCCGGCGCCGGTCCGAACAAAAGTTCTGAGGTTCATCGTCTGCCGTGCAAATCAGGTGCTTTCGCGCAACGGTCGGGTCTTCCCGGCCGTTTGTGTTCATACCGCCGGACTGTGTCGCCGGCGCACGCCTCATGAAATTCTGGCGCCTGGAAAATAACGCACGCGGCAGTGATCACCGCGCGCGTTATAGCCGACGAAGACCATTTTCGAACTGGGCCAGATTGCCTCGTTGCGATGACGCTGGATGATCGGGCTCTCGATCTCCATGTACAGCCCCCGCCCGCCGGTGTCGGCGCCGGCGATGAACTGCGTTTCATGGAACTCGATTGCCAGATGAAGCAGATGGAAGGCGATATTGCTCCGACGGCGTTCCGGGGCGACAAATGTCCGGAAATGCCATAGCGGCACCTTCAGCGACGGTGGCGTGCCCACATAGGTCGTGCAGATGCCCACCAGGCGATCGCTTTTCTCCTCGGTCGCCACGAACAGCAGTTCTTCGGCCCGCTTTCGAGCCTGCGTCTCGGTCAGTACCTTGTGCTCAAGCCATAGGGCCATGGCCTGTTCGACCCGCCGTGGTTGCCGGTCTTCGCGCAGGTTGAGCATGCAGAATCCTTCTAGCGCTTGCTGGATCATTCCTTGTCCTGAGTGATTGCATCCGGAATCTCGCGTCACGGACGATTGGGTGAAAGCTGCTGATCGGGTATCGTAGAGGATTGAACCGCGTGACTGTCAACCAACATGTCCGATGAATCGACTGCCGGGACAGCCGGCGACACGGATGAACTCAAGGCACGGGCCGAGGCGGAAAAAAATCGCCGTGAGGGCCTGGCCCGGCGCATTCGCGAGAATCCGGGCGAGGCGCTCAAGAGCGAGTTCTCCAACAGCTTTCTGACGCTTCTCGAAAAGGGTCGGCTGAGCGTGGCGGTATCGACCTACCAGGCCGGGCAGGTGGTGTTTCTGCGCGCCGAGAACGGCAAGCTGAATACCCATTTCTGTTCCTTCAACCGGCCCATGGGGATCGCCGCGCAGGGCAACCGGCTGGTGGTCGGAACCAACAACGAGGTGTTCGAGTTTCGCAACACGCCGGCAGTCGCACCCAAGGTCGAGCCGACGGCTACCCATGATGCATGCTTCATTCCGCGTTCGATCCACTACACCGGCAACATCGATATCCACGAGCTGGATTTCGCCGGCGACGAACTCTGGTTCGTCAACACGCGCTTTTCCTGTCTGTGTACGCTCGACCTCGACCACAGCTTCGTGCCGCGCTGGCGACCGCCGTGGGTTTCGGCCTATGCGGTCGAAGACCGCTGTCACCTCAATGGGCTGGCGGTGGTCGACGGCCGCCCGCGCTATGTCACCGCGCTGGGCATGACCGACACGCAGGGCGGCTGGCGCGAGAACAAGAACGCCGGCGGCATCCTCTACGACATGATCCGGGAGAAAGTGCTGGTCGACGGGCTTTCCATGCCGCATTCGCCGCGCTGGTACCGTGGCAAGGTCTGGTTCCTGGAATCCGGCTTTGGCGCGCTTTCCTGGTACGACCCGAAAACCACGCAGACGGGTCGCCTGGCGCAGATGCCGGGGTTCACCCGCGGGCTGGATTTTGTCGACCGCTATGCGCTGGTCGGTCTTTCGCAAGTGCGCGAGACCAATACCTTCGAAGGCATCCCGATCACCGCCGACGGCTCCGAGCGCCGCAGCGGCGTCTGGGTCATCGACCTGGAGACCGGCGAGACGGTCGCGCTGCTTCGATTCAGCGATGCGGTCGAGGAAATCTTCGCCGTCAAGGTACTGCCGGGCCTGATCTTTCCGAGCCTGCTGGAACCCGGGCACCCGCTGATCGGGTCGTCATACGTGCTACCGGACGAGGCCCTCAGCGAAGTCGCGCAGCCTGTCGCGCAGGATTGAACGGGCCGGCGACGAACAGAATCTGGACAATGCGGCTCACAGCGGGACCGAAACGTGGCGCAGCATGTCGGCGATGACGTGGTAATCGACTTCGCCGCGTTCCATGCGGTGCTTTTCTTCGGGCCTTGAGCATATGATTTCGCCCATGGTCTCGAATGCGCCGATGACGCCGCCGAAACCTTCCGCTCGTGATCGGGAACGGACGCGCGGCACGAAGTAAACATCCATGTCCGGGCTGTCTGCATGCCGCACGGCCATGGCGTTGGCGGTGGTATCGGCGGCGTCGCCGTGTTCCAGCGCCCAGGCTTCGATCCACCGCAGTACGGGTTGCAAGATTTCCGGGCGTGAGCCTCGCCAGTGCGTGAAATCCAGAGGATAGAGTCGCCGGGCAATCGCGCCGTTGCGCGTGTCGTGGCCGGAGAGATTGACCCGGTGCCGCTCGGCCGCGCGTTCGATCGGCATGGGCCCGAGACCCGGCGTCCGCGGCAGTGCGTGGAAGTGCAGATGGGTCTCGATCGAGGCACCGGCCCCGGCACCGTTGTAGAAGGTGATCCAGCCGGGCAGGCGGTCGGCGAAATCGATCAGGTCGCGAACGATTTCTCCTAGCGCAATGCCGCTGGTCGCCCAGTGCTGATGGATGTGTTCGTCGGCAGCCAGCACGGCATGGCCCGACGCCAAAGGAAATGGGTTCATCCAGGCCGTGTACCGAATGTTGAAGCCGTCGATGGGATAACCGACCTCCGCGCCCTGCTGCTGCCATTCGATGTTTTCGGCGCACAGGAAACAGCCGTCGTGGACCGAGCGCGCACTGGCCGGCGGCCGATGCAGGCCGCGTCCGGCAAAGCGCCGTGCGCGGGCCGGATTGTACTGGGCCGAAAAATACTCTTCGGCGGCGTCGGGCCGGATGAATTCGAATCGCTGCACTTCCGACAAGTCGTCCTGTATGAAACCGGATTCCACCTGGTGATGGCGCAGGCCTTCCAGTGCGGCGCCAAGGCCGGCTTCAAGACTGCGGTGGTCCAGCGACTGGCGCAACAGACGTCGTTGCTGATTCTGGAAATCGGTGTTGTACAGGTCCATGCATGATCACGGGTGCGGGCCGGGAGGCGAGCGCCGGAGCGCGCGGCAAATTGGGTATTATACGGATCGCTACCCGCTCTTGCCCCAGGAAAACCTCATGCACGGCGATCGGATCGTCATAGAATCCCACCACGAGCGCGCTGCCGGCGCAATCGACGGCTGGCTGCAGCAGCGCGACTTGCCGGGCGACGATCGTCTCGTGTTGACGGTGGCCGGCGAATCGGGCAGCGGCAAGTCGGAAACCGCTGCAGCACTCGCAGCCGCACTGGACGCGCGCGGCGTTGGCTGCGTGATCTTTCAGCAGGACGACTATTTCGTTTATCCGCCCAAAAGCAACGATCGCGCGCGGCGTGCCGATATCGACTGGGTCGGGCCCGGGGAAGTGCGGCTGGATCTGCTGGACGAACATTTGCGGGCATTCCGCGACGGCGTGGACACGCTTGAAAAGCCGCTGGTGCGCTACGCCGAAGACCGCATAGACTGCGAGCGCATGTCGCTTGAAGGATGTGCGGTGGCGATCGCCGAAGGCACGTACACCACGCTGCTGGCCTCGGCCGACGTGCGCGTGTTCATCGATCGAGACTGGCAGGCCACGCGCGCGCATCGTGAGAAGCGCAGCCGGGATGCCGCCGAACTCGACCCGTTCATCGATCGCGTGCTGGCCATAGAGCACGACATCATTTCCGCACACAAGGCCCGCGCCGACCTGGTCGTGACCGCCGACTTTTCCGTGTCGCCGGTGGAGCGGTCTTCATGAAAATCGCCTTCCTCAACCCGCAGGGCAATTTCGATCGCGCCAACAGCTATCTTACCGAGCATCCGGATTTCGGCGGCCAGCTCGTCTACGTGCGCGAAGTTGCGCTGGCGCTGGCCGACCTGGGCGTGGATGTCGACATCATCACGCGGCGCATCGAGGATCCGGACTGGTCGGGCTTCGAAGCGCCGATCGACCACTTCGACGAGCATCCCGAGCGTGTGCGTATCGTGCGTCTTGATTGCGGCCCGAAGGGTTTTCTCGCCAAGGAAGCGCTCTGGCCGTACCTCGACGAACTGGTCGACAACCTGGTTGATTTTTACGCCGGCGATCTGCCCGACGCCGTGACCACGCACTACGCGGACGGCGGCTGGATGGGTGTGCTGTTGCGCCGCGCCACCGGGCTTGGCTTTTCATTTACCGGCCATTCGCTGGGCGCGCAGAAACTGGAGCGGCTCGGCGTGAACAGGCGAACCTGGCCCGCGCTGGACGAGCGTTACCGCTTTTCGCAACGCATCGCCGCAGAGCGCGCCGCCATGCAGCATGCCGGGCGCATCATTACCTCCACCCATGCGGAACGTCATGAGCAGTATGCCCATGCGCTGTACCGCGGCGCGGTCGACCCGGCCGACGATGCACGTTTCGAGATCGTGCCGCCCGGCATCAACGAGCGGATCTTTCACCCGGACCACGCGGGTGACGATGCGGAATTCGCCGAACGGCTCAGCCGTCGTGCCGGTGGTGATCCAAGGCCTGTGGTATTGGCCTCGAGCCGGTTGGAAGTCAAGAAAAACATCGCCGGTTTCGTCGACGCCTGGTTGGGTGACGACGCATTGCGGCGGCGCGCCCGGCTGGCGCTGTTCGTGCGCGGTGTGGAGGAGCCGTTCGCCGGGCTGGCGCAATTGCGCGAACCCGAGCGTGACGTGCTCGAGCCGATTCTTCAGCGCATCACGGCCGCCGGCGCACAGGACGAGGTGGTGTTCGTCAATGCCGGTTCGCAGCGCCAGCTGGCGACGGCCTATCGTTTCTTCGCCGCACGCGGTTCCGTGTTCGTGCTGCCGTCGCTGTATGAGCCATTCGGCCTGGCGCCGATCGAGGCGGCCGCGTGCGGACTGGCCGTGGTGGCGACCCGATACGGCGGACCGTCGGAAGTGTTCGATGCACATACCGGCGTATTGGTCGAACCCGAACGACCCGACCATTTCGCTGCCGGCATGCGCGAAGCGCTGGATCGTCAACCGGACCTCGCCGCGCGCGCCGGACAGATGGTGCGCAAGCGCTACACCTGGAGCAGTACTGCGCGTGGCTATCTGGACGCGGCCGAGGCGCTGGCGGCCAATCCGCGCGCCACGGGCGTCGAAAGCGGGCAGCTGGACGCCGGCGAACGTATTGCCCAATGGCTTGTCGGTGCAGATCGTCCGGCCGACGATTCAGCCTGAAGCCTTTACCGCGCCGCCGCCGAGATACTCGCGCGGCTGACCCAGCATTTCGCGGTTGACCACGACCACCCCGCCGGGCGTGATGTGGAATCGCCGGGCGTCGATTTCCGGGTCTTCGCCGATCACCGTGCCGGACGGGACTTCGCAGCCGTTGTCGAGGATCGCGTTGCGTATCCGGCAATCGGAACCGAGCCGGCAATGGGGCAGCAGGATGGCATTCTCGATGCGGCATGCGCCTTCGATCCGGCAACCGTTGAACAGCAGCGAATTGCGCAGTTCCGAGTCGGAAATCTCGGTGCTGTCGCCGATGATGCAGTTGACGATCCGGCAGCCGCCGTTCGCACCGTGCTCGGCGAACCTGGCCGGCGGCCCCTGCACCAGGTTGGTCAGGATGGGCCAGTCTTCATTCTGGATATCCAGCGGTGGCCGGTCCAGCAGCAATTCGATGTTGGCCCTGTAATAGGAGTCCAGGGTACCGACGTCGCGCCAGTAAGCCTCTTCGGGCGCCGCGCTTCGCAGCGGAAAACCGAATACCCGGTCCCCCGAGCGCACCGCATGCGGGATGATGTCCTTGCCGAAGTCATGGCTGCTGTCGGCCTGTTCGGCATCCCGCGCCAGTGTGCGATGCAGGTAATCCTTGGAGAATACATACACACCCATGCTGATCAGTGCCTGCTCGGGGTGCTCGGGCCAGGGCTGCGGATCTTCGGGTTTTTCCTCGAAGCCCGTAATACGGCCGGTCGCGTCGACCTGCATGACGCCGAACTCGCGGGCGTCTTCCAGCGCCGTTTCATGGCAGGCGACGGTCAGGTCGGCGTTGTTCTCGGCGTGGGCGGCGAGCAACTCGCCGTAGTCCATTTTGTAGACATGGTCGCCGGCCAGCAGCAGAATGTAATTGGCATGATGGGCGTCGATGATATCGAGGCTCTGGTAAACGGCATCGGCAGTGCCCTGGTACCAGGATTCGTCTTCCAGCCATTGCTGGGCCGGGATCAGGTCGAGGAACTCGCCGTAATCGTTGTTCAGCGTGTTCCAGCCCAGCATCAGGTGGCGGATCAGAGAATGCGATTTGTACTGGGTCAGCACGCCGATCCTGCGGATGCCGGAATGCAGGCAGTTGGACAGCGCGAAGTCGATGATGCGGAACTTGCCGCCGAACGGAACCGCCGGTTTGGCCCGCCAGTCGGTGAGCATTTTCAGTCGGCTGCCGCGGCCGCCGGCAAGGATCAGCGCCTGGGTTTGCCGGGTCAGCCGGCTGACGAATCTTCGCGACCGCATATCCATCCCATTTCCAAGCAAACGATCAAGTGCGCTGAAATGATCTTTCGCGGCGTTCAATCCCGCGTAGTCGAGTCGATCTTCGTCAGCGCACACTTTAGAATCACATGATACATGACGTTCGACACTGGCCTGTTCGGGCCAGTGCGATGCAACATTGTCGAAATATCCCCGAACCGGAAAACAGACCACATGAAGAACTGGACACTGCTGGCCGCGGCCGGCCTGGTACTGGCCGCCTGCGGCCCCACCGAGAACACCGAACAGGCCGAATCGGCCGAACCCGCCTCGCAGCAGCCCGAACCCGTGGCGCAGGCCGAATCCGGTGCACGCATCGGCGATTGGGGCGTCGACGCCTCGGAGATCAGCGATTCGGTCGCCCCTGGCGACGACTTCTTTACCTTCGTCAACGCCGGCTGGCTGACCAGTTCCGAGATTCCGGCCGGATTTTCGCGCTTCGGCGCATTTACCGAACTCTCGCTGGAGGCGGAGGAGCGGGTGGCCGGGATCATTGCTGACGCCGCACAGGCCGACACCGAGCCGGGCGATCCACGCCAGCAGATCGGCGCGATGCACCAGGCCTTCATGGATACCGATCGGATCGAGGCGCTGGGGCTGGATCCGATTCGCGACGAACTGGACGTGTTGCTGGCGCTGGAAGATCACGAAGCGGTCGCGCGCTGGATGGCGCGGCCGGGTACCAATTCGATCGCCGGGGCCTATGTCTCGCTGGATTCCGGCAATCCGGATCGTTACCTGGTCCACCTGGGCCAGAGCGGGCTGGGCCTGCCCGACAAGAGCTACTACGATCGTACCGAAGATCCTTTCCCGGCCCACCGCGAGGCCTACGTCGACTATATCGAGGCCACCTTCGAGCGCGCCGGCATCGACAGTGCGCGCCAGCGCGCCGAGAACGTCATGGCGCTGGAAACAAAAATCGCCGATGCGCACTGGACGCGTGTGCAGCGTCGCGACCGCGAGGCCAACTACAACCTGATGAGCGTGGCCGAGCTGACGGCATTCGCCCCCGGGTTCGCCTGGGATGCGTTCCTGGCCGAGCGCCAAATGGCCCATATCGACGAAGTGGTGGTTGCGACCGATTCCGCGATTCAGCAACTCTCGCAGCTGTTCGCCGAGACGCCCGTCGAGACCTGGACCGCCTATCATGCGTTCCACTGGATCAACAACCATGCGCCCATCCTCTCCGAGCCCTGGGAGCAGGCCCACTTCGAATTGTTCAGCAAGCGGTTGAACGGCGTCGAAGAACAGCGACCGCGGGACAAGCGGGCGATTCAGTTCGTCAGTTCGAGGCTGCGCGAGCAGGTCGGCAAGGTCTACGTCGAACGGCATTTTCCGCCCGAGTATCGCCAGCAAATGCTCGATCTGGTCGGCTACCTCGGCCAGGCATTCGACGCGCGCCTGCTTACGCTGGAGTGGATGGATGACGAAACCCGCGCCGAGGCGCTGGCCAAGCTCGAGGCTTTCACGCCCAAGGTCGGCTACCCGGATCGTTGGCACGATTATTCGACGGTCGAAATCCGCGCGGACGATCTGGTCGGTAACCTGGACCGACTGCAGGAATGGCAGTGGCGGGATTCGCTGGCCAAGCTCGGGGAGCCGGCGCGCGACTGGGAATGGTTCATGAGCCCGCAGATGGTCAACGCCTATTATTCATCGACGCAAAATGAAATCGTCTTCCCGGCCGGCATCCTGCAGCCGCCGTTCTTCGACCCGCATGCCGACCCGGCGGTCAACTTCGGCGGCATCGGCGCGGTGATCGGCCATGAAATGGGCCACGGCTTCGACGACCAGGGCTCCAAGTCCGACGCCGACGGCGTGCTGCGCAACTGGTGGACCGACGCCTCGCGCGCGAATTTCGAAAAGCTTACCGCAACGCTGATCGAGCAGTACAACGCGTTCGAGCCGATCGAGGGCATGAACATCAACGGCGCGCTTTCGGTGGGCGAGAACATCGGCGACCTGGGTGGGCTTGCGATCGCCTACCACGCCTACCACACGTACCTGGACGAGCATCACGGCGGCGAAGCGCCGGTGCTCGACGGCTACACCGGCGACCAGCGTTTCTTCATGGGCTGGGCCCAAGTCTGGCGCAACCTGCAGACCGAGGAATCGCTCCGCTCCCAGCTCGTGAACGGCCCGCACAGCCCGGCCGAATACCGGGTCAACGGCATCGTGCGCAACATGGATGCCTGGTACAAGGCCTTCGACATCGGCCCCGACGCCGAGCTCTGGCTGCGGCCGGAGGAGCGGTTGAGCATCTGGTAAATGATAAAAAGCGGCCTTCGGGCCGCTTTCTTTCCAGGTGCTGCCGCCCGGCATTGATGGTTGTTCCGTGGTCCCCGCGGCCCTCAAAACCCGTAGATCGAAAACCCGCCGTCCACCGGAATCACCTGCCCGGTGATATACCCCGCCCCCGGCATGCACAGAAATGCAATGGTGGCGGCGACTTCCTCGGGCCGGCCGATTCGGCGCAGCGGGGTGCGCGCGAGCACTTCGGCGAGATAATCCGGATCGGCCAGAACCTGCTGTGCCAGCGGGGTTTCGATGTACCAGGGCGCGACTGCGTTGACGCGAATGCCGTCGCCGGCCCACTCGACTGCCAGGTTGCGCGTCATCTGGTTCATCGCCGCCTTGCTCATGGCGTAGGCGACGCCGGTTCTCAGGTGCGTCAGGCCGGCTACCGAAGAAACGTTGACGACACTGGCGCGGCCACACACTTCAAGCAGCGAGTGCAGCGCGCGGGTCAATTCGAGAGACGCCAGCAGATTGGTTCGAAGCACGGCGTCGATCTCGTCGCCGGCCAGTTCCAATGCCGGCTTGCGGATGTTGAAGCCGGCATTGTTGACCAGGATGTCCAGCCGCCCGGCTCGTGCTGTAAGCGTCGTCACCGCATCGGTTCGATCGCAGGCATCCGAAATATCGCCGCTGATGGCGTGCGCCTTGTAGTCCCGGCCTCTCAACGCAGCCACGGTTTCCTGCAGTGTTTCGGCCCCGCGCGCCATCAGCCAGACCTCGGCGCCGCGTTCGGCCAGGGTTTCGGCCACGACTTTCCCGATGCCGCGCGAAGCGCCGGTCACCAGTGCGATGCGGCCGTCCAGCCGCCAGGGATTCTTGATTTTGTCCATGGCTGTTATGATCGCATCAACCCCGCGGTCGAAGTGCGGGCGCAATCGGGCAGGGGTCGACCGGGTCATCTACTCGCAGTGCCCGCCGACTACAATCGAAGCTCAGCGTCATCAGTCAACGAAAGGTACGGACAAGATTCATGGTAGACCAATACGCCGATCCGAAAGACGAATACCCGGAAGAAACGCGCGAGTGGCTCGAGTCGCTTGCTGCCGTCATCGACCGGGAGGGAAGTGAACGCGCGCATTTTCTGCTCGACCGGCTGGTGGAACTGGCGCGTCGCTCCGGCGCCCATCTGCCGTTCGATCCGACCACGGCTTATATCAACACCATTCCACCGCACCGCCAGCCGAGCATGCCCGGCGACGGTGCGATGGAGCGCCGCATCCGGTCGATCATCCGCTGGAACGCAATGGCCATAGTCGTGCGCGCATCGAAGCGCGGTGGCGAGCTGGGCGGCCATATCGCCAGTTTCGCGTCGGCGGCCACGCTGTACGACGTCGGCTTCAACCATTTCTTCAAGGGCCCGGAGCATCCGGACGGGTCGGACCTGGTCTATATCCAGGGCCACTCATCGCCGGGCATCTACGCGCGCGCATTTCTCGAGGGACGGTTCAGCACCGATCAGCTCGACGGCTTCCGCGAAGAGGTCGACGGCAACGGCCTGAGCTCCTATCCGCACCCGTGGCTGATGCCCGATTTCTGGCAGCTGCCTACCGTGTCCATGGGTCTGGGGCCCATCATGGCGATCTACCAGGCCCGCTTCCTGAAGTACCTGACCAATCGCGAACTGACCGATGCCAGCAAGCGCAAGGTCTGGTGTTTTATGGGCGACGGCGAATGCGACGAGCCCGAATCGCTGGGTGCGATCTCGCTGGCCGGGCGCGAAAAGCTCGACAACCTGGTGTTCGTGGTCAATTGCAATCTTCAGCGGCTGGACGGCCCGGTGCGCGGCAACGGCAAGATCATCCAGGAGCTCGAAGGCGTTTTCCGGGGGGCCGGCTGGAACGTCATCAAGGTGATCTGGGGCAGCTATTGGGATCCGCTGCTGGCACGCGACAGGAAGGGTCTGCTGCGCCGCCGCATGGAAGAAGCGCTGGACGGTGAATATCAGAAATACAAGGCCATGGACGGCGCCTACGTGCGCGAACATTTCTTCGGTGCCTACGACGAGCTCAAGGAAATGGTCGCCGACATGAGCGACGAGGACATCTGGCGCCTGAACCGCGGCGGCCACGACCCGCACAAGATTCACGCCGCCTACCGCGAAGCCATGCATACCGAAGGTCGCCCGACCGTAATCCTGGCCAAGACCATCAAGGGCTACGGCCTGGGCGAGTCGGGCGAGGGCAAGAACATCTCGCACCAGCAAAAGAAGCTCGACGAGGAGGGCGTGAAGTACTTCCGCGATCGTTTCAACGTGCCGGTGCCGGACGAAGACCTGGCCGAAGTGCCGTATTACCATCCTGGCGTGGATTCCGACGAGGTGCGCTATCTGAAGAAGCGGCGCTCCGAACTGGGCGGCTTCCTGCCCAAACGAGATTCCGACGTGCCGTCGCTGACCATCCCGGAACTGGATGCCTTCGAGACGGTGCTCAAGGGCTCGGGCGACCGCGAGATCTCCACCACGATGGCCTTCGTGCGCGTGCTGGCCGTGCTGCTGCGCGACGACAACCTCAAGAAAAACGTCGTGCCGATCATCTGCGACGAAGCGCGGACATTCGGCATGGAAGGGCTGTTCCGCCAGATCGGCATCTATGCGCCCTCGGGCCAGCTCTATGAGCCGGTGGATTCCGATCAGCTGGCCTACTATAAAGAGGACACGAAAGGGCAGGTGCTGCAAGAGGGCATTACCGAGGCCGGATCGATGAGCTCATGGATTGCCGCGGCCACCAGCTATGCCAGCAACGGCCTGCCGATGATTCCCTTTTACACCTTCTATTCGATGTTCGGTTTTCAACGGATTGGAGACCTGTGCTGGGCCGCCGGCGACATGCGCGCACGCGGTTTCCTGATCGGCGGTACGTCGGGCCGAACCACGCTGAATGGTGAAGGCTTGCAGCACGAAGACGGACACAGTCATGTACTGGCCGGCACCATTCCGAATTGCGTGACTTACGACCCGACCTTCGGCTACGAGCTGGCGGTGATCATCCAGGACGGCTTGCGTCGCATGTATGCCGATCAGGAGGATGTCTACTACTACATCACCACCCTCAACGAGAATTACCAGCATCCGGCCATGCCCGAAGGCTGCGAGGAAGGCATCCGAAAGGGCATGTACCTGTTCCGTGAAAAGGAAGCCGACAACGGTTCCGATCATCGATCGCGGGTGCAGCTGATGGGCAGCGGCGCGATTCTCAACGAAGTCATCGCCGCGGCGGATCTGCTGGCCGAGCAATTCGGCGTGGCCAGCGATATCTGGTCGATCACCAGCTTCAACGAATTGCGCAAGGATGCCGTGGAGATCAACCGGCGTAACCGGCTCAAGCCCGAGGAACCCGGTGAAATGCCTTATGTCAGTCGTCAACTGGCCAACCGGGAAGGCCCGGTAGTGGCCGCGACCGACTACATTCGCGGCTACGCCGACCAGGTGCGTGCATTCATACCGCAGCGCGACTATCTGGTGCTGGGCACCGACGGTTTCGGTCGGTCGGATACGCGCGAAAACCTGCGCAAGTTCTTCGAGGTCGATCGCTACCACGTCGCCTACGCGGCGATGGCCGGTCTTTACCAGCGCGAGGAAATCAGCCGTTCAGAGCTGTTCGCCGCGCGCGAAAAGCTCGGCATCGACCCGAACAAGCCTTTGCCGAGCGCGAGTTAGCTTTCGCACGGTACAGGGCGAGCGAGGTTGAAGATAAAAGGTAAAAGGTAAGAGGTAAAAGGTAAGAGGTAAAAGGTAAAAGGTTTAAGGTTTAAGGTTTAAGGTGAAAAGCGGTTCGGGTGTAGCGATTAATTGATGTAACGGCTTATTCCGGGTTTAGGGTTTTGGTTTTGACTTTCCTTAAACCTTAAACCCTAAACCGAATTAATGAGTCCACCCGATTTCGATTAACTAGAGCAAATTTACAATGTCTAACAAAACCGAAATCCGCGTCCCCGACATCGGCGACTTCGACAAGGTGCCGGTCATCGAGGTGCTGGTCGCCGAGGGCGATACCATCGAAAAGGAGCAGTCGCTGGTCACGCTGGAATCGGACAAGGCGACGATGGAAGTGCCCTCATCGAAAGCCGGCAAG
>DATGCS010000035.1:0-4163 GCA_035311685.1 Wenzhouxiangellaceae bacterium
GGCTGAAAGCTACTTCTACGCCAGCGCCATTGTCCGCGCGACCGGCCTGCTGTTTGCCCTGCCCCGACACGGCAACCTTCTGCGCAGCGGCAACGAATGGACCGAAAACGAACAGATCGACCCGGAAAAACTTCTCGGCCAACTCGTGCTCGGCCTGCACTTCGAACGGACGAACTGGGGGCTGCACTTCACGGTCAGCCTGGCGACCGATGCAGTCGAACCAGAACGTGGACCGGATCTCGAAGATCCAAGCAACAACTTCGGAGTCCTCGTCGCGGAATGGAAATTCTAACCATCGTCTTCGATTCAGACTGGGTCGATGCCGGGACGTGTTTTTTTGATCCATCGCGAGCGCAACGATCAACGCTCTCATGCGTAATTGGATTCTCAGTATACGGTCAGGCCTGGAATGCCGCGGGAAAAAGCGAACCGGACGCGGGCGATCAAATGCATTCGATTTGGCTGCGATACCTGCATTACCCGCTTACAGGATACCCATTCGACAGGTTGAGCCGGCGCCTTGAACGCCAACTCGCAAGCTTTATCGTCAGGCCGCCAAACCATACCGTCGGGCGGTTTGCGTGAAGCGCCTTCGTCAGCCCGAAGCGCAACAACGTAACCGAGCACATATTCCCCATTTTCGAACTCGATGCGCGCGGCGTTTAGCGGACGGCTCCGCACCACGGCGTCGTCACCGAACGTCGGCAAGGACTCGCGCAGATTCAAATGCCCGTCCGGATAGACCTGCTCCACGATGGGCTCCGGCCAATACGCCGCGGCAATACGGTACAACGGCACAGCCAACATCAGTGCTGCAAATGCAATCGATGTAAGCGATACTATCGCCGAGTTCAGGAAATTTCCAAGACTGCGGGGAGTCTTCATAGATCAGAATATAGCACGGGATTTTGCCATGGAATCTAGTCAGGATCAGGTACGCATCCGCCCTGCACGCGCGGCGGAACTACCCAAGCTCGCCGAGTTGGTTCGCGGACGTCTGCCCGATCTGATGAAGCCAAACCCGGCAACTCAACACGACAGCGTTCGCAAGCGTCTTGCCGGACTGCTTCCGGATGAAGCCCTTCTGCTTGCAATCGACAATCGAAAGCTTTCCGGAATGGCCGCACTGGATCTCGATCATTCCCGAATTCTCGCTATGTACCTCGACCCCAAACAGGTTCGCGCCGATACCGCCCGCCAGTTGATCGCCAGTATCGAGGACACGGCGCGCGCCTATGGCATCCAGCGCCTGAACTGTACGGTCAAACCCCAGGCTTGGGCATTCATGGAGCGCATGGGCTACCAGGCTACCGGATTGCCCAATGACAACCAGCCGGTGGATCTTTCCAAACGGCTGTTCGACGAGGCCAGCGGGTGGGAGGAGCAAATCGCGCGCATCCATCGCGAACTCGGCATCCCGGCCAACTACGGGGCCAAGCATCGCCTCAGGACCGTACCTGAAGCGAAAAAACGCGTCTCGGTGGGCCTGGACATCTTCAACAGGGACACCGAACTGTCCTCCAAGGCGGCCGATGCCTGGAAAACCATGAGGCTGGAGGCGCGGAATCATGACATCGAATTGCAGCTTGTTTCGGGCTTCAGGAGCCTGCATTACCAAGCCGAACTGATTCGGAAAAAGCTCGCATCGGGGCAGTCCATAGAGCGAATACTACGGGTCACCGCAGCGCCTGGATACAGCGAGCACCACTCGGCCGATGCACTTGATCTGACCGCGCCGGGTATTACGCCGCTCTCGCAGGAATTTTCGATGTCCAGGGCCTACGAGTGGCTGAAGTCTCAGGCGCGCCTTTACGGCTTCCGCGAATCCTATCCGAACCACAACCGTCACGGCATCGAATGGGAACCCTGGCACTGGCGCTATCGCCAGAATTTCGACCCGCGCAAACGCTGAAGCGTCAATCCGGGCCGGCGCTGTTCTTGACTGCATCGAAGGCATCAAGCGCTCGCCTGCGGCTCTCCTTCAGATCGACGCGCATCCTGGGGTAGCCGCGCCGATCGCGCTCCTCGTCGTCCATACGCGCGAGTTCGCGGGCGTCCAGCCCCTCCAATTCCGGGCACCATTGCCGGATATAAGCGGCTTCGGGGTCGAACTTCCCGGCCTGGAGTTCGGGATTGAAGATCCGGAAGTAAGGTGCCGCGTCCGCGCCGCAGCCCGCCGTCCACTGCCAGCCCTGGGTATTGTTGGCCAGGTCGGCGTCCACCAGCGTGTCCCAGAACCAGCGCGCGCCGTCCTGCCACGGGATCAGCAAATTCTTGGTCAGGTAGGAAGCGACCACCATCCGCACCCGGTTGTGCATCCAGCCGGTCTGCCACAACTCGCGCATTCCGGCGTCGACCAGCGGTACGCCGGTGCGGCCGCGCTGCCAGGCCTCGAGATCGTCGGCATAGTCCGATTCGCTGCGCCACGGGAACGCTTCGAAGCGCTGCTGCAGCGGGTGATCGGACAAGCGCGGCGCATGATGCAGCAGCATCGCCGAAAACTCGCGCCAGGCCAGCTCCCGCACCAGCGAAAGCGCGCCCTTGCCGCCGGGCAACTCGCCCGACGGCGCCAGTTCATTCACGATCTGAACCGGCGAGACGTGGCCGAAATGAAGGTAAGGCGAAAGGCCGGAGGTGCCCTCTCGATCGGGCAGGTTGCGCGCGTCATCGTAGCGCTTGACCGGACCGTCGGCAAACGCCTTCAGACGACGCCGGGCGGCCAGCTCACCAGGTGTCCAGTAGTCGCCAAGCCGTTCGCCCCAATCGTGGACGGGCAGCAGCGCCAGCTGGTCTGGCGTCATGCTCTGGAGGTCGCCACCGCCGTCTGCCAGGGAGCGGGGCTCCGGGCACGGCTGGACGGCACGCCAGTCGCGCTGCATCCGTTTCCAGAACGGCGTGAATACCTGGTAAGGGCTACCGTCATCCTTCAGCAACTCCCAGGGCTCGAAAAGCACGGCGGCGCGAAAACTGCGCGCATTAATTGATTCGGCCTTCAGGTGCGCCTTGATTTTCCGATCGCGAGCAACGAGAGCCGGTTCATAGAGCCGGTTCCAGTAAACCGCGCTCGCCCCCGTCTCGTCCAGCAGCCGGTCCAGTTCGGCGCGCGCATCGCCCATGCGAATGATCAGACGGGCACCGCGATCGGCCAGACGCTGATCAAGCTCGTCCAGTGCATGGTGCAGCCACCATCGGCTGGCCGCGCCCGGTGACCACGGCGACTCGGTCTCCGGGTCATGGATATAAACCGGAATTATTCGTCCGAAATCCTGTCGCGCGTGATCCAGTGCCGGGTTGTCGGCCAGCCGGAAATCGCGCCGGAACCATACGATTGCAGATTCACTCATTCGATGATGTTGATGCGCCCGTCATGAAAGCCGGGTGAACCCTGCACCCGGTCCGATCAGCCGTTTCCGATCCTTCGAGTCTCCTTCACCAAGTCCGAACGGCGTGCCTGCAGGGCTTCCAGGTAGCCATCGTCCAGGCCGGTCACATACCTGCCGTTGAAGCACGACGAATCGAATCCCGCCAGGCGCGTATTCTTGCCGCGAACCGCGCGCTCCAGGTCATCGAGATCCTGATAGACCAGGCGGTCGGCACCGATGATCCGACGCACTTCCTCAATGCTTCGATCAGCGGCAACCAGCTCGCTGGCCGCCGGCATGTCGATCCCGTAGACATTGGGATGGCGCACGGGGGGCGACGCCGATGCCAGGTAGACTTTTCTGGCGCCGGCATCGCGCGCCATCTCGATGATCTGTCTCGAGGTCGTACCGCGCACGATGGAGTCGTCGACCAGCAGAACGTTCTTGTTGCGGAATTCCAGCTCGAGTACGTTGAGCTTGCGCCGGACCGAAAGCGCACGCTCGGCCTGGCCGGGCATGATGAAGGTCCGACCGATATAGCGGTTCTTGATCAGACCCTCGCGATACTTGACGCCAAGCCGGTGGGCCAGCGGCAAGCAGGCGGTGCGACTGGTATCGGGCACCGGAATGACGACGTCGATATCGTGGTCGGGCCACTCGGCCAGAATGCGTTCGGCCAGCTTTTCGCCCATGCGCAGCCTGGCCTTGTAAACCGAAAGATCGTCGATCAGGGAATCGGGTCGGGCAAAGTACACATACTCGAACAGACACGGGGTATGCGCGCTGGCGTGCTCGCTGGCA
>DATGCS010000036.1:0-4036 GCA_035311685.1 Wenzhouxiangellaceae bacterium
ATGAATGACGATACCACCACCGCTGAGCGGTCGCCTGGCGATTCCAGACCGTGGCTGGTCAGCGGCGCCACCGGCTTCATGGGTGGACACATGACGACTTATCTGCTCGACCAGGGCATTCCGCTGCGGGCCATGGCGCGCACCCCGGAAAAGCTGGACGGCCGGCGCTGGCCCGAGCGCTGGCCGCATTGCGAGATCGTCCAGGGCGACGTGCTCGAGCCTGAAACCCTGGTCGGAAATTTCGACGGTGTCCGCGTGGCCTTTTATCTTGTCGATGCCATGCGTGACAGCAAGGGTTACCTGCAGCGCGAAATCGACGGCGCACGCAATTTCGCCGAAGCCGCTGCAGCGGCCGAGATAGATCGGGTGGTCTACATCGGGTGCCTGGTGCCCGAAGCTTCGGACGCGCAACACATCATGGCGCGCAAGGCGATCGGCGACACCTTGCGCGAAGGCAAGGTACCGGTCACGGAGATCCGTTCTGCAATCATCGTCGGGCCGGGTTCGGCCGCGTTCGAGGTGATGCGCGATTGCGTATTTCATCTTCCTTTCCTGGTTTCGCCCCCCAGCGTGGACCGACTTTCACCGCCGATAGCCCTGGAGAACATCTGCAAGTACGCCATGGAACTGGCTGTTTTGTCGGAAGCTGCCGGCGAAATTCTTGACGCCGGGGGACCGGACGAGTTGACCTATGCCGACCAGATGCGGATCATCGCCGAGGTTGGCGGGATCAAGCCGCGCAAGATTTTGCGTATCCCTTTCCTGACCGCGAAGATGGCCGCCGTATTCCTGCCGCTGGTCAGCGCCGTGCCTTCGAGTATCTACGGGGCCCTGATTGAAGGCATGCGCCAGGACCTTGGCGCCGACGACGCTCGAATCCGCAAACTGGTGCCGCAGCGACTGCTGGGCTACCACGAGGCGACCCAGGCGGTGTTCGAAAAAGAACGTAACCAGGGCGTTTATACGCGCTGGGTAGAAGGCGGGTTGATCTTTCGCGGGCTGAACCACACCAGCGCCTACTACGGCAAGCAGGCTACAGGCGACTACTGGACTCGCGCCCGCCCGGACTCGGTCTGGAAGATATTGACCCGCATCGGCGGCGATAACCGTTATTTCTACATGAACATCCTTTGGACGATTCGAGAATGGATTGACTGGCTGTTTGGCGGTCATGGCAGAACCCGCTTCCGGCGCGATCCGGAGACGTTCGAGCTGGGCGATGCGATCGATTCCTGGAAGGTCATCGCGATGGAGCCCGGCGAACGTTTCACGCTGAGTTTCGGCATGAAAGCACCCGGTGACGGAGTGCTGGAGCTCGCCGCCGTGCCGGAGGCAGGCGGCACACGGATTCATGCCACCGCTACCTGGCATCCGGCCGGTATATGGGGGCTGTTGTACTGGTACGCCATGTTTCTGCCGCACCTGGTGTTGTTCAATGGATTGACCCGCAAGATCGGCGTGCAGGCCGAGGAGCTGGAAGCGGAAATGCGCGACGAGAGCGGCTGATGGCATTGCTGGAACAAGCTGGTTCGGCGGCCCGCGCGCGCTGGATTTCACAAGCGTTTCACTATTGTTATGGGATTGTTTGAGGCGAAGCCCAGGCGACATATTGACCTGATCATCAGTTGCCGGATCAGATGGTTTCAATGGCGCGTTGATGTTGTAGCCTGGTTGATTACGCAAGTTTGCAGAGGAGTGTATCCATGGCAGAAAAGCAGAACGCCGAACATCCGAAAGACTGGTCCGAATTGGCCATCAGCCTTTACGACAAGCTCACTGGCCGCAATGCGGAAATCACCTATGAGTTCGATAATTTTCTTCTCGACGTGCCTTCCGGGCCCGGCGACAACGCCGAGCATGCACGCTGGGGCATGAACGGCAAATTGATTATTCGCGCCCGCGATCTGAAGGGCACGGCCAAGTAAATGCCCGGCCCGCTGGATATCGATGCCGACGTGGCCGTGCAGGCCGGGTCGGATTCGATCAGCGTGCGCGCTCGCGGTCGGGGCGTGCGAGTCGATACCACTTCGCTGGCGGTCTTCCGCCAGCTTCCGCGCTCTTATCGCGGCCTGAATAATCTGCGGCGACTCGCCGATGGTCTTGCGCTCAGCGACCAGGCGATGACCGTCTCGTCGCGCGGGGTGCCCATCATCGACATCGATTCGGCCCGACGCCGACGCTGGCTCGGCTGGCTGTTGCGCGTGCCCGGCTTGCGGCTTTATTTCTTCAACTGGCTGCGCCATCGCCGCTGAGCCCGGCCGTGCCAGGACCTTTTGCGCCGACAATACCGACAAGCGCACGGAGATTGCGATGAATCGATCATCGCTGTATCAATCAAGAAAACGATCGACGCCTCCTACAATGTCGTTGGCCGCATGAAGACCGAGGTCTTCTACAGCGACTTCGAAGACAATGCCGCCGCTTTGCCAGCCAGTCCGCGGGCGCGTGAACCCCTTGTCCGACGAATTGTTCGAGCCTGAACTCGGCGCGGTTTTCGACCGCCGTTTCCTGTTCGTCACCGGCAAAGGCGGTGTCGGCAAGAGCCTGATCAGTGCAGCGCTGGCCGCGCGGGCTGCCGATCGAGGCGAGCGCACGCTGTGGGTGGAAATGTCGGAATCTCCCCGGGGCGGGCATTTTTTCACCGGCTTCAAGCCGCGCTATCAGCTGGCGCCTGTACGCGACTCGCTCTGGGGCATGAATCTGCGCGTGCAGCCGGCCATCGAGGAATACCTGGCCGTTGCGTTCAAGATTCCGTTTGTAACCCGGCTGATCGCACGCAATACCCTGTTCCAGGTGCTGACCGGTGCGCTGCCGGGACTGGATTCGCTGATCCCGCTCGGCAAGATCTGGTACGAACTCGGTCGCCGGCGCGGCGGCAAACCCTACTGGGACCGGATCGTGCTGGACGCCCCGTCGACCGGGCACGCGCTGGCCATGCTGCGCTTCCCGCAAGCGGCGCAGGATATCGTCAAAAGCGGCAACGTGGCCGATCGCGCCCGCGAGATCGAAACAATTCTCGGCGACCGATCCGGGACCGGGCTGGTCGCCGTCACGACGCTGGACGAGCTGCCCGTAGACGAGACATGCGAACTTCTGAAGCGCGTACACGATGAAACGCCCTATCGCTTCGAAGCAATCGTATGCAACGAGGTTCTGCCCGATATCGGCCAGGCGGAGAAACCACGCTACCACGAATGGCTGGCCGGCAATCCCGACGACGAGCTGGACGATTCACTCGAAGGCGCCGGCGACAAAGCCCGAAGTCATCTGGCCTGGCTGGAACGGCGGCGGTGCAGTCAGCAGGCGCGTCTTCGCCGTCTTTCGGCGACCGAGGTCCCGATGTTCGATGCACCCTGGATTCCGGCCGCCGACGAAGCCGAACTGCTTGGCGCCATGATCGATGTATTGAAGGACCAGCGATGATCGAGACCAGCATCGACCGGCATCGCATTCTGATTGTGGGCGGCAGCGGCGGGGTTGGCAAAACCAGCGTCAGCGCGGCCCTGGGCCTTGCCGCGGCGCGCGAAGGACACCGCACGCTGGTGCTGACGATCGACCCGGCCAGAAGGCTGGCCGCCGCACTGGGACTCGAGGGGATCGGTCCCGAAGCAGAGGATGTGACGCCGCGGCTGAAAGCAGGCGGCATTCCCGTGAGCGGTGAACTGCATGCCATGATGCTCGATGTTCGAAACACGCTGGATCGAGCAGTAGAGCGACACGCTCCGAACGCGCAACGCAGAGATCAGATCCTGAACAACCGGCTCTACCAGAACATCGCCGGTCGTCTGTCGGGCAGCCAGGAATACGCCGCCATGCAACAGCTACAGGAGATCGCAAGTCTGGCGGAGTTCGACCGGATCATTCTCGATACCCCGCCGACCACGCAGGCAATGGACTTTCTCACTGCGCCGGAGCGACTGCAGGCCTTCTTCGATTCCAACCTCATCCGCATCTTCATGAACTTCAGCGGTCGCGCCGGCCGGGGCTTCTTTCGCGTCACCGATGTCCTGTTTCGCACGCTGGAGCGATTGACCGG
>DATGCS010000037.1:0-11600 GCA_035311685.1 Wenzhouxiangellaceae bacterium
GGGCAGCGATTTCTCGTTTCGGATCCATCTTCATGCCAGCGCCGGGCGCTACATCTGCGGCGAGGAAACCGCGATGCTTTCGGCGCTGCAGGGCCAGCGGGCGATTCCTCGCGACAAGCCGCCGTTTCCCCAGGCGGTCGGCCTGTTCGGCCGCCCCACCGCGATCAACAACGTCGAGACGCTTTGCAACGTGCCGCACATCGTCAACCACGGCGCCAACTGGTTTCGCGATCTCAGTCTCGGCGACGACGGCGGCACCAAGCTCTACGCGGCCAGCGGCCGGGTGCGCAACCCTGGCGTCTACGAACTGCCGATGGGCACGCCGCTGCGCGAGATTCTCGAAGAGCACGCCGGCGGGATGCAAGAAGGCTACCGGTTCAAGGCGGTGCTGCCCGGCGGCGGTTCGACGCCGATGCTGATCGAGAAACACCTCGACCTGCCGATGGATTACGACAGCATCGAAGAGGCCGGCAGTCGTCTGGGCACCGGCGCGCTGGTGGTCGTCGACGACAAGACCTCCATCGTCGGGCTGCTGCGCAACCTCGAGCATTTCTTCGCCCAGGAATCCTGCGGCTGGTGCACGCCGTGCCGCGAGGGGCTTTCATGGATCGAAAAGGTGCTCGCCGAAATGGAGGCCGGCCGCGGGCGGCCCGGCGACATCGAGATGCTCGAGCGCCACGCCGACATGCTCGGCCCGGGCAAGACGTTCTGTGCTCATGCGCCGGGTGCGGTCGGACCCCTGATGACCGCGCTGGATTACTTCCGCGACGAGTTCGAGCAGGCAATCGACCATTCGACAATGGACGCTTCGGCAATTGCTCTATCGACGCGCGACGATTCAGGGCACGCCCATTCCGGGCACGGAGCGGCCTGACGATGGCGATCATCCACGTCGACGGCCAGACCATAGAGGCCGACGAGAACACCAACCTGCTGCAGGCCTGCCTGCAGGCCGGGCTGGACCTGCCCTATTTCTGCTGGCACCCGGCACTGGGGTCGGTGGGCGCATGCCGGCAGTGCGCGGTGATCCAGTACGAGGACGAGGACGACGACGAAGGACAGCTGGTGATGGCCTGCATGACGCCGGCCGCCGACGGCACCCGGATCACGCTGGCTGACGAGCAGTCCAGCGCGTTCCGCTCGTCGGTCATCGAGTGGATGATGGCCAGCCATCCGCACGACTGTCCGGTCTGCGAGGAAGGCGGCCACTGCCACCTGCAGGACATGACGGTGATGACCGGCCACAACTACCGAAGCCACAGGTTCACCAAGCGCACGTTCCGCAACCAGGACCTCGGGCCGTTCATCAACCACGAGATGAACCGCTGCATCACCTGTTATCGATGTACCCGTTTCTATAACGATTACGCTGGCGGCGGCGACCTGGCCGCGCTCGGCCAGCGCGACCTGGTCTATTTCGGTCGTCATGCGGACGGGCCGCTGGAAAGCGAGTTCAGCGGCAACCTGGTCGAGGTCTGCCCGACCGGCGTTTTCAGCGACAAGACGCTCAGCAAGCGGTATTCGCGCAAGTGGGACATGCGCGCGGCACCCTCGGTGTGCACCCACTGTGCGCTGGGCTGCAACATCTCGCCGGCCGAACGGTACGGCACGCTGAAGTGCGTGACCAACCGCTACAACGGCGAGGTCAACGGCTATTTTCTCTGCGACCGCGGCCGCTTCGGTTACGACCACGTCAATCATCCGGCGCGTATCCGCCAGCCGATGCTGCGCCGCGACGGCACGCTCGAGCCGGCGTCGATGGAAGAGATCGGCGAGGCGCTGGCCGACACCGGCCCGCTGATCGGCATCGGCTCGCCGCGCGCCACCGTCGAGACCAACTACGTGCTGAAGAAGCTGGTCGGCGCCGACAATTTCCATACCGGCATGAATACCCGGGAGCAGGCACTGGTCGAACGCGCCGCCGAAATCCTGCGCCGCGGCCCGGCGACCACGCCGCCGCTTCGCCACACCGAGCGGGCCGACGCGGTGCTGGTGCTGGGTGAGGACGTGACCTGGACCGCGCCGATCCTGGCGCTGAGTCTGCGCCAGGCGGTGCGCAATGCCGGCTTCGAGCGGGCGGCCGATGAGCAGGTGCCAGCCTGGAACGACGCGATGGTCCGCGAGCTTTCGCGCCACGAACGCTCGCCGCTGTTCGAACTGGTGCCGTGGCGCACAGGGCTGAACGATTGCGCCGCCGAAAGCGTGTACAGGCTGCCCGAAGACATCGCGGGTATCGGCCAGGAGGTCGCGCACTGTATCGACCAGGATGCACCGGCGCCCGAAGGCCTGGACGAGGACGACCGGGCGCTGGCGCGGCGCATCGCCGACGCGCTGTGCAACGCCGAGCGCCCGCTGATCGTCTCGGGTACCGGCCTGCACAGCCGGGCCGTGCTCGATGCCGCGGCTGATATCTCGCGCGCACTGTGCCGCCGCGGCGTCTGTCACGACAATAGTGACGACAATCGTTCAAGCCGGGTCGGCCTGACGCTGGTGCTGCCCGAATCCAACAGCCTGGGTGCGGTGCTGCTCGGCGGCGGCGATCTCGAATCGGCGCTGCAGCGCGTGGCCGGTGACGGCGGCACGCTGCTGGTCGCCGAAAACGACCTCTGGCGGCGCGCCGATCATGGGCTGGTGCAAAAGGCGTTCGAGCGCGCCGAACGCTTGATCGTGCTCGACGCGCTCGGCACCGCCACCGTCGAGTCGGCCGACATCGTGCTGCCGGCCGGAACCTTCGCCGATGCCGACGGCACGCGGGTCAACAATGAGGGCCGCGCCCAGCGCTTCTTCAGGGTCTTCGAACCGGATCCGCGCAATGACAATGACAACGGCGTCCGTGATTCGTGGCGCTGGCTGACCGAACTGGCGCCGAAGTTCGGCCGCAAAACCGGAATTTCCGGCGACGACTTCGATGCGGTGGTCGAGGCTTGCGCATCCGAGTGCGAGGCCCTGGCCGGTATCGGCGATGCTGCGCCGGCCGCCGACCATCGACGGGATGGGCTGCGAGCCGCGCGCGCACCGTTTCGCTACAGCGGCCGAACCGCGAGTCACGCCGACGAGACGGTGCACGAACCGACGCCGCCGGCCGATAACAATGCGCTGCTGAGCTTCTCGATGGAAGGACTGCAGCCGCCGGACCGCCCGCCGCCGACGGCGATGCCGTTCGCGTGGAGCCCCGGCTGGAATTCCGGGCAGGCGATCAACAAGTTTCAGCACGAAATCGGCGGCGCGCTGATCGGCGGCGATCCGGGGGTGCGGCTGATCGAGGCTGCCGAAGGCAGCAGCGGAGACGGCGGTTATACGGGTGACGCATCCGAAGACGAGCCCACCTATGCGTCCGATCCGGACGCCTATCGGCTGCTGATACGCTTCGAGTTCCTTGGCAGCGAGGAACTCAGCGCCTGGTCGGCGCCGATCCGGCAGCGCGTCGCAAGCCCCTTCGCCGGCCTCGCGGCCGAAACGCTGGATCGGCTGGGTCTCGAGGAAGGGGGCGCGGTCGAGCTCGCGGCCGGTGACGACAGGCTGGTATTGCCGGCGCGCGTCATCGAAGGCCTGTCCGGTCGCGGCGTCGTGCTGCCGGCGTATCTGAATGACGGCATCACGGCGTTCATTGCCGGCGGCGCGCCGGCGACGGTGCGCCTGCGCGCGGCCGGCCCGGATGGCGAGGGCAGCGAATGAATGTCGGCATCGCGCTGCTGCTTTTCACCGGGTTGCTGCTTTCGGCCGCACTGCTGACCTGGCTGGAGCGGCGCCTGCTCGGGCTCTGGCAGGACCGCCACGGGCCGAACCGCGCCGGGCCGTTCGGCCTACTGCAGCCTGTCGCCGACATGATCAAGATCCTGACCAAGGAAGACTGGATTCCGCCGTTCGCCGACAAGGCCGTGTTCGTGATCGCGCCGGCGATCATCCTCGGTGCGACGCTGATGGCGTTTGCGGTCGTGCCGCTGACGCCCGATCTGTGGGTGGTCGACCTCAACATCGGCCTGCTGTTCTTCCTCGCCATGACGTCGGTGACGGTCTACGCCGTCGCGCTCGGGGGCTGGTCTTCGAACAACAAGTACTCGCTGCTCGGCGGAGTTCGCTCGGCCGCCCAGATGATCAGCTACGAGGTGTTCATGGGTCTGTCGCTGGCCGGCGTCATCATGCTCGCCGGCACGTTCAACCTGCGCGAAATTGTCTTGGCGCAGGCCGGCCTGTGGTTCGTGGTGCCGCAGTTCTTCGGTTTCCTGGCATTCTTCGTCGCCGGCCTGGCCGAGTCGCACCGGCTGCCCTTGGACCTGCCCGAAGCCGAGCACGAATTGACCGCAGGATTCCACACCGAGTACTCGGGCATGAAGTTCGGCATGTTCTTTGTCGGCGAGTACGTCGGCGTCGTCGTGACCTCGGCGATGATCGTCACGCTGTTCTTCGGCGGCTGGCAGGGCCCGTGGCTGCCGCCGCTTTTGTGGTTCTGCATCAAGACCGGCGCGTTCGTCGCGCTGTTCGTGCTGCTGCGCGCGGCCATTCCGCGGCCCCGATACGATCAGCTCATGGCATTTGGCTGGAAGGTGCTGCTGCCGCTGACGCTGGTCAACTTCCTGGTCACCGGGGCGGTGCTGCTGGCGCGGCAGGGCAACTGAAGGAGAAGCCGATGCTAAGTCAACTCCAATCGCTCTGGCAGGTTTTCCGGCATGCGTTTCACCGGCGCCAGACCGTCAATTATCCCGAACAGCAGCCGTACCTGCCGCCGCGTACCCGCGGACGCATCGTGCTGACCCGCGACCCCGATGGCGAGGAGCGCTGCGTGGCGTGCAACCTGTGCGCGGTGGCGTGCCCGGTCGACTGCATCGCGCTGGACAAGGCCGAGGACGAGAACGGACGCTGGTACCCGGATTTCTTCCGGATCAATTTCTCGCGCTGCATCTACTGCGGCATGTGCGAGGAGGCCTGCCCGACCTACGCCATCCAGCTGATTCCGGATTTCGAAATGGCCGAATACCGGCGCGCCGAGATGGTCTACGAGAAGGAGGACCTGCTGATCAACGGGCCGGGCAAGTACCACGACTACAACTTCTATCGTGTGGCGGGCCTGGCCGTCGGCGGCAAGGACAAGGGCGAGGCCGAGGACGAGGCGCCGCCCACCGACCCGCGCCGGCTGATGCCCTGAGGAGGACCTCATCGTGCTGACCGCGTTCTACATCACGTCCGCCGTCGCGATCATCGCGACCGTGATGGTCGTGGTCGGCCGGCACGCGGTGCACGCACTGCTCTACCTGGTGGTCTCGCTGTTCGCCGTGGCGGTGCTGTTCTACCTGCTGGGCGCACCGTTCGCCGCGGCGCTCGAAGTGATCATCTACGCCGGCGCGATCATGGTGCTGTTCGTGTTCGTCATCATGATGCTCAAGCTCGGCCCGGAAACCGTGGCACAAGAACGCGCGTGGCTGGCACCGCGCACCTGGCTCGGCCCCGCCGTTCTGAGCGCCGTGCTGCTGGCGCAGTGGGTCTGGCTGCTCGGCCAGGAATCTTCCGCCACCATCGCGGCAAGCGAAATCGGCCGGACAATCCCGGCTCGCGAGGTCGGCGTGTCGCTGTTCAGCCAGTATCTGCTGCTGGTCGAGATCGCCGGGCTGATGCTGCTGGCCGCGCTGGTCGGCGCATTCCATATCGGCCGTCGACGCGAGGGCCGCGGATCATGATGGCCGCGGTGCCGATCGCACACGTGCTGACGGTGGCCGCAGTGCTGTTCGTGCTGGGCGTGACCGGCGTGCTGATCCGGCGCAACGTGGTGTTCATGCTGATGTCGCTGGAGGTGGTGCTGAACTCCGCCGGGCTGGCATTCATCGCCGCCGGCCAGCACTGGGGCCAGCCCGACGGCCAGGTGTTCTTCATCCTGATCCTGACGCTGGCCGCCGCCGAGGTGTCGGTCGGGCTGGCGCTGATCCTGCAGATGTTCAGGCGCTTCGGCACGCTGGACATGGACGCGGTCCGGGAGATGCGCGGATGATGCCGCTGTGGCTGATCCCGAGCGTGCCGCTGGCCGGTTTCGTCGTGCTGGCGCTGTGCGGCGGCCGTCTTTCGCCGAGATCCGTCGCCTGGCTCGGCTGCGGTACCGTCGCGATGTCGTTCGTCTTCGCCTTGGCAGCGGCGGCGGGTTTCGGCGACGCCGGCACACTCCGCGAGACGGTGTTCACGTGGTTCGAGGCCGGCGACCTTGCCGTCGACGTCGCGCTGTACCTGGACCCGCTGTCGCTTTGGATGACGTTGATCGTCACCGGCGTCGGGCTGCTGGTGCATATCTATTCGGCAGCGTTCATGGAAGGCGACGAAGGTTTTTCGCGCTATTTCGCATACCTGAACCTGTTCGTCGCCGCGATGCTGCTGCTGGTGCTGGCCGACAATCTGGTGGTGCTGTTCGCCGGCTGGGAAGCCGTCGGACTGTGCAGCTACCTGCTGATCGGGCACTGGTACGGCAATCCCGAGAATGGCTACGCGGCGCGCAAGGCGTTCGTCGTGACGCGGCTCGGCGACGTGGCGCTGCTGATCGCGCTGTTCGTGCTGTTCGCCGCGTTCGGTACGCTTGATATCCAGCCGGTGCTGGAGGCGGCATCCGGCAACTGGGCGCCCGGCGCCGGCATCGCGCTGCTGGTCGGAACTCTGGTGCTGGTCGGCGCGATCGGCAAGTCGGCGCAGTTCCCGCTGCACGTGTGGTTGCCCGACGCGATGGCCGGCCCGACCCCGGTCAGCGCGCTGATCCACGCCGCGACGATGGTGACCGCCGGGGTCTACCTGATCGCGCGGCTGCATCCGCTGTTCGAGCTGTCGCCGACGGCCATGCTGCTGGTCGCCGCGGTCGGCATGATCACATTGCTGATCGCCGGCCTGAGCGCGCTGGTCCAGCGCGACATCAAGCGCATCCTGGCGTATTCGACGATCAGCCAGATCGGCTACATGTTCGTGGCGCTGGGGGTGGGCGCCTGGTCGGCGGCGATCTTCCACCTGATGACGCATGCGTTCTTCAAGGCGCTGCTGTTTCTCGGCGCCGGGCTGGTCATCCGGCACATGAACGGCGAGCACGACATCACTCGGATGGGCGGCTTGCGGAAAGCCATGCCGTTCACCGCGGCGGTGTTCACGATCGGCGCGGCATCGCTGGCCGCACTGCCGCTGGTCACGGCCGGGTTCTGGAGCAAGGAGTCGATCCTGGGCGCGGCCTGGGAGCAGCACGCGATGCTTTGGGCCGGGGCCGCGGTGGGCGCGCTGGTGACGGCCGTCTACGCATTCCGGCTGGTGTTCCTGGTGTTCGCCGGCGAGGTGGCCAGCGAACGGAAAGAACGCGCCGGGCCGGCTCTCAAGATCCCGGTCGGGCTGCTGGCATTGCTGAGTGTGGTCGGCGCGGTATTCGGCGCGCCGGACCTGGGCGAAGAACACGCCGCGCACCTTTTGCCTGCGATCGGTTCGTCGGCGCTGGTGCTGGCGGGCGTCGCGCTGGCCTGGTGGGCGTTCGGCCGGGGAGTACGCAGGCCCGCCTCGGGGGTCGTCGCGTCGGCGTTGCAGAGCGGTTTCCGCATCGACGCGCTGTACCAGGCAGCCATCGTGCGGCCCTACTCGCGTCTCTCGGGCTGGAACCGGCGCGACGCCGTCGATCGAATGGTGACCGGCGTGTTCGCCGGCGTCAGCCTGGCAATGCACCGGGCACTGAGCGCGCTGCAGACCGGGCGCGTGCGCGACTACGCGCTGGGTATGGTCTTCGGCGTCGTCGTGCTGGTCGGGCTGGGAGTGTGGACATGGCGCTGATCTGGGTGATCCTGATTCCGCTGCTGGCTGCGCCGATCTGCTGGTGGGCAGGCCGGGCGCGGACCGACGCTGAACTCAAGGTGCCGCTCATCGTCGCCTTGCTCGCGCTGCTGTTCGATCTGGTGCTGGTGCTGAACCTGTTCGACCCGGCTTCCGGCGGCGGCTGGTGGCTGGCGATCGATATGCCGTGGATCCCGCGGTTCGGCATCACGCTGAGCCTGGCGCTGGACGGCCTGGGCTTCGTGATGCTGCTGCTCGCGCTGGTGCTCGGCATCGCCGCGGCGTGGGTCTCGGCGCGCGAGATCCGCGAGGCGTCCGGCGCGTTCTACGCGACGCTGATGCTGTCGATCGCCGGCGTGCTCGGCGTGTTCCTGGCGGTCGACCTGTTCCTGTTTTTCCTGTTCTGGGAACTGATGCTGGTGCCGGTCTACTTCCTGATCGCAGCCTGGGGCCACGGCGATGCGGAGCGCTCGTCGACACAATCGTCGACACAATCGGCCATCAAGTTCTTCATCTACACCCAGGCTTCGGGGCTGTTGATGCTGCTGGCCATCGTCGCGCTGGTGTGGCTGCATTTCGACGCGACCGGTGAGCTGACCTTTGCGTTCGACGCGCTGCGCGACACGGCGCCGGACGGGCCGGCCGGGGTCTGGCTGCTGCTCGGTTTCCTGATTGCGTTCGCCGTCAAGCTGCCTGCGGTGCCGCTGCACGGCTGGCTGCCCGACGCGCATACCGACGCGCCGACCGGCGGCAGCGTGATACTGGCCGGCATTCTGCTCAAGACCGGCGCCTACGGGCTGCTGCGATTCGGCCTCCCGCTGTTTCCCGATGCGGCGGTCGTCATCGCGCCGTACGCGATGTGGCTGGGCGTCGTCGCGGTGCTCTACGGCGCGTGGCTGGCATACGCGCAGACCGACTTCAAGCGTCTGGTCGCCTACAGCAGCATCAGCCACATGGGCTTCGTGCTGATCGGCATCTTCGCGCTCAACATACAGGCCTGGCAGGGCGCGGTGATGCAGATGATCGCCCACGGGCTTTCCACCGCCGCGTTGTTCGTCGTCGCCGGCATCCTGCAGCGACGGATCGGTACCCGCGAGATGAGCGCCGTGGGCGGGTTGTGGCACCACATGCCGGTCCTCGGCGGCTTCACGCTGCTGTTTGCCATCGCGTCCATTGGTCTTCCCGGGCTGGCCAACTTCATCGGCGAGTTCCTGGTGCTGCTCGGCGCGTACAAGGCCCACGCGCCGGTCGCCGTGGTCGCGGCGCTGGGCCTCGTGCTGGCGGCGGTCTACGGGCTGGTGCTGGTGCAGCGAAGCTTCCACGGCCCGCTGGAAATTCCACCGACCTCGGACGCCGTGGCCGACGCCACCGTTGACGAGCGAATGCTGCTCGCGCTGTTCGCATTGCTCGTCGCAGTGCTCGGCGTACAACCGCAGCTGCTGTTCGACGTGCTCGGGCCGTGGCTGGACGGGCTGGCGGTAGTCATCGATGCCGGGGTCGATTCATGAGCGCGGTCGAACTCCAGGCGCTGCTGCCGCTGATCGTGCTGGCCGCGACCGGCACCGGCGCGCTGGTCGCCGCGGCGTTCGCCGAGCGTGCGGCCGTCCCGTTCTCGATTGCCGCACTGGGCACGCTGGCCGCGCTGGTCGCCGCTGTCGCCGAGTGGCACGCCCCCGCCGTCGACGTCGACGGGTTGTTGCGCGTCGATGCATTCGCGCGTCTGTACTGGGCGCTGCTGTCGGCCTCGACCTTCGTCGTGCTGATCTTCATGCATGCTCGATCCGGGGTCGGGCCCGAGCAGCGGACCGGCGAGACCCACGGATTGTTCGTGCTGGCGCTGCTGGGCGCATGCGTCCTGGTCGCCAGCGGCCACTTCGCGAGCCTGTTCATGGGCCTGGAGCTGCTGTCGGTGTCGTTGTTCATCCTGATCGCCTGGCACTGCCTGATGCCGCGCTCGATCGAGGCGGGCGTCAAGTACCTGGTGCTGGCCGGGCTGGCCTCCGGCTTCGCGCTGTTCGGCATGGCACTGGTTTACGCCGAGATCGGCGCGCTGGATTTCGCCGCGCTGGCGGACGTGGAGGGCGCAGGTGCCTGGTGGTGGGCCGGCATCGCGCTGCTGCTCGCCGGCCTGGCATTCAAGCTCTCGCTGGTGCCATTCCACTTCTGGACGCCCGACGTCTACCAGGGCGCGCCGCTGCCGGTCACCGCATTCCTGGCCACGGTCTCGAAGATCGCGGCGCTGGCGCTGTTGCTCCGGCTGTCGGCGACGGTCGGTCTCGAGCCGGGCACCCCGTGGTGGACTGCGCTGGCGGTGGTCGCCGGCGCGTCGATGCTGGCCGGCAACTGGCTGGCGCTGCGCCAGCAGAACCTGCAACGTTTGCTGGCCTATTCGTCGATCGCGCATATGGGCTACGCGCTCACTGCCGTGCTGGCCGGCGGCGCATTCGGCGCCGAGGCGGTCGTGTTCTATACGTTGTTCTATGCGGCTACGACGTTGGGCGCGTTCATCGCGATTGCGATCGCCACCGCCGCCGGTACCGAGTCGAACGCCGAGGGCGCGACCATCGACAACATCCGCGGCCTGGCCCACCGCAATCCGCTGGTCGGCGCAGCGCTGGTGCTCATGCTGCTCTCTCTGGCCGGCATTCCGCTGACCGGCGGTTTCGTCGGCAAGTTCTACGTGCTTGCCGCCGGCGCCCGGGCGGAGCTCTGGGGATTGACGGCACTGGTGATTGTCGGAAGCGGCATCGGTTTGTTCTATTATTTGCGGGTGGTCACGACGATGTTTGCCGCCGGCGACGCGGAACGGTTCGTCGCTTCGAGTCGATTGATCGTTGCGTTATTGGTGCTGCTGGCGCTGGTCGTCGTCTGGCTGGGCATTCTGCCGCACTCGGCCATGCAGGCGGCGCGCGTCGTGCCGTAGCCGCGAAACGCGACCCCGGCCGGCATTTGGGGCCGCTGGACGCCGCTACATTAAAATTTTGAGGCGACAGACATCCAGACACGTCACACTCGGATTGCCCTATGCGGTCAGGTCGGGAAACAGGTAGCGAGCAGCACGCCGTCGGCGGCCGGGCGCTGTGGTCCTGGGCGCTTTACGACTGGGCCAACAGCGCGTTCTTCACGATCATCCTGACGTTCGTTTTCGCCCGCTACTTCAGCCAGTCGGTGGTCGGCGACGACGTTGCCGGCACGGAGGCATGGGGCAACATCGTCGGCGTGGCCGGCGCGGTGGTGGCGGTGCTGGCGCCGATTCTGGGCGCAATCGCCGACCGGGGTGGGCGGCGCAAGCCATGGCTGTTGTTCTTTACATTTTTATGCGTGTTCGCCTGCGCGATGCTGTGGTTCGTGCGCCCGACCGCCGACGATTTCTGGTGGGCCGCGGTCTGGGTGGGCGTAGGCATTCTCGGCGCCGAGTTCGCGTTCGTGTTCTACAACACGATGCTGCCCGACCTGGTCGAGCCGGAACGGATGGGACGCTGGTCGGGCTGGGGCTGGGGGCTTGGATATGCCGGCGGCGTGGCGTGTCTGCTGCTGGCGCTGTTCGGATTCGTCCAGACAGAGGGGCCCATCTTCGGCGTCGACGTCGACCGCGAGCAGGCCGAACACGTGCGCGCGACGTTCGCACTGGTCGCGGTCTGGTACCTGGTGTTTGCGTTGCCGCTGTTCATGTTCACCCCCGACCGGTCATCGAAGGGCCTGGCCGTCGGCGAGGCATTGCGCTCGGGTCTGCGCCAGCTCGGGGAATCGGTCAAGCATCTGAGGAAATACGCCGAAATCCTGCGTTTCCTGGTCGCGCGGATGATCTATACCGACGGGCTGGCGACCGT
>DATGCS010000038.1:0-6676 GCA_035311685.1 Wenzhouxiangellaceae bacterium
ATTGCGTGAAGTCGATGCCGACAAGCTGGCGCAGGAAGCCGCTTTGTTCGAACCGCGCGACGCATGGTGGTACATCGAGCGAGGTGTGCTCGGCGGCAACGAAAAGGGCTCGCAGGGCCACGGGCTCTACACCGCGCCCAATCCACCCTTCGGCGCCGTATTCACGTATCACCTGGCCGACACCTACAAGACCGACGAACAGAAGCGCCGGGAACGCGAAAAAGAGTTGATAGAAGCGCGTGGCGACGTTCCGTTTCCCGGCTGGGAAGAGGTCGAGGCCGAAAGACGGCAGCCGGACCCGGCCATTGTGCTGACCGTTCGCGATGCCGATGGCAACGTCGTTCGCCGTCTCGAAGGTCCTGTTGCCAAGGGCTTTCATCGAATCGCCTGGGATTTGCGCATGCCGGCGCCGAATGCCATTGGCGACGCCGGCGGGTGGGGCGAGCCTGAAGGCTTCATGGTCGCACCCGGCACCTACACGGTGGAGCTGGCCAAGCGTATCGAGGGCGAAGTCACTGCCCTGGCACAACCGCAGGAATTCGACGTGGTACGGCTGCGCAAAGGCGCGCTGGAAGGCGCCGAGCCCGAGCAAACGGTAGCATTCTGGAAGCGCCTTTCGGAAATGCAGCGTCGTGTCTCGGCGGCCAACCAGGTCATTTCCGAGGCACGTCAAAAGGTCGACGCGCTTGACGCCGCGCTGGGACGCAGCACCGCTCCGGCCGGCGATCTCGATGCCGAGCTGCACGCGATCAGCCAGAGGCTCTACGCGATCGAAGAGCAGCTTCAGGGCAAGCAGTCGCTGAGCGAGCTCAACGAGCCGCAGGGGCCGACCATCGGCCAGCGCCTGTTCGTCGCGATGATCGGCACCGGGCGCTCCACCTACGGCCCCACACCCACTCACGAACGCAGCCTCGAAATCGCCGAGCAGCAGTTCGCCGACGTCCGAAGCGAGCTCAACCGCCTCGTCGAGCAGCGCATACCGGCGCTGGAAGACTCCCTGTTCGAAGCGGGCGCGCCCTGGACACCGGGCAGCCCGGTACCGGCCGGCTGATCGGCCCGATGCATGATCGGTCCCGGCCTGCGAGCAATGGGTTCCGCAGGCCGGGGCAGCCCGGCCGCTACGTTTTTGGGGATTTGGCGGTATGCTTGCCGGCAGGCCAATTTCATTGATCCATCACCTGCATGACCAGACCCCAGGGCCCCGCTCCCACCTACCGTCTTGAAGTCGGCACCGCCTTGTTCGGCGATCCGATGCTGGATATTGCGCTCGACGGCCGCGGCCACCCGGGGGGACCGGGGCTGCAATTTCTGGGGGGCGATTATGACCACGAGCGCTGGGACGCACCCGAACACCAACTGTGCGCCATCGTGATGTCGGAACCGGATGATTCCGAAGCCGACGCCGCGGTGGCCTCGGAAACCCTTTATCGCAAGCTGATCCGAACCCTGGGTGAATCCAGGTTCGGCTACCCGCTGAGGCTCTGGAACTACTTCCCCGCAATCAACCACGGCGACGACGACCGCGAACGCTACCGTCGCTTCTGTGTTGGTCGCGGCCTGGCGCTTGAGGCCGCTGGTCTCAACGATGCGCGAATGTGCGCGGCAACGGCCATCGGTAGCGAGCAGCCGTTCATGCAACTTGTGGCCCTGGTCGGGGTATCGCCAGGCATTTCGATCGAGAACCCACGCCAGGTCAGCGCCTGGAACTATCCGCGCCGCTACGGCCCAAGGCAACCGGCGTTCGCCCGCGCCACCGGCATCGACCTGGAGAACGGCCGGGCCGGACTGCTGATATCCGGCACCGCAAGCGTCATCGGGCACACCACGGCACACCCCGGCGATGCCCTGGCGCAGACCGACGAGGCGGCCAGCAACCTCGACGCATTGCTCGGCCATTCAGCCGGCGTCATGAACCGCCCGGACCTGGCACGGTTCAACGGCGACAGTCTCGCGCGCGTCTACGTCCGCAACGCCGAAGACTGGCCGTCCATTGAACAGCGCCTTCGCCGGCGCTGGCCCGAGCTCAAGCTCTGCGGCTTGCGCGGCGACATCTGCCGCGGCGACTTGCTGGTCGAGATCGAAGCCTGGCACACGGCCTGACGCCCTGCCGGGCAACTGCGCCGCAATTGCGTCGCAGGCGGAAAGTCAATTTGGTGCAAAAACAGTGGATGATCGCCATATGGCGGGTCCACATGCGCATACAACCACACTTTCTCCTGATTGGCACGCCTCTTGAATGTATAGGGACAGGCCGGCAATTGTGCCGCAACGATCAGAATCAAGCCAACGCGAAGGGGACGAAATGTTTCACGACAGCAGCCAGGCAAGCACCTACGCCGCCGCCGCTTACTCGACGGCCGTTTTCAGCGACTGCACCGAAGTCGTCGATACGGGCTTCAGCTTCGCATTCCAGCCGGTCGTGGATGCCCACTCGGACGAAACCATCGGCCATGAGGCGCTGGTGCGCGGGCTTTCGGGCGAGTCGGCCGCTACGGTACTCGAAGCGATTCGACCGGAAAACCGCTACTTCTTCGACCAGGCGTGCCGCATGCGCGCTCTCAAGGCCGCAGCCCGCCGCGGCATCGGCGCCGCGATACATCTGAACTGCTCGCAGATTTCGCCCGACAATCTGGCGCTGTCGATCGATGCCACGCTCGAAGCGGCACGCGAACACGGCATTCCGCCGCATCGCATCGTGCTCGAGTTCGGCAACCTGGAAATGCTGGGCAATCCGCGCCAGCTCGACAAGGCGCGCGAAATGGCGCATGCAGCGGGATTGAAAGTGCTCGCCGACAACGTCGGCGTCGGCGAAGTCGGGCTCAAGCGCCTGGCGGTATTCCGACCGGATTTCGCCAAACTCGACCGCAGCCTGATTCGCCGCATCGACTCGAGCGCGCGCCGCCAAGCCATCGTGCATGGGGTGATCGCGACCTGCAAGGCGCTCGACATCGAAGTGATCGCAACCGGGATCGAGCGCGAAGAGGAATTGGAGTGGTTGAAGAATGCCGGCATTCGCCTGGCGCAGGGGTTCTATTTTGCCCACCCGACGGCCCATCCAGCCACCGAACGCAAGGTCGCCTGAAGTCCTGATCGCTTGATCTGCCGGCGGCCCTGTCACACAGTTGTCAGCGGGTTGAAATGCGGATGTATTGAAAATCCGCTACAGTGGTCGTCATGGATGTACATCCGACGTCATCGGTACTCAGGGGTCTGGCGCGGATTCGGCGGTTGGAGCACGAATTATGCGTGACGCTCAACCGCAGTTCGCGCAACCGGATTGTCGCCACATTCTTCGCGGCAGTCAGCCGTCTGGGGGACGGTGTGGTCTGGTACAGCCTGATGGCGTTGATGGCGTTGACCCAGGGCGACGACGGGCTGCGAGCCTCTGCAATGATGGCGATCTCCGGGCTCACCGGCGTTACGATCTACAAGCTGCTCAAGAGCAATCTCGTCCGCGAGCGGCCCTACATCGGTCATCCGAACATCCGCGTCGGCAGCCAGCCGCTGGACCGCTACAGCTTCCCTTCAGGCCATACCCTGCACGCCGTGCTGTTCACGATAATCGCGGTCGCCTGGTTTCCGGCGCTGGCCGCGGTACTGATCCCGTTGACCGTGCTGATCGCACTGTCCCGCGTGATCCTCGGCCTGCACTATCCCACCGACGTCATCGTCGGCGCCCTGATCGGCTGGAGCCTGGCCGAGATTGCGCTGCTGGCGATGCCACCGGGCTAAGGAACCTCTGAATAACTCTGCACGGGCGCGACGGCGCCTTTGCAGAGTTATTCAGAGGTTCCCTAAGCCTCGCTTCGTGGATTCAGTTCTCGGCGTTGTCGTCGATCCAGGTCTGCATCCGCGCTTCCAGCATCTCCAGCGGCATCGCGCCGTCGACCAGGATGTGGTCGTGGAACGCGCGCAGGTCGAATGCATCGCCGAGCCGCTTTTCCGCTCGGTCTCGCAAGTCCCTGATCAACAGCTCGCCGGTTTTGTAGGCAAGCGCCTGGCCCGGCCACGAAATATACCGCGCGACCTCGGTCTTGACGTTGTGCGCGGCCAGCGCGGAATTTTCCAGAAAACAGGCCTCGGCCCGCTCACGGCTCCAGCCGAAATAGTGAATGCCGGTATCCACGACCAACCGGCACGCCCGCCACATCTCGTAGCTCAGACGGCCGAAGTGTTCGTATGGGGTGGTATAGATGCCCATCTCGATGCCGAGATGCTCGGTATACAGCGCCCAGCCCTCGCCGAAGGCGGTGATGTAGGTATTGCGTCTGAATTCCGGCACATCTTCCAACTCGCGGGCGAGCGAACCCTGGTGGTGATGACCGGGCACCGCTTCGTGCAGCGTCAGCGCCGGCAGGGTATAGAGCGGCCGCTGGTCCAGCGCGTAGGTGTTGACCATGTAACCCCCGGCCACGCCGTTCTCCAGGTCGCCCGGCCAGTAGCGCCCGGTAGTGTAAGTCGGCGCCATGTGTTCAGGCACCGGGCGCACGCCATAGGACAGGCGTGGCAGCTTGCCGAAGAAGCGTGGCATCTGGTCATCGGCGCGCTTGGCGATATATGCGGCATGCATTAAGAGCTCGCGCGGCGAATCGGCGTAGAACCGCTCGTCGGTCCGAAGGAAATTCAGGAATTCGGCGAAATCGCCGTCGAAGTCCGCCTCGTCGATGACGCGATCCATCTCGGCGCGAATTCGCTTGACCTCCGCCAGCCCGCGTGCGTGAACCTGTTCCGGGGTGGTATCCAGCGTGGTGTGATGGCGTACGAGCTCACGATAGTAATCGCGCCCATCCGGCACCTCGGATATGCCGATGGACTCGCGCGGTTCGGCCAGGTAATCGGTACGGAAGAACTCGAGCAGGCCGCGATAGGCAGGCAGCACCCGCGTTTCCACCACGCGGGCGGCATCCTCGCGCAGCGCCTCGCCGTGCTCGACCTCGAGCGCGGCCGGAAGACCTGCGAACGGTTCCAGCAGAGGACTTTCGGCCGGCGGTGTCGCGACAATGGCTTCGAGCTGCCCGATCACCGCCTCGACCACGTAGGCCGGCTGGACGAATCCGTCGGCGACGCCGCGCGACATCCAGTCACGGTGCTGTGCAAGGAAAGCCGGCAACCCTTCCAGTCGACTCAACCAGGCGCGGGCCTGTTCGATGGTGCGCGGACGGGTGGAGCTCGCAACGCTCAGCGGCATACTGAAAAAACCGGAATCGTTGACGAAGGGCACGCGCTCGGGATCGAACTGCGCCATCGCCACTTCCGAGCTCAGCACATAGTCCAGCACGGCGTAACTGACCGGATTGTTACCGGTCAACGCGTCGGCGTCGATTTTCTCGAGCCGATCGAGGAAAGTTTGCTCGGTCTCCCGCCGGGCCTTGACCGCCGCCGGCGACGCATCGGGCCAGCGGGCAGCGGCTTCCAGATCGCCCCGGCGCCCCGCGCGGATCGGATTCTGCTCCGCCTGCCAGGCCTCGTAGTCCTTCACGAGGCCGGAAAACGCCTCATCGGCACTCGGCTGCGCCGGCGCAGGCACGGCCGCCAGCAAGAGCAACAGGGTGACGATACCCGTCATGGCGTACCGCGGGATGCTGATGGTGCTGCAGTTCATTGTGTTTGCTCCTCGAACACGAAACCGGAACGCGCCGCCAGTTCATCCGGGGAGAGAACCTGCTGGTAGCGTCGCCCGTCTATGATCCATGTCGGATAGCCCGAGATATCGTTGGCCACGCATTCGAATGCCATCCCCCCGGCGCGGCCATTGGGCGTGCACTCGACGTAAGGCAAGCGGTCGGCCGACCGGCCGAACATGCGCTTCTGGTCCTGACAAGTCGGGCACCAGAACGCACCGTAGAACTGCGCATCGGATTCGTCCAGGTGAATCGCCAGCGCCTTGAGCTCCGGGTTTTCGGGCGGCTGCAGCAAACCGTTCTGCCATGCAAACAGGGCGCCGACCACAAACAGCGTCCCGAGCAGCAGATTGCGGTTGAAGATCATCCACGGCATGCCGGGCGCACTTTGGGGACGGCGCACCATCACCGTCGCGAACAGCGCGATCATCGTCACCTGCGAGGCCATGCACCACACGCACCAGGCATCAAGCACGACCAGGCCGGTGATCGTCAGGTACAAGCTGATGCCCAGCCCGACGGTACTCAGCCAGGCCAGCCGCTGCCAGCGCTTCAGCCGTGGCGGCAGCGTGACCGCGGACCACAGGACCAATACGTACAGACCAAAGCCCCACAACGAAACGGGCAGACCCAGCAGCGTCGAGTAGCTGCTGTTCTGAACCACGGCGCAACCGGACGCCGGCCCGCAGAACAGCGGCGCATCCGAACCCAGCGAAGAGAACGAAAGATAGCCCGTGATCAGCATGCCGATGGCGGCCAGAATCGCGACCGGCTTGTCGGGATACAGCTTGTGTCCACCGCTTACCGCCTTTGCCGGCTTGCTGGCGGTAGTCTTGTGCTTTTGTTTTCTGCTCATGGAATAGGTGCGCCTGACAAAAGGCAAAGAGTACATGGGAATGGCAGCGAGGGGCAAGGGGCTGGGTTTGCTGGTTCGTTGGTTCGCTGGTTCGTCTTTTGGCGTTTTGGTTGGTTGGTCGTTTTTGGAGGTGCCGGGTGATATCGGACATCGCGGGGGACAGTCCCTCCCCGGAGTTCGAAACAACCAAACAACCAAA
>DATGCS010000039.1:0-8169 GCA_035311685.1 Wenzhouxiangellaceae bacterium
GCAATGGCAATGGCAATGGCAATGGCGGCGGTAACGGAAATGGCTGCGGCATCGGCAATGGCGGCGGCAACGGCAATTCCAACAATTGCGGTAACGGCAACGGCGGCGACGACGATGACGATGACGACGCCGACCGCGGTGATGACGATGATGATGACCGCGGGCGGGGCAGGGGTCGCGGCGGCCGTGGGGGTTGATCGACCATAGCGTCCCCCATCAAGCTTCGAATCAGTCGCTCGGCCAGGTCCGGGCGATTGTCATTTCAAGTGTCATTTCGAGTGTCATTTCGAGTGTGGTTTCAATTGGCGGTATGAAGGTCGTGCCGGTCTGTGCTTTCAGGCGCCTTCGGCTACGATAGGCGCTTTATTTGCGATGAGAATTCCATGGCCGCCTTCCACGACAAGCTTGCCACCCGCGTGATCCACGCCGGACAATCACCCGATCCATCGACCGGCGCGATCATGACGCCGATCTACACCACCAGCACCTACGTGCAGAAGAGTCCCGGCGACCACCTCGGCTACGAGTATTCGCGCACCCACAATCCGACCCGCAAGGCCTGGGAGGGCTGCATCGCCGATCTCGAGGGCGGTAGCCACGGGTTCGCGTTCGCCTCCGGCATGGCGGCCGTTGATACGGTGATGCACCTGCTGGCGCCGGGTGATCATGTGCTGGCCATGAACGACCTCTACGGCGGTACCTGGCGCCTGTTCGAGCGGGTGCGCCGGCGCTCGTCGGGGCTGGATTTCAGTTTCGTCGACCTGGCCGACGAAGAAGCGGCAAAGCGCGCCATTCGACCGGAAACGAAGATCATCTGGGTCGAGACGCCGACCAACCCGATGCTCCAGCTGGTCGACATCGCGCGCATGTCGGAGCTGGCGCGAGCCAACGATTGCCTGCTGGTGGTCGACAACACCTTCGCCACGCCCATGCTCCAGCGGCCGATCACGCTGGGCGCCGATATCGTGGTGCACTCGGTCACCAAGTACCTCAACGGCCATTCCGATATGGTCGGCGGCGCGCTGGTGGTCAACGGTGAAGACCTCGGCGAAAAGATCGGGTTCATCCAGAACTCGGCCGGCGCGGTGCAGGGCCCGTTCGATGCATTCCTGGTGATGCGCGGGGTCAAGACGCTCGCGCTTCGGATGAAGGCGCACTGCGAGAATGCGGGCCGGATCGCCGAGTGGCTGACCGGCCAGGACAAGGTGCGCAAGGTCATCTACCCGGGGCTGGACGGCCACCCGCAGAAGGCCCTGGCCGAAAGGCAGATGTCGGGCTTCGGCGGCATGGTGAGTTTCGACCTGGACGGCGACCTTTCGGCGGCGCGCCGGTTCCTGGAAAACACCCGTCTGTTCGCGCTGGCCGAATCGCTGGGCGGGGTGGAGAGCCTGGTCAACCACCCGGCCATCATGACTCACGCGACGGTGCCGAAGGAAACCCGCGATCGGCTGGGCGTGACCGATACGCTGATCCGGCTTTCGGTGGGGATCGAAGACATCGACGACCTGGTCCGCGACCTGGAGACCGCGCTGGCGGCGGTTTGAGATCAAGAAAACGGTTTCCGGGTTCGGGTTTCCGGTTTCCGGAAATGCCGAGGCCGGGAGTCGATGGTCGGGAGTCGGGAGTCGGGAGTCGGAACGGCAGGTCATTTCACGCCGTTTGCGCCTGCCGTGTAAAATTAGAGCATGAGCAATACAGCGGAAAACAGGCCGGCGCTTCAGCTGGTCACCCGGGAAATTCGCGAGGCGCGCGAGCGCGGTCTTTCTCCTATCGCAACCCGAGTGCTCGATTCGCGCGGGCGTGCCGAGCCCGAAACACCCGATCCGCTGCGCACCGCCTTCGAGGTCGATCGCGATCGCATCGCGCATTCCAAGGCCTTTCGGCGGCTCAAGCACAAGACCCAGGTCTTCATCAACCCGGAAGGCGACCATTTCGTCACCCGCATGAGCCATACCCTGCAGGTGACGCAGATCGCGCGCTCGATCGCCCGGGCGCTGGATCTGAACGAGGACCTGACCGAAGCGATCTGCATCGGGCACGACTGCGGCCACACGCCCTTCGGCCATACCGGCGAGGCGGCGCTTTCCGAATACATCGAAGACGGCGAATGGGTGCACTCGGCCCAGGGCGTCCGGATATTCCAGGTGCTGGAGCCGAAGAACCTGAGCTGGGAGGTGCTGGACGGCATCCGGGCCCATACCTGGCGGGTCAAGCCGCCGCCGCATACGCCGGAAGGCTGGGTGTGCCGATTCGCCGATCGCATCGCCTACCTCAACCACGACCTGCTCGACGCCGTGCGCGCCGGTGTGCTCGACCCTGGCGAACTGCCGGCCGATGTCGTCGACGTGCTGGGCCCGTTTTCGGGCGGCCACTGGATCGGCTCGATGATCCAGGCCGTGCTCGACGAGTCCATTCGTCGCGGCAAGGTCTGCATGCAGGCCGATGCGCTCAATGCCATGCGCCGGATGCGCGAGTTCATGTTCGAGCGGGTCTACCTGCGTCCGGAGTCCCGCGCCCAGGCCGAGCGGGCCCGGCGCGTCATCCACGACCTGGTCGGCCACCTGGAGAACAACCCCGGGCTGATTCCCGAGACTTACCAGCTGGAAGACGCGCCGCTTCGAACCCGTGTGCTGGACTACGTGGCCGGCATGACCGACCGCTTTGCGCTCAATCTTCATGATCAGTGGTTTCGACCGCGAGGGCTTGTCTGACGCAGTGCTCGCCAATCGGCGCTCGCTCAACCCAAACCGGAGCCTTCCGCAAAGACCCGTCGCGCCCGTGGCTATTCAATCAGAGGTTCCTTAGTCACGAGGGGTTGTTGAACCGGGCCGTCTATTCCTGAATCGACGAAGGGCCGTGAATCGAACGCTATCTCGGAACGATCGGTGGTCCCGGCCACGAGACGTTCGACCAGGCTGGAAAGAAATCCTCCAGCGACGTCGGTATGATGACGTGGTTCAGACGGTGAAAGCTGGTTGTCACTTTCTAAGTAAAGGGGCAAATGAACAAGCCCTTTCTCGCGCCTGTTTTTGGCTGTTTGTCAGTGTCGCATCGCCTGCACAAGCAGACAATCCCGAAGACGACAGTGAAATTCGCCAGCTCCGCCTGCAGATCGAGGCGATGCCACCAGCGCCGGACAATCGCGTTCGTGACCGAGTATCAGGATCGGGGCTTATTTCTGAACCGCATTCAGGGAGAACGAATTTTGAGCAACGAACTCAAGGAAGTCCAGGCGGCGATATCCGAGATAGAGGATATCTACGACACCGACTATGAGATCGGCCAGGACAACGTCGAAAAATGGGGCTTCGATCTGCACAGCACCGTTTTCTCGGTAAGTGCGCTGTTGATCCTGTTGTTCGTAATCGGCTCCCTGATTTCGCCGGAACAATCCAAGGTGGTGCTGGACGGCGCCCGTTCCTGGGTGCAGCAGACCTTCGACTGGCTTTTCCTCTCGGCCGGTAATGTTTTCGTGCTGTTCTGTCTCGCGCTGATCGTGTCGCCGCTGGGCGGTATACGGCTGGGCGGTGAAGAGGCCAGGCCGGATTTTACGATCCTGTCGTGGCTTGCCATGCTGTTTGCCGCCGGCATGGGCATCGGTCTGATGTTCTGGAGTGTGGCCGAGCCGGTCGGTTACTTCACCGAGTGGTTCGGCACACCGCTGAACATCGAAGGCTTCACCGAGGAATCGAAAAAAGCGGCTCTCGGTGCAACCATGTACCACTGGGGGCTTCATCCATGGGCGATCTACGGCGTGGTGGCACTGTCCCTCGCTTTCTTTACATATAACAAGGGTATGCCGCTGACGATTCGCTCGACCTTTTTCCCGCTGCTCGGCGACCGGGTATGGGGCTGGCCGGGCGACGTGATCGACACGCTCGCGGTGTTGGCAACCATATTCGGCCTTGCGACCTCGCTCGGGCTTGGTGCGCAGCAGGCGGCCAAGGGAATGTCGTTCCTGTTCGATGTGGACAGCGGCCTGCAGACCCAGATCGTGATTATTGCCGCAGTTACCGCAGTGGCCATCGTTTCGGTGGTGCGGGGTATCGAGGGTGGCGTCAAGCTGCTTAGCAATCTGAACATGGCGCTGGCCGCCGTGCTGCTGATTTTCATCATTCTTGCCGGGGGTCTGATGGCGTTCTTCGCCAACTTCGGAACGACGGTGGCCGGCTACGCTGAATACCTATTGCCTTTGAGCAGTCCGGTCGGACGCGAGGACGATACGTTCTATCACGAGTGGACGATCTTTTTCTGGGCCTGGTGGATTTCATGGTCGCCGTTCGTCGGCATGTTCATCGCACGCGTATCGCGCGGCCGTACCGTGCGCCAGTTCCTCACCGCGGTATTGCTGGTGCCGACGTTCGTGACGGCTGTCTGGATGAGCGCATTCGGAGGGCTCGGAATCGATCAGTCCGCGGCCGCAATCGGCGCGCTGGCCGACGGCATAAGCGATTCGACGCTGGCACTGTTCCAGATGCTCAACGAGCTGCCGCTTACGGCCATCACATCGGCTCTGGCCATCTGCCTGGTGCTGGTGTTCTTCATCACCTCGTCGGATTCCGGTTCTTTGGTCATCGACAGCATCACTTCGGGCGGAAAGACGACGGCACCCGTGACCCAGCGAGTCTTCTGGGCAACGGTCGAGAGCTTGATTGCCGCGGTTCTGCTGCTGGTCGGCGGCAGCGCGGCGCTGGAGGCGCTTCAGGCCGGTGCGGTCACGACCGGCTTGCCGTTCACGATCATACTGCTTGGCATGTGCGTCAGTCTGTTGCGTGGCTTGTATCATGAGCGCCAGTTGTTGGGTTATGCGAAAGTCCTTGAGCAGTAACCCGCCGGAGCATCCGATGTTTCGACATTTATGGTGAGGCAAGGAGCGGCAAGCGGCGTTCACGCCTGGAAGCGGAAGCCAGTTTTATTTCTGTAGGAATCACGGAGAGAACGAGTTTTGACTGAAGAAACCAAAGAAGCCGAACAGGCGATCTCGGAGATCGAGGATCTCTACGATACCGACTACGAAATAGGCCAGGACAACATCGAGAAATGGGGTTTCGACATGCATGCGCCGGTCTTTCCGGTCAGTGCATTCTTGATCCTCGTGTTCGTTGTAAGTTCGCTGATGTTTCCCGAGGAATCCAAGCAGGGTCTCGAGGCGACGCGAAACTGGATTCAGAACGTGTTCGACTGGATGTTCCTGTCGGCCGGCAATTTCTTCGTCCTGTTCTGTCTTGCCCTGATCGTACTCCCGGTCGGAAAGATACGGCTGGGCGGTGAGGATGCGGTGCCGGATTTTTCGGTCTTGTCGTGGTTCGCCATGCTGTTCGCAGCCGGGATGGGTATCGGACTCATGTTCTGGAGCGTGGCCGAGCCGGTGGGCTACTTCACCGAGTGGTTCGGTACCCCGCTGAACGTGGCCGGATTCACCGACGAGTCCAGGACCGCGGCGCTGGGCGCGACGATGTATCACTGGGGCCTGCACCCGTGGGCGATCTACGGCGTCGTGGCCTTGTCGCTCGCTTTCTTCACTTACAACAAGGGCCTGCCGCTGACGATCCGCTCGACCTTCTACCCGCTGCTGGGCGATCGTGTCTGGGGCTGGCCGGGCCACGTCATCGACACCGTGGCGGTGCTGGCGACCATCTTCGGCCTGGCCACATCGCTGGGGCTGGGGGCGCAGCAGGCGGCCAGCGGACTGAATTTCCTGTTCGACATCGGCGGCGGACTGCAGACCCAGGTGATCGTCATTACCGGCGTGACTGCAGTGGCCATCGTCTCGGTCGTGCGCGGCATCGACGGCGGCGTGAAGCTGTTGAGCAACCTGAACATGATTTTTGCCATCCTGCTGCTGAGCTTCGTGATCATTGCGGGCAGCTTCGGTGACTTCTTCGCCAACGTCGGGCGCACCGTGACCGGATACGTCGAGTACATGCTGCCGTTGAGCAATCCGGTCGGGCGCGCCGACGACACCTTCTATCACAGCTGGACGATCTTCTTCTGGGCCTGGTGGATATCCTGGTCTCCGTTCGTCGGCATGTTCATTGCACGCGTTTCGCGCGGCCGTACGGTGCGCCAGTTCCTGACCGCAGTGCTCATCGTGCCGACCGCGGTCACCGTCATCTGGATGAGCGCGTTTGGCGGCAGCGGTCTGGACCAGGCCGCCGATGGTATCGGCGAACTGGCCGACGGCATCGGTGATTCCACGCTTGCGCTGTTCCAGATGCTGACGCACTTGCCGCTGACGGGCATTACCTCGTTCCTCGCGATCTGCCTTGTGATGGTGTTCTTCGTGACCTCGTCGGACTCGGGATCTCTGGTGATCGACAGCATCACGTCGGGCGGCAAGACCACCGCGCCGGTGACCCAGCGGGTGTTCTGGGCAACTGCCGAGGGTGTGATTGCCGCCGTGCTGCTGACGGTCGGCGGAAGTGCGGCACTGCAGGCGCTCCAGGCCGGCGCGGTCAGCATGGGATTGCCGTTCACCTTCATTCTCATAGCCATGTGCGCCAGCCTGGCGCGCGGGCTTTATCACGAACGCCAGTTGCTTGCGTACAACGCAGTCCTGCAGCGGTAACCACGGAGAATTTCATGTACAAGAAAATCATGGTTCCGGTGGACCTGGAACATACCGACAAGATTGAAAAGGCGCTGCACGGCGCCGCCGAACTTGCCAAAAGCTACGATGTGCCCGTGTGCTACGTCGCAGTCATGGGGCGGGTGCCGAACCGCGTCGCGCCCAGCCCCGAGAAGTTCGAGGCAGAACTGAACATGTTTGCGCGCGAGCAGGCCGGCAAGTACGACATCGCAACCGAGTGCAAGGCGGTGCCTAGCGTGGATGTACCGGCGGAACTCGACGACAAGCTGCTCGGGGCAGTAGACGAGGTCGGCGCGGACCTGATCGTGATGGCTTCGCACATTCCCGGCATCGCCGACAAGCTGCACCTGATCAGTTCGAACGCCGCTTACATGGTCAAGCACTCCAGCGTTTCGATCTTCGTCGTGCGCTGACGGCTTGCCAATTTCGCCGGACCGGGAGTATCATTCCGGCGGGTCGACCCAGGACGGTTGGCCTGAAAATGCCGAAAAAGCGGGCGTCGTATAATGGTATTACCTGAGCTTCCCAAGCTCATGACGACGGTTCGATTCCGTTCGCCCGCTCCATTTAAATCGTCGTTTGGTCGTTTCGTCAGTTCGTCTTTTCGAAACGACCAGACGGCCAGACGACAAACTTGTTGTCAGTGCGCCAGCGTAAGCCCCTCGGCAAATGCCAGCGCGCTTTCGGTGAGTGCATGCAGGTCATAGCCGCCTTCCAGCGAGGCCGCGATGCGGCCCCGGGCATGCGTGTCGGCGAGCATTTTGAGTTGATGGCCGATCCAGAAGAAATCTTCGTCCTTCAGATTCAACTGGGCCAATGGATCGCGCCAGTGCGCATCGAATCCGGCCGAGATCAGGACAAGGTCCGGGGCGAATCGATCGACAGGATCGAACAGCCGGGCTTGCCAGGCGGTCCGGAATTCGTCGCTGCCCGAGCCCGGAGGAAGCCCGGCATTGAAGATGTTGGAGGCGACCTTCCGATGCGGGTCGCCGGTGCCGGGGTACAGCGGTAGCTGATGGCTGGAGACGAACAACACGTCGCGCCGGCCCGCGAAAATCGCCTCGGTGCCGTTGCCGTGATGCACGTCGAAGTCGCAGACGGCGACCCGGCGTATCGCGGGATTGGCCAGTGCCTGTTGCGCTGCCGCGGCAACCGAGTTGAATAGACAGAAGCCCATCGCGCGACCCGACTCGGCATGATGGCCGGGCGGACGAACCACGGCAAAGGCCGGATGCTCGGGGCGCTCGATGCAGCCTTCCACGGCTTGACAGGCGGCGCCGGCTGCAAGTCGGGCGGCCTGAATGCTGCCGGCTCCGGCATGAGTGTCTGCGTCCAGCGAGATTGTCCGGCGCTGTTCGCGTGCCTGTTGGTCGATACGTTCGAGCTGATCGACGTATGCGGGCTGATGCACGCGCAGCAGCTGTTCTCGCGTCGCCGCCATGGCAGAAACCGATTCGAACCGATCGAGCTGATGGAGGCCGTCGAATACGGCCTTGAGGCGCTCGGGTCGTTCCGGATGGCCGGGCACGGGATTGTGCAGCGCGCAGTCCGGATGCGAGACCAGCAGCAGTTCAGTCATG